>CAYSYX010000400.1:6820-8966 GCA_964435055.1 uncultured Polyangium sp. | reverse complement strand
CGAGATCCTGGCTGACGCGGGCGTCGATTACAACACGATCGAGCAAGCTTATGCGGGCTACGTCTTCGGCGATAGCACGTGCGGACAACGCGCCGTGTACGAAGTGGGTTTGACCGGGATTCCCGTCATCAACGTGAACAACAATTGTTCCACGGGATCGACGGCGCTTTACCTCGCGCGACAAGCCATCGAAGGCGGTTTGGCGGAGTGCGTTTTGGCCATCGGCTTCGAGCAAATGGAAAAAGGCGCATTGGGATCGAAATGGGGCGATCGTCCGAGTCCCATCGACAAACACGCGGACGTCATGCAACGCGTACAAGGATTCAATCAATCGGTTCCGACAGCGCAGATGTTTGGCGGAGCCGGTCGCGAATATCGCTGGAAGTACGGCGCAAAGCGCGAAACGTTCGGCAAAGTTGCGGAAAAAGCCCGACAACATGCGAACCGAAATCCGTATGCGTTGTTCAACGAAATCCTGTCGCTCGAGCAGATCATGGCTTCGCCTGAGGTCTTCGATCCGCTCACGCGTTTCCAATGCTGCCCGCCCACGTGCGGCGCCGCAGCGGCCGTGCTTTGCTCGGATGAATTCGCCAAGAAACACAACATCTCGAACCCCATTTACATCGCGGCGCAAGCGATGACCACGGATTACGCTTCGAGCTTCGGCGACAGCATGATCAAAATGGTCGGGTTTGACATGGCGAAAGCTGCGGCCGACAAAGTCTACGCGCAATCGGGCCTTGGGCCGGAGGACGTGCAAGTCGTCGAATTGCACGATTGTTTCACAGCCAATGAAGTCTTGACCTACGAAGCGCTGGGCCTTTGCAAAGAGGGCGAAGCGGAAAAGTTCATCTGGGATGGGCAAAACACGTACGGTGGTAAGTACGTGACGAACCCCTCGGGCGGACTCTTGTCGAAAGGTCATCCGCTCGGCGCAACGGGTTTGGCGCAATGCACCGAGCTCGTTTGGCAATTGCGCGGCACCGCGGATGCGCGCCAGGTGGAAGGCGCCAAAGTGGCGCTCCAGCACAACCTGGGCCTCGGCGGCGCGTGCGTCGTGACGATGTACCGCAAAGACTGATTGTCGTCGGCTGATTCGACGTCATGCGGGAGGCGCGTTACGACGTGGCCTCCCGCAGTCGTTTCGAAGGAGCGCGAGGGCAAACGTTTCGAGATGTAAAACAGCTTGTCGCGATCTGGTTTTTCAAGTACGGGTTTGTCCCATGGGACAACGTACGAAGACGCCGGAAACCAAACGATCACGTAAGGCACGGCGTAAACTTGCCCATACGCCGCACAACGGGCTGTTCCTGTTTACGTTTGGCAATCTCGAACATGCGCGCCCGGCGTTGGCTGAACTTTTACCACCGCGTGTAGCCAAACTCGTCGACCTTTCCACATTGACCGTTGCAAACGGACACTTCGTCGATCCCGACTTGGCTCACAGCGAGTCGGATTTGCTGTTCAATGCGCAAATTGCCGGTCGTCCCGGGCTGATCTATGTGCTGTTCGAGCACATGAGTGCACCGGAACATTTCTTCGTGCTGCGGCTGCTCGGATACCTGCACTCGATTTGGCAAGATCTACTGGCTTCGACCCCCAACACAACAAAACTTCCGGTGATCATCCCTTTGGTGCTGCACCATGGTCCGTCGGGATGGACGAGTGCGGTTCGTCTAGAAGAACTCTTGGACATTGACGAAGAGAGCTTGGCCGAAGTGGCCGACTACGTACCACGGTTTGGCATGGCCATGCAAGACATCAGCGGAGCAGATGACGAAGAACTGATGAATCGGGCCATGACTGCGCTGGGACGAGTCACTTTGTTGTTGTTTCGACACGCGCAACGAGCGTCGAGCCTGGACGATCTGGTGAAGCGTTTGGCGCGATATGCCAAGCTGGTGCGCGACGTGGCTCGAGCCTCGAACGGAATGCGTGCAATCGCCGCCGTATTGCGGTACATACAGAGTGTCACGAAGCAAAGTGACCGCGAGGTTCGTATGGCCATGCAACAACACGAAGTGCTGTTGATCGATGAGGAAACGTACTGGGATATTCGCTCGCCAGGGTGGCGCGAAGACCGAGCGCGCGAAGAAGGGCTCGAACAAGGTCGCGAACTGGGACTCGAGCAAGGGCTCGAGCAAGG
>CAYSYX010000400.1:0-6720 GCA_964435055.1 uncultured Polyangium sp. | reverse complement strand
CTCGAGCAAGGGCTCGAGCGAGGACTCGAGCAAGGGCTCGAAAAAGGCCGAGAACAAGGGCTTCGCTCGATCCTCATGAAGCAGATCGCCGCGCGTTTCGACAAGGTGCCGGCGAAGGTACGGGCACGCGTTGCCGCCGCCACCGTGCCCGAGCTCGAGCAAATGAGCATCAGTATCCTTCGAGCTCAAACCATTGCGGAAGTCTTGAACACGGATCCGGGTAAAACCAAGCGACAACCTCGCCGCTCACGTTGACGAAAACAGCCCCCGCTCACTGCCGACAACAGCGAAAACCAATGTTCGGCAAGAGCGTCTGTTCCGCTGCGCGGGCGGGAAGCTCCATCGTACATGCCAAACCCAATTGCGGCGACAAGTACGAACCTCCGTGCAGCTGGAAGATGCGATTCGGCGCCGCGGCAACGTTCGTCTGGGTGCTCGTCCATTCCGTGACATTGCCCGAAAGATCGAAACTTCCGGCCATGGCCATGCATGTATTGAGATTCCCGGTCGCATGCGCCGAATTCATTGCGTTGCCATTGTCGACGCCATAACACGCCATCGGGTCGTACATCATGCCGTACGGATAGTTCATACCCGCCATGCCGCCGTTACACGCCGCCGACAATTCCGCCGCCGTGCACAAGCGAAAGCCCGGACCTCGAGACGCACACGCCGCTTCCGCCTCGGAATACGACGCGCTGGCCCACGGCAATACGCCGCTCTTGCTGCACGAGACGTTCTCCGAGATGCCCGCATTTTGCATCGTCGCATCGGGACGCGATGCTTCGTAACGATCCACATACACCGCCGGATTCGACCCGGGGATCATATCCATGTCGAAAGCCATCGGATCCATTTCTTCGTCGATGAAGCCATCGCAATCGTCATCGATTCCGTTACACTTTTCGGGCGTCGGAGGCAGCGGGGCAGGGGGCGCCGCCAAATCACAGGTGGTTTTTCCCGAATTCATCGGATCGCAAATGATCACGCCTTTGTCGACGCATGTCCCCAAAGCGCCATCGTCGCACGGTTTGCCCAAGTCCTGGAACCATTCGTCGATGTTACCGTCGCAATTGCCGTCGATGCCATCGCATTTCGTTTCGGTTGTCCGAACGAACCCGGATACAACCTCCACTTCCGCCGGATAATCGCACGACCAGCCCGCAGCTCCATTGCACACGATTTTCGTGCCCGCGCAAGGCGTTCCCGGCGTCACCGTGCACAAATTCGCCGGCTCCATCAGGTCCGAATCCGCCGCATCCACTTTGCCGTCGCAATCATCATCGATGCCATTACAAAGCTCAGGCCCGAGCACCGCGACGGGGCACGTGTATTCGCAACCGTTTTTCGCATCGCCATCGATATCATAAGTTCCGGCCACGCACATATCGACGACGCATGCCCCATTGATGCACTTGGGAAATGCGCTCGCCAATTGGCAACGATTTTCACATGCGCCGCAATTGTTTACGTCGTTCAGCAGATCCGCGCCGCAAGCATTTCCGCCGCCGCTGCCGGGTCCGACGAATCCGCCTGCGTCGCCGCCGACGTTCATTCCACCCACGCCGCCCTGACCACCGCCGGCTCCGGCCATTCCGCCCGTGGCCTGCGCATCGCCGCAATTGACGAAGCAATACGCGTCATCGGTACATCCGCCCGCCACGGTCGCAAACGCGCCGGTTGTCAAGACCAACGCGAGCAGACCTCCGATTCGAGTTTGTCGCGTATTCATGACGCCTCCTTGCGCCCACGCACGCCGCGTCGCGCCCGGGACAAACATGCCAGCCCGATGATTGCCGCGAGGAACTGACCATCGCGTCGATCATCGCCGGCCACGTTGCAGGTGCATCCGCCGCCGCCCGTGGGTTGACCATAAACGCCGTCATCCGTCCCGCCTTCGCCGCCCATGCCCGCACCGCCATTGCCGGAAATGCCGCCCATGCCGCCCGTGGACGACATACCGCCCGCTCCCGCCGTTCCTCCCGAGCTGCTATTGCCGCCGCTGCTGGACGAACCGGTATTGGGATCCTGGACGCACAGACCATCGACACACACTTGGCCCGGATTGCACGTCACGTTATCGCATGTCGCCTTGAGGCAATAATTGTCCGGACTGCAATACGTTCCAGGCGGGCAGGGGAATTCGCCGCTTTGACAAGGAATCGCGCATTGCGCTTCGACGCATTTGCTTTCGCCCGGACATGCAGCCATGTTGTCGCCGATTCCGTCGCAATCTTCATCGAGACCATTGCAGATTTCCTGCTTCGGGCCGATGAAACCCACGCATACCGGCTTGGAATTGATGCACAGCACCTTGCCCAATTGACACGGCGCTTGATCATTCGGCGGCATCAGCATACCGCACGGAACGCCGTACACTTGCGGCTGGTTTGTCGAAACGTCCGGCTCTTCGTCAATCTGGAAATCGCAATCGTTGTCGATTCCGTCGCAAACCTCGGGAGACGGCGTGCAGTTCGGGCAATCGAGCGGCAAACCGTTGGGATCCTCGTCGACGATTCCGTCGCAATCGTCGTCCATGCTGTTGCAAATCTCCATCGACGGCATCGCGCCGGGATCGGTAATTCCGCATTCAGTCCCCGAGCCATCGGCCTTGCAAACATACGTGCCCGTGCCCAAACACGCGCCGAGTTCCCCGTCCGTACACGGCTGACCTTTCTCCGGGAAGTCCTCGTCGATCATCCCGTCGCAATCGTCATCGAGGCCATTGCACACTTCGAACTTTTGGTTCTCTCCGATGATTTGCGCGAGCGCATTGGCCAGCTCGCTCTTCGACGAAACGAAATACGCCTGGTTTGTCCCGCCGGATGCCGCAATCTGATTGAGTTGCGCCTGTTCGGTCGGAAGAACCGAGAACCCAATCACGTAGGTCTTGATCGGCTTGCCATTGATACCCGCAAACAACGTCGCAGCTTCACCCGCCGGATTGCCTTGACAGCTCTCCGCACCGTCCGTGAGCAGAATCGTCGCATACGAACGACACGCCGCTGCCCCGTCACACGTCACGATCGGCTTCAAGTAATCGTACGTCGCTTGCAATGACCCCGCGAGAGGCGTCGGGCCCGAACCACGCAATTCGCAATTGCCCATGGCGCAATGATTGCCCTCCACGATGCTCGGATCGAACATCGCGTCGGCATCTTCCACGCCATCCAGCCATTTGAGGTATTTGCTGATCGGTTGATTAAATCCGACCAAGAACTGAGCGCCTCGACGGGGCGGTCCACACGACCCCGCGTAATTGATACAATCGGACGTCGGCGTCATTTCCATCGCTTCCATCGGCCAGCCAATCGGCATGTTGCCCGAAAACGCCGCGTTCATCGGATATCCCGCCGACGGATACAATTGCGACAGAATGCATTGGTTGTCCGGGTACACGGACGGATACGGAGGCGGCAAGTTGTTCGTGGGATCATCGTACGAACAGCAGCTTTGCGCGCATTCGAAGTTTGCCGCGGATTGACAACTGCGATTCACGCCCACGTCTTGGTAATACCGCCCGAGCGAATAATCGCTCTCGGGGAACGCACTGAGCACCTGCGTCAAGGCTTCTTTCGCAATGAACAAGCGCGAATTGTTTCCACCCACCATATCGGGATCGCTCGACGTGTCCACGCCGGGGTATTTGACGGAACCATCACCGAACGTCGGATTTCCCGACAAATCATTCAGCATGGATCCGGACGTATCGAGCACCAAAGCAAAACGCGGTCGCGCATCCGAAGCGGGCACTTTGCATTTGGCCGGATCGTAATCGCAAATCTGCGGGATTCCATTCACGCACGCCGGAATCATGGTCATGTCCGGGCACGTGATCATTCCCAGTCCCTCGTCGATTTGGCCGTTGAAATCGTTGTCCCAGCCGTCGCAGATTTCACCCACGTACGCGCTGTCGATTTGCAATTCGCCCGCACCACCGCCCGCTTCGCCGGCACAAATGGGACAAATACCACCATTACCACCGCGAACGTCGAATATGGCTTGCGGGTGAATCGTCGCCAGGCGCGATTGCACATTGATGATGCCCCCGCCGCCACCTCCGGCGCAATCGTCACAAGTACCGTTGTTTTGCGTGCCGCGGCATTCGACTTCGTCATCGGCCGGATCAATCGGCGTGCATTGGTTTGTCGCATCAGCGCAAACGCTGCCCAAATTTCCGCCCAAGTTTTTGCACGTTTGTCCGAGCAACGCATTGCATTGCGCATTCGATGTGCACGGCGTGCAATTGCACGGACCGCATCGACCCGCTTGGCACGTTTGCGGCGCCAAACAATCGGCATTCGTCGTGCAAGGAAGACATTTTGGTTGCGAGTCTCCACCGCGACCGCCGTGCGCGCTGATTCGCGCCGTGTCGGTGATATTGACCGTATCTCCAATGATGAGCACCGATCCGCCGGCACCTCCGCCGGCCGAGTCATTTCCGGACGAACATCCGCGATGCCCGTCGGCGATCACGCCGCCGGCAATGTTGATCGTGCCGGTTTGGTTCGCATTGGCCGCAAACAAGACGATGCGTCCGCCGCCGCGACCCGCGCGAAGTGCCGCATCAAAGCCATCACGACATCCTTTGTCGCCACCGGCCGCGCCAAACTCGACTTCGTAAACGCTATGCCGAAATGGCAACCCGGCCACCGTGGGAAAACCGTCCCCCGCACCGTTGGGATTGTTTGTCGTCCCATAACATACCGGCCGGATCGGATCGATCGCGACGGCACACGAATTGCCGTTCACCAACGTTCCGCAGTCTTCTTCCCATTCTTGAGGAAATTGGCACGACGTCGCCGGAGCCACGATAAAACAATCTTTCGTTCCTCGACCGCCTTGTCCGAAATGCGCCCCGCCGCCACCGGAATCCAGTACGGAACATCCACCACGTCCTCCGGAAAACGGCGCCGTCACCGGACCTTCGCCTTCATCACAAACGATTCCGCGATAACCAGTGCCCTTCGCAATGATGCGGCTCGACGCATCGATTGAAATAGAACCGGCCTTGAGCACCAAATTGCCCGTGTTGACGCGATCCGTTCCGTTATACGGAGCCACGCACACGCGCGCGTTGTTCGTGAGCGTTACGGTACCGAAGGTCTTTTCACCACCGTAACGACATGCCGTATTCAATGCCGGACTCGCATTGACTTGGCACGTCCGATCCACGGGCGTCCCGCCATCGGGACACATCGCCGGACCGGCCATGCCGCCATCGAGAACGAGATCCGCAGCCAAAGCCCGCGAACCCCAGAACATAAGCGGAGCCACTGCGGCACATACGGAAGCAAAAGTTCGAAAGCGTCGCATAGCCGAACGTATACCTGAACTGTCCGCGACATGTCCATATCCTTTCGGCGTGTCGGGGGAACGAACGTATCATTCGGCCGCTCACAAAAAAACGTGATTGAGCCACTTGACGCCGTACCTGCCTCACGCGAGCATCCGGATCACATCTTCAGCAAGGAGGGTCGACGATGAAAGCCGTGAAAATGAAGCTCACGCAATATGGTTATGCCAACGATCCGTACATGGATTCCTATACGGCCAAAGGACTCGGCGCGTACCATAATCTGGAAAAAGGCGTCTCCTGCGCCCTCACGGATTCAGCCAAATCCGCCATTGGAGCGACGAAGCGTTGCTGGGTACGCATTACCTTCGCCTCGGGCGGCAGCATGGTTCGCCGTTATGACGATCGCGCCCCGGAATCCGACAATCGCTGCGATCTCTACATGCCCGGCGGCTTCGATCACGGCCTGCCGGATTACGCCACCGTCGAAGTGACGAGCGCTCCGGTTTTCGTCACGAAATAATCTCATCGTTCTCGCCATTTTTCCACCTCCACGCTACGCTGCTCACGCTGGAGGTATTCGATGCTACGGCGACGATTGGTGGGTTTTCCCGTGGTCCTCATCCTCGCATGGATCGTGCAACAACATGCGGCGTCGGCGCAAACCGGCGATACTCCAGCCGAAACGAAGAGTTTGTCCACCATGTCGGCATCCGAAGTGCTCGCCCGAATGGACGACGCGCGCGGCATGATTCGCCGACTGCTCGAACAGGCGCGGCAACAACGCGACGTGATCAAGACATTGTGCGTGGACGACAAACTCAACCAAACCGACATCGCCTTACGCTCCGCCCGTGAACGCAAGGCGGCCATCGAAGAAGCGCTCCGGACAAACAATTCGGATCTCGCCGCTCGAGAACGAACCGCGCTCGATGTGCTGCACCAACGCACCTCCGAGCTCGCCGGCGAAGCGCAACAATGCGTGAGCAAAGAAGTGGACAAACAAACCGTCGGACCGGCCGCGATCCTGGGGTCTGTCGATCCGAACATCGCCGACGATCCCGCTTATTACCCGCCCGGAATCATCATCATCGAACCGCCGCCCACCGGCAGCGCCATCAAGTAACCCCCGCCGAGTTCGTTATTACGAACGATTGTCATCGTCGAACGTTCGTCATTCGATACAGACGCCTCGATGGCCGGAACAACAACCTTTGTGCAGCGAATTGTACGTGCACGTCGGGGACGTCGTTCCATCACAACAATGCACGAATTGAGTTCGCTCCTTCTTGGATTCGATTTCTTCGACGCCCGCCCGCGCACACGCGACCGAGCACGCAGTCTTGTGCTGCGAAAACATCTCGGGCGGCACGTCGGGAACATCTTTGGGCGACAGTTGGCATTGATGTTTTCCTTTGCCGTTT
>CAYSYX010000399.1:0-9002 GCA_964435055.1 uncultured Polyangium sp. | reverse complement strand
TATTGAAACTGCGCAATCGGATCTCGCCGTCGCCATTGGCGAAAAAAGTGCCTCGACAGGAAAAACCATTCTGGCCACCGCCGCGCTCGTCGACGCGCGCGAAGCATTTCTCGTCGCCTACAATGGCGTCGCCAAACGTCTCGTCCTGGCGGTGTTGATCAAATTGGATCGTAAAGACGAACTGCGCCTCTTCTTCAAGGACCTCCAAGTGAATGAAGGGTCGACGCCGGCACCTGCACCCGCACCTGCCGCGGCGTCGACGGGAGGATGAGTCGCGCGGGGGGGATGGCACGTGCTGACGGGCCCATGCACGAAGCTCACGGTGTGTCAAGTCTTTTTTTTCGCGATCACGTTGCATTTTCGACGCCCTTACGGATTGCCAATCCCGCGCTGCGCGGAATAGTTCCCGAGTCGATCACATTCGGGGGCAAAGGTGAATCAACCGCGAAAAACTTTCGTTTTGGTCGCCGATGGCAGTCGAGCGCGTCTTTTTTCGCAGACGGAGGGCGCATCCAAGTTCGTCATCGTCGACGTCTTCGAACATCCCGAGTCCCGGGCGAAGAACCTCGACCTCATGTCCGACAAACCCGGGCGTACGTTCGCTTCGAGCCCGACGAATTACGGCCGTTCGGCCAAGGAACCGCGGACAAACCCCAAGCGCGTCGAAGCGGAAAAATTCGCTCGCGAGATCGGCCATCGTCTCGCGACGCATCTCGATGCTCACGCGTTCGATGATCTCGTCATTGCGGCACCGCCCAAGTTCCTGGGCCTCTTGCGCCGTACGTTCTCGACCCACGATCATCTGTTGAATCGCGTCATCGCTTGGCACGAAAAAGACTTCACGATGATCACGAATCTGTCGGAGCTTGCCGAGCGTTTGACGCAAGCAGCGGCGTAACCCGAGGTTTTTTCCAGGCTTCTGTTTGCCTCCGGTCATCGCGGCGCTATAGCGCTCGGCTTCATGAGCGCGGCCGAAGGCACCACGAGCACGGATGTGCAAGAGACGGCGACGTTTGGCGGAGAGCTACGCGCGCTGGTTCGTCTTGGTTTACCGATCGTGGCGAGCATGGCCGGTTCGCAAGTGCTCGGGTTTGTCGATACGGCCATGGTCGGGCGACTCGACGCGGTGTCGCTTGCGGCAGTGGGGCTCGGCAACGGGATTTTTTTCACGATTTCGCTGGTCGCGATGGGCCTCGTGCTGGGCATGGATCCGCTTGTTTCGCAGGCGATCGGCGCAAAGGAGCGATCGCGGGCGCGACGGGTTTTGTGGCAAGCGGTGTGGATCGCGCTCGTGGCGTCGGTTCCGGCGATGGTCTTGATGCTCGTGGGCAGCGCGTTTGTCGAAAAGATCGGCATCGACAAGGTGACGGCGGAGTCGGCGTTTCAGTTTGTCTTGGGCCGATTCTTCAACGTCGTACCATTTCTGGTGTTTACGGCGGGGCGCACGTATTTGCAGGCGATTGGTCAAGCCGGGGTGACGGCGTGGGCATTTGTTTGGACCAATATCGCGAACTTCATCGGCAACGTGATCTTCATTTATGGCGACGCGGGTTTGGCGTGGTTTGGTTTGCCCGGTATCGGTCTTCCGGCGCTCGGTGTTTTCGGATCGGGTTTGTCTTCGACCATGGCTTCGTTTGTCGCCCTGATGGCGCTTTACCGGCCCCTCATGCGTCATGGGGGGCGGCCCGAGCCCGAAGATTTTCGGCGTGATCCTGAGACCATGCGGCAAATTGCGCGTCTTGGGAAGCCCATTGCGCTGCATCTTTTGGCCGAGGCGGGGGCGTTTTCATTGGCCGGAGTGTTTGCCGGTTGGCTTGGCCCGCAGGCTTTGGCGGGGCATCAAGTGGCGCTTGGATTGGCGAGCATGTCGTTCGTATTTGCGTTGGGTGTGGCGAATGCGACGGCGGTACGCGTGGGTTTGGCGGTGGGTCGAAATGATTCGGCCGGCGTACGTCGAGCGGGTTTTGCGGGGCTTTTGGCGGGGACGCTGATGATGAGCGTCTCGATTCTGCTCTTTGCATTCGCGCCGGGCTTGTGTGCGCGAGTCTCGACGGACAAACCCGACGTGATTCGCAATGCCGTGCCGCTTTTGCGGATTGCGGCGATTTTTCAGTTGGCGGATGCGGCTCAAGTCATCATGGCCGGAGCATTACGCGGCGCGGGAGATACGACGACCACGCAGTACGTGAACATGATCGGTCATTACCTGGTTGGGTTGCCGTTGGCGTTGGTTTTGGGCTTTGTGTTTCATCTGGGAGCCGAGGGGATTTGGTGGGGGTTGACGGCGGCTCTTTTCGGTGTGGCCATTACGCTCGTGATTCAGTTTGTTCGTTTGAGCCGCGGGGAAATTCGCCGGATCTGACTCGCGGTTCGAGCGGGCGTGATACGCTGATCGGCGTGGGCCTTCGCCGTACCGCCGTGACGAACCTTCTTGGGTTGACGCTTCTTTTTGCAGCGTGCAGCGCGCGGGAATCATCGATCCCGACGAACCCGGATGCGCCGCCATCCTCGGGTCCGGCGCCCGGCGTATGGATTGCGCCGGTGGTCGCTTCGGTGTCGGCATCGGCGTGGGTCCCGCCCCTCAAGCCGGCTGTTCCGGAAAAACCTCCCACAGACGAACCATTGATCGAAGAATACCGAGACCTGGCGCGTAAAGACGCCACGAAAGAGCAGCTCGAGGCGTTTGTCGCAGCGCACCCGAAATTGCTTACGGCGAAGGCGCATCCGTACGGGCCGGCGATCTCCTGGGTGCTCGAGTACGCGTACGAAGACGCGGCGTTCGTGCTCATGGAAGCGGGCGCGGTGATGGACAAGGGGGCGTTGGGTTTGGCGGCGCGCGGGGGACTCGACAAGTTTGTCTCGGCGATGATCGCGAAAGGCGCCAATCCCAACGGTGAACCCGACGGTTGGGGTTTTACGCCGCTGCACGCCGCCGCGAAATACGGGCATCTGAGCACGATGCGGATCTTGCTGGCGGCAAAAGCCGAAGTGAGTCCGCACGCGACGAATGACGGATACACGCCATTACACGAGGCGTTGATTGCGCGAAAAGAAGAAGCCGTGGCGTTATTGATTGCGGCGCACGCGGATATCGAGGCGCGAGATTCGCATGGACGAACTCCTTTGCATTGGGGACCGTTTGCGTATCGACGGCAGGAAGTCCACATCTACATGGATATGGGTTCGCCGCATGAAACCGAGTACGTCGATGCGGGGCCCGCGAAAGGCATGGTGATGCTCCTGAAGGCGGGGGCGAAAATCGACGTCGTGGACGACGAGGGAAATACGCCATTGCATGAAGCGGCGCTGCTTGGTTCGGTTCGCGGTGCCGAAGTGCTGCTCGCGCACGGTGCCAAGGTAAACGTCAAGAACAAGGCGGGAGAAACACCGCTCGCGATTGCGCGGGCGTCGAACCATCGTCGCGAGGTCTTGAAACTGCTCGAACGGCGGCGTTGATTTTCGTTTCGATCCTCTGGACAAACGGCGGCTCTTGCGCGAACATGCACGTCCATGCGCGTCCTCATTGCCGATGCTTTTCCCGAACGCCACCTGAATGACCTGCGAGCGTTGGGGCTCGAAGTCACGTATGATCCCAATGCGACGACCGAGTCTTTGCCTGAAAAAGCCCGGAGCGCGCATATCGTCGTCGTGCGCAGCACCAAAGTCGATCGCGCGACCATTGAAGCTGCGAAAGATTTGGGATTGATTCTGCGGGCCGGAGCCGGGTACGACACGATCGACGTTTCCGCGGCCAGCGAACGAGGTATTTACGTCGCCAATTGTCCCGGGAAAAACGCGGTGGCGGTGGCTGAATTGGCCTTCGGCCTGATGTTGGCGCTCGATCGGCGAATTGCCGATGGAACGGCGGATTTGCGGCGCGGCGTGTGGAACAAGAAAGAATACTCGAAAGCCGACGGTCTCAAAGGCAAGGCCATCGGTGTGGTCGGCTTGGGGGCCATTGGTTTGGCCGTCGTGGAACGAGCGAAAGCGTTCGAGATGCACGTATTGGCGCATTCGCGATCGTTTTCATTTGCCCGAGCCGAAGAGCTGGGCGTCGAATATTGCTCGTCGTTGCGGGAAATTGCGGAAAAGTCCGACATCATCACGGTGCATTTGGCGCAGACGAAAGAAACGAAGGGCATGTTCAATGCTGATTTCTTTGCGCACATGAAGCCGCGGGCGATGTTCATCAACACGAGCCGGGGCGGTTTACATGACGAACCGGCGCTCATTGCGGCGATGAAGGACAGAGGAATTCGCGCGGGCCTCGATGTATTCGCCAATGAACCGGCGGGCGGAACCGCGCAAGGTTTGACCGCGGAGATATTTTCAATGCCCGGGTTCGTCGGAACGCACCACATTGGGGCGAGCACCGAGCAGGCTCAGGATGCCATTGCCGCCGAAGCCATTCGTATTTGCAGTGAATATGTGAGCACGGGCCGTCCGCCCAATGTGGTCAACATCGAAGCGCACGCGCCTGCCAAGTGCGAGCTCGTCGTGCGGCATTACGACAAAGTGGGTGTATTGGCGCAGGTTCTCGGCATTATCCGCAAATATGGGATCAATGTTGCGGATATGACGAACACGATATTCCAAGGCTCGAAGGCTGCGGTGGCGGCGATTCGGATCGCCGAGCCGCCTTCGGTTGAGCTATTGCGGGAAATTGCAGCCTTGGAGGATATGGTCATTCAAGTGGAAGCCAAGAATTTGACGAAATGACCGGCACGGTTTTCGGCGGCGCAAGCTTTTGACACTCGAGCACGCGCGTGGTGCTCGACGGGCCGCCCTGGACGGTGCTATGGTCGGACAGATTTCGTGAAACCGGCTGCTCTTGTCGCGCTGCTTCTCATTGCCAGTTTGCTGGGGCTGGTATCTGCACGCTTACTTCGACTTGCTGCTCGCACACGGCAATGGCCCGAGTTTCTTTTGGGGTTGTCCACCGGATTGCCGCTTGGGGGATACGTTTTTGGATTTTTTGGAGCGGCTTTGGGTCATGGTGTCCCGGCGCCATGGGTGACGGAGCTTGCCGGTGGATTGGTGGATTTGGGATTTATTGCGACGGTGGTCTTCGTTTGGTTTGTGTTTCGCCGGGACGAACGGTGGGCGAAGGCGGTTTCGGTCGTACTTGCAATGGCGTTGTTGTCGATGCCGTTGATCAATCATTGGGTTCCGTGGGATCACGGAGTTCCTTCGGCGCTCGTGCCGCGGAGCATTTTGCGCATGAGTTGTTATGCGTGGGCGGCCATTGAATCGCTTTGGTATGCGAGATTGATGCGTCGGCGCGTGCGTTTCGGATTGGCCGAGCCGCTCCTTGCCGATCGGTTTAGTTTGTGGGGATTTACGCATATTTGTTTTGGGCTGATGCTGATGCTCATCATGATCGGAGTGAAATTGCATTTGAGTGGTGGGGATTTTGCTCGTCTGTGTACATTCTCGGGTTTCTTTTTGGGAATCGTTGCGGCGATCCCATTGGTTCTCAGTTTCTTTCCGCCCGAGCGTTACGTCCGATATGTGGAAACTCGTTATCGTCTCGAGGGGCTTCCATGAGCGACGAGTCGCACGTTTTCGAGCGCGCAGCCGACGAACTCGAGGTGTTGTCGCGTATGAGTCGCCTCGAAGCGCGGGGAACCTTGCGTTTGGCGCTCAAGGACGCGGGACTCGTTCCGAAAACAGTGAATGCCAAAGCCATGCTGGTGGTGCTCGACAGGATATTGCCGGCCTTGTTGACTCGACGAGGCATTCAGGGCGTGCCGGAGATGTGTCGTACCATCAGCCAGACGGTGAGAAGTTTGACATCTGAAACCACGTACGACGGTGAAACGCCGGAAAAAGTTTTTGCTCGGATTGGTCATAGCTCGCGTCGGTCCATCCCGGAAACGATGCCACCGCCGTCGTCACGACCGCCGTCGTCTTCTTCTTCGCAGAATTTTGCCGTCCCGTCGTCGACGCGTACGCCTTCGTCGTCGGGTTGGTCCTTGATCTCGAAGATACGCAATCCCAAAAACCCCGCGTCGGATGATTGAAAGCGGCGTAGAGAATTGGACATGGTAGATACGGCATTGCTCGCCTTCGACATTGATGGCTTGGAAAATCAGCGACTTGCGCATCCCGTCGATGCGCTCGTCTGGATGAAGGCACTCGATGCCACGCTGGCTCGGGTTGCGACGCGGGATGGCCGTAAGTCCGCATGTTTTGCGGCAAATGTTCCGGGTGACGCGGATCATGCCCCGCCCGATGCATTGATTTTCTTTCCCATTTCGCACGATGCTCGGCACGCGCGGATTGATCACGTCTTGGTTCACGCGCCGAAAGGTTTCGATGCTGCGGCGATTGACGCACTCAAGCGATTGAAGCAAGTCAAAAACGGTAAACACACACCGGTGATCGTCGTCCTCGTGGACATCGGACCGAAATCACAATTCGCCGGGACTGTCGAACATTTTGGCAGTTCGTTTGTTTGGCAAAGTAAAACACCGTTCGTCGTCGATTCCTCCGCTTCGTTGACGACGATTGAATCGATCGTCCGGGAAGAACTTGCCGAAAAGGGACACTCTCCGTGCGTTTCCATAGAAGTTGAGGTTTCTCCCGGTCGATATCAATCCATCGCCGCGTTGCGTGAAGGCTCGAACAGCACCGCATCGATTGCGACGTGTATCGATTTTCCCCGTCGAGGTTCGTCGAAATCGAGCGACTTTGACGGGTTGATGTGTCGATTGCGATTGCGATTCGATACTCTGGTTCACGGCCCGATGGCTTTGGGTCGATGGGCTCGTTATGGGATGGGCCAATTCTTACCGGGATGAGATCAAAGGCTGAAATTCTCACCCGTGACGCGCGCATGTCGGAGAATACGTCGATGAAAAAAATCGTTCAGATCGCCGGTTTGGGAATCTTGGCTTCCGCCTTCGTGAGCGCGTGCAGTGATACCGGACAAACGACGAGCTCGTCGAGCGGTTCGGGTGGTTCGAGCGAATCGAGCACATCGAGTTCGTCGAATTCGTCGGGCACATCGAGTTCTTCCAGCAATGGCTCGAGTTCGAGTGGATCCGGGCAAGGTGGCGTCGGAGTCGGAGGAATGGGGGGCGACGCCGGTTCGGGGCAAGCGGGCATGGGCGGTTTGGGAGGAACGGGCGGAATGAGCCAAGGCGGCATGGGCGGCAATGGCGGTTCGGGCGCAATGGGCGGCAATGGCGGTGCGGGCGCAATGGGCGGCAATGGCGGTTCGGGCGCAATGGGCGGCAATGGCGGTTCGGGTGGAATGGGTGGAATGGGCGGGTCGGCGTTTTGCGGCAATGGCGTGATCAATGCCGGCGAAGCGTGCGACGATTCCAATACGGTGATGGGCGACGGTTGTAATGCGGTTTGTCAGATCGAGGCCGTCTGCGGCAATGGGGTCAAGGAATCCGGAGAGGCCTGCGACGATGGCAATATGGCGCCGAACGACGGTTGCCTTGCCGGTTGTATGCTGGAATCGGGTACGCTCTGCGGAAATGCCATCAATTTGCAAAATCCAATGCTCGTGTCGAAAGACGGCGAGGTGACGGTCTACAATGGATCGAACGTCGGTTCGATGTTGACGAATTACAGCAATCCGTCGTGTTCGGTTGGAACGACAAACATTCCCACGGTGCTCCATCGTTATCGTACTCAGCCGACATTGACGCGGTTGATCGCTCATACGATGCCCATCGCCGGGCCGCTTTTCGATCCCGTTTTGTGGATGCATGCCGATTGTTTGAATCCCACGACGGAAATGGCTTGCGATGATGATTCCGGTTCGGGCAAACACCCCAAATTGCGTTCGCCCGTGATTTCTCCGGCCACCGAAGTGACGTTTGTCTTGGCGGGGCACAATGCGACGGATGTCGGGCCTTATCAATTGGTTTTGACGGAACAACCGCTCGTCGCTTTGCCCGATGCCGGCACATGCGCAGCCCCGCAAGCCGTAGGCTCGGGCCATTACCTCGTTACGACCGGAGGAATGGGTGCTCTTCAGGGAACGTGCACGGGAACGGGAGCGCCGGAAGGCGTGTTGTCGTTGGCCTTGAATCAACCGTCGGATGTTCGTCTGACCGTAACCCCTGAAGCGTCGACGTTGGATGTGGGCGTTTACGTGCGCGCATTTCCGTGCGGAAACGGCAATGAATTGGGCTGTGCGGAGGCCGGTGCGTCGGGACAAAGCGAGCTGCTTTCGCTTCGGGATATGCCCGCGGGCAATTATGCGATCGTGGTGGATGGTTTTACCTCGCAAGATGCGGGCCTGGTGCAGGTGGATATCGACGTCAAACCCATCGTGGCATTGGGGATGCCGTGTGATCCATTGCGACGAAACAATCGCTGCGTTTCGACGGCGTCGTGCGTGGGGCCTGCCGGAACGGCGGTATGCAAGACGCATACGGTTCTGTTCGAAGAAAACTTCGACATGGATCTGGGCATGATGAGCGTCGTCGACATCTTTTCGGACGGCAATGGCTGGGGATATTGTGATCCGGTGCTCGGGTGCACACAGGACAATACGACGGAGAGTTTGTCCGGCGGTGGGTTTGCCCTCATCAAAGACAAAGCCAATGCGAATCTCGACGGAGAGATATTGCGTACGCCCGCGGTGACGACGACCGGGTTTGGCACGGTACTCGTGGCCTTCCATCACGATTTTGATCACTGGGATTTGGCGACCGATGCGGCGCGGGTCGAAGTGTCCAAGGATGGCGTGACCTGGACGGCGCTTACGTCGTATATGCTCGATGCGACGGGTTCGGTTTTGCTGAATGCGTCGGCGGTTTGTGCGAACAGTTCGTGTCGGGTTCGATTCGTGTATGATGATCAAACGGCAGGCGGCGATTCATTTGCGGAAGAATGGCGCATCGACGATGTGCGCATGTTGGCGATTCCTTGATTAGGGTATAGCCGGCAGCGAGTGGGGCGTTTCCCCACGCCCCCCCCGGGGGCACCCCCCCCCACCCCCCCCCGGGGGGCGGCCCCCGTACCCCGGGCGAGCCGCG
>CAYSYX010000398.1:0-9010 GCA_964435055.1 uncultured Polyangium sp. | reverse complement strand
GTGGTGCAGAGTGGAAGAGTGGCAAAGTGGAAGAGTTGAATAGTTGAACAGTAGCTCGATTACTCTACCACTTTCCCACTCTTCAACTTTTCCCCTTTTCAACTATTCAACTTTTAATCCCCATAATAAAAAACCCAATGCCGCGACATGAGCATCTGAATCACGGTCAGGCCGACGATGATTAGGGCGAAGAACCAGGCAAGCGCAGCGGCATAGCCCATGTTCCAGTAGTCAAAGGCATTTTTCCAGATGTGCAAACTAAAGAACCAGGTGGCAAAGCCAGGTCCGCCTTCGGTTGCGACAAAGGCAGCGGCAAAGGTCTGTAACGCGCCAATGATGCCCAACACCGTGTTGAAGAAGATCGTGGGCGAGAGCAGCGGAATTGTAATGTGGCGCAGCCGTTGCCAGGCACTTGCTCCATCGATGGCGGCAGCATCGTACATTTCTGTCGGAATACCCTGCAAGCCAGCCAGGAAGATGATCATCTGCGTGCCGCCCATCGAACTCCACGCATTCTTTGGCCCGCTCGACGGTGATGTCGGGCAGGTTGGCGTGACCCATCGACCCGCCATGCTGCGTCGCCAGAACCGGACCAAGTCGACTCGAGCAGCCGTGCAACCCAAACAGGGTGACCCATCCCAAACAACTCAATGCGGCAACGCTACGCAAAGAATGATGCATCGTCAGCCTCCTCGACATGGATGCGAAGAACGCTACGCGATGCCTTCAGCCGCGTGCAAGCTGAAGATGCCTTGGGTCGGACGAAGAATGTCCTGGCAAAAGCGCCGACGGCTGCGCCCCCAATACTCCCCGCTCGAGGGAAATCCGCAGGCCGTCAATTGACTGGGCGCGTATTCAATTCCCCCGCCCGCGATTCGCAACGACAAACCCGTTACCGAGCCGCTTCCACGATGTCGACCAGCTGCTCGACCGAACCATCGATGCCCAGCGTCGATGTATCGATCACGTGTCGCGAACGTTCGTACAACGCGCGACGCGCTCGCAAGATCGCTTCGAGTTCGCCCATCGCATCGGGACGACTCGCCATCGGTCGCGCGTCACCTTGATCCAACACGCGCTGAAAATGATCCTCCGGTCGCGCCTTGAGCCACACCGTCACGGCTTCGCGTCGGAGCAGTTCGAACGTTTCGTGATCGGTGACGAGTCCTCCGCTCGTCGCCACGATCGTCGGCTTTCCTTCCGCAACGATCCGTTCCAGCTCTTCACGTTCGAGACGCCTGAAATATGCCGCGCCTTGCATCTCGAAGATCTCGGACAAACTCATCCCCGTACGCGCCACGATGCGCGAATCCACTTCGATGAACGGCATGTTCAAGCGCGAAGCGGCGAGTCCTCCGAGCGTCGTCTTGCCGGCGCCGCGTAGTCCCAAGAGCGCGACGATGGGACCTTTGGTGTACAAACGATCCGGTTCGTCTTGGCCACCCAAGAGGCCGACGAGCGTCGTTCCAAGCGCCAAAGCGACCTGATTCAGCCGCACAACCGACACGTTTGTCTTGCCCGACTCGAGCGACACGAGGAACCTCTCGCTGAGAGACGACGCCTTCGAAACATCGCGCAACGTCATCGATGCACCAAGTCGCGCGGCGCGGATCCGTTCTCCCAAACGCCGCAACAGCGCCTCGTCCGCCGTTTCCTCCACCTTTTCCACCGCAGAAACTCGCTTCAAAACCGCCATGACTGAACTATACTGCACATCTTTTGACAAACACGCACTATAGTTCTTGCATCGCTTCGCAAGTCGTGATTTGGTTCTCGGCGATGGCGACAGAGACTTCAGAAAAAGGGGCACCGACGACCCCCGTTCGTTTTGAGACGCATCCGGATCGGTACACGCACTGGAAACTGTCCTTTGAAGGACCGGTGGCCAAGCTGGTGATGGATGTCGTCGAGGACGCGGGCATGCGTCCTGGGTATGCGTTGAAACTGAACAGCTACGACTTGGGCGTGGACATCGAATTGGCGGACGCGGTCGAGCGGCTGCGATTCGAGCATCCCGAGGTCAAGGTTGTGCTCGTGACGAGCGGCCAGCAGCGGATTTTCTGCGCCGGCGCGAATATCTACATGCTGGGTTCTTCCACGCACGCATTCAAAGTGAACTTTTGTAAGTTCACCAATGAAACGCGATTGTCGCTGGAAGAAGCGTGCACGAAGAGCGATCAGCATTATGTCGCGGCGCTCAATGGCGTGGCGTCGGGTGGTGGATATGAACTCGCGCTCGCGTGCGAACGCATTCTGCTTTGCGACGACGGTTCGAGCGCCGTGTCATTCCCGGAAACACCATTGCTTGCGGTTCTTCCCGGCACGGGTGGTTTGACGCGGCTCGTGGACAAGCGCAAAGTTCGTCGCGATTTGGCCGATGTTTTTTCCACATTGGCCGAAGGCGTTCGTGGCAAACGGGCCGAGGATTGGCGTCTCGTCGACAAGTCCATTCCCAAGAGCCGTTTCGAGCAGGTCGTGGCCGATGAAGCCAAGACGATGTGTGCGCAAACGAAGGACAAAGTCGGCGCGGCCATTACGCTCCCGCCGCTCGAAGTCAAGCGCACGGAAGACGGCAAAAAGTTCACGTCCGAATATCGTTATGTGACGCTCTCCGTCGACAATTCCACGCGCGTTGCGGAGATCATGATGCGCGCACCGGAAGGGGATCCGGCGACGACGTCCGAAGCATTGCGAGCGCTGGGAGCAGCGAATTGGACGCTGCAAGCATTCCGCGAGCTGGACGATGCGCTGCTCGATTTGCGATTTAATCATCCGGCCATCGGCCTCGTTCTTTTGCGAACGAAAGGCGATGCGGAGAAGGTTCGCGCCCATGATCGCGCGTTGCATGGATTGCGCGGTGATTGGTTGGCGGGCGAAATTCGCCTCAAGATGCAGCGAGTTCTCAAGCGCCTCGATTTGACGGCCAAGAGCTTTTTTGCGTTGGTCGAACCGGGGTCGTGTTTTGCGGGCAGCCTCTTCGAATTGGCGCTCGCGGCGGATCGCACGTACATGCTCGACGGGGGCGACGAGGCGGCAATGGTCGGTCTCGACGAACTCAATTTCGGAGCCTTCCGTATGTCCAATGGTTTGACGCGCCTCGAAACGCGATTCCTGCATGATCCGGACGCGGTCAAAGCGTTGGAAGGCAAAAAGGATCTGCTCGATGCGGGTGAAGCATTGAAGCTGAAGCTCGTGACGTTCACGCCCGATGAAATGGATTGGGAAGACGAAGTGCGCATTGCGATTGAAGAGCGTGCGAGTTTGTCGCCCGATGCCTTGACGGGCATGGAAGCGAGCCTGCGATTTGCGGGCCCCGAAACGATGGAAACGAAGATCTTCGGCCGTTTGACGGCCTGGCAAAACTGGATTTTTCAGCGTCCCAATGCCGTGGGTGAACGGGGCGCACTTACGATGTACGGAAGGCCCGAGCGGCCTGAATTCGATTGGAGGCGAACATGAGCACAGTCGTCAATTCCGAACGTATCCCGAACAATGTGGATCTCGGGTCGGACAAGAAATTGCAGCGGGCGCTCGAAGCTTGGCAACCCAAGTTCATCGACTGGTGGAAAGAAATGGGGCCGGAAGGCTTCCAAGAAGACCAGGTCTATTTGCGTACGGCCATCAGCGTCGACCATGAGGGCTGGGCGCATTTCGATTACGTCAAAATGCCCGATTACCGTTGGGGCATTTTCTTGTCGGATCCCGTCAAGGACCGAAAGATCACCTTCGGCGATCATATCGGTCAACCGGCGTGGCAAACGGTCCCCGGCGAATTCCGCAATGTGTTGCGCCGCTTGATCGTGACCCAAGGCGATACCGAACCGGCGAGCGTCGAACAACAACGTCTCCTCGGCCAGATCTGCCCGAGCCTTTACGACTTGCGCAATCTGTTTCAGGTCAACGTCGAAGAGGGCCGTCATTTGTGGGCCATGGTGTATTTGCTTCACAGCTACTTCGCCCGCGATGGTCGCGAAGAGGCGGAAGCATTGCTCGAACGCCGCAGCGGTAATCCTGACAAACCGCGCATTTTGGGCGCATTCAACGAGCCGTGCACCAACTGGCTGTCGTTCTTCATGTTCACGTACTTCACCGACCGCGACGGCAAATACCAGCTTTTGGCATTGGCCGAGAGCGGCTTCGATCCGCTTTCACGTACGACGCGCTTCATGCTCACGGAAGAAGCGCATCACATGTTCGTCGGGGAAACGGGCGTCTTGCGCGTCGTTCAACGCACGGCGGAGTTCATGAAGAAAAACTCCAATGAAGACGCTCGCGCCGAAGGTGGCATCGATTTGGCGACGATTCAGAAGTACATCAACTTCTGGTATACCGTGTCGCTCGATTTGTTCGGCGGCGAAATCTCGTCCAATGCGGCGAACTTCTTTGCATCGAGCCTCAAAGGGCGCGCCAAGGAAGAGAGTTATCCGGATCATTTGGCCATTGAAGGAACGTACAAAATGGACGTTCCCGACCAAACCCAGCCGGGCGTCGTGACGGGCTTCAAGCATGAAGACGTGCCGATGCGCAACGCGATGAACGAGGTTTTACGCGACGAATACATCGAAGACGCGCAACGCGGCGTCGACAAGTGGAATCGCGCATTGGAAGAGGCCGGCATTCAATTCAAATTGAAGCTGCCGAGCCGCAGGTTCCATCGCCGAGGTGGCATTTACGGCGGCCTTTGGTTTACCCCCGAAGGTCAACCGGTCACCAAAGAAGAATGGGATCGTCGTCGTGATGAATGGCTCCCGAACGCCGCGGACGAGGCATATTTGCAGAGCCTGATGCAAAAGCCCGTATACGACGCGAAAATGATGGCGCACTGGATCGCCCCGCCGAAACACGGCATCAAGGGCAAAGCCGTCGACTTCGAATACGTCAAGCGCCAGGATTGACCAACCGTCCAGCGCCATGATAATCCCCGAGGGCTTTGATGAACCCTCGGGGATTTTTTTTGACGATCGTCGGCCTGGGAATGGTCGTCGCACCACTTTGCGCATTGCCGTCCCCGGCCAAAGCAGCCCCGTTACCCCGCCTCGTCGTCGTTCGTCCGGCCGAAGCCGGTGATTGTCCCGACGCACCCATTCTCGCGGCGGCCGTCGAACGACAAATGCATCACCCGGCGCTCGATCCTACGAGCTCCGATGTCTCGGCGCCCCTGTATGAAGTCACCTTGTCGCGTCGTGATGATGGATATGCGGCGGTCATTCGTTCCGGAGAATCGACGCGTGAACTGTCGGATCCCGGGTCCACCTGCACCGAATTGGCCGACGCCTTGGCGCTCACGTTGGCCATTTTGCTCGATAGCGACCCATCCCCGCCGCCGCCGCCTCCGCCCCCTCCGCCGCCGCCGCCGCCTCCGGTCGAGCCCAACGTTATCCCGGCCAAACCAATATACAACGTCCCTCAGATTCGCCCCGAGGTCAACGTGCGCATTCTTCCGCAGCGCACGTGGCATTTCGGGGCGGACGTCGCGGCGGGGGGCACTCCCGGTTTCCTTTCTCCGTTGTCGTTCGCCGTCGATGGCGGGATATCATTTCGTTACCAACGTTTTTATCTCGGTGCGGGGGTTTTCGCCATTCCGCCGATGAACATCGACGATGCTTTGAACAAGGGCAGCGCCGATGTTTACCTCGTGGCCGGGCGTATCGATGCATGCGGACGCATTGCGGGAAATCCAACTGCGATTCATTTCTCCATTTGTGGACAAACCCTTTTGGGTGCCGTACATGCCGCAGGAAAGGATTACGCGGTCAATCGCCAAGGCACGCAACCGTCGTTTGGGATGGGCCCCATGGCGCTGCTTCAAGGCCCCTTTTCGCCATTTTGGGGTTGGTCATTTCGTTTATCCTTCATCGTTCCATTCATTCAAAATCGATTCACTTCGACGCGTATCGACGGCAATGGTGCCGACGCACGCGAAACGACGTTCACCCTGTTCAAGTTGCCCCCCGTGGTCGGGTTCTTGGGGGCAGGGCTACATTTTACGATTTTGTGATGGCGATCGAAACGTTGGTCCACTCAGCGAGCAACATGGATGTGGACGTGTCCGGCGCATGAACTTTCGACAAATTTATGACGAGCATTTTCCGCTGGTTTGGCGTTCCTTGCGCCGTCTCGGGGTTCGGGAATCCGATGTGGCCGACGCCGTGCAAGATGTGTTTCTCGTCGTGCATCGCCGGCTTCCGGAGTTCGAGGGGCGGTCGAAAATGAGCACGTGGATTTTTGGCATCTGTTATCGTGTCGCTGCGGATCGGCGCAAAGCCGCGCGATTGAATCCAGCTTTTACTTCGGACGAACCATTGCTCGAGACGCCGGATGAGCGCGCGGATGTGGCGGCGGAGGCCGAGCGGAGGCAGGGGCTCCGAAAGCTCGAAGCGATTCTCGATGAAATGCCTTTGGAACAACGGGCCGTGTTTGCTCTATTCGAATTGGAATGCATGACCGGTGAAGATATTGCTCGAGCGCTCGATGTCCCGCTCGGAACGGTTTATTCGCGACTGCGTTTGGCGCGAGAAACGTTTCGTCGCGCAACCAGTCGTTTTCAAGCGCAGAATCAATTCGCGGTTCCTTCCCAGCCGCGCAACGAGCTCAAAGATGAATTGGGTTTGATGGGAGGTAAGCCATGAAAGACCCTATTCGATTGCTCGACGAGGGAACGGCTCTTTCGCCCGAGGAGCGTGAATTGCTCTGGTCGGGGCGTTCGATGGAGCCACCTCCGGGGGCGCAGGAAAAAATCTGGGCGGCGTTGAATTTGCCGGTGGGTGCTGCCGGAGGCGGTGGGGGCGACGGGGGTTTGACCGGGGCGGGTTCGTCCGGGGTGGGTTCGTCGGGAACGACCATTTTCGGAGGCCTTGGGGGAATCAAAGGCGTCATCGCGGGAATCGCCGGCATCGTGACCATTGCGGGAGCGATTGGGGCTTATGTGGTTGGTTCGTCGGCGCCTCCGCCGAAAAACCACGTCGTCCAAAACCCACCACGATTGGAAGTGCCGTCCGCTTTGCCTGTCGAGCCGATGAAGGAAGTTGTTCAAGACCAACCTTTGGCGGCTTCCGCCGAAGCAGAAGCTCCGGCGGTTCCTTCCGCAGCGGCGCCTGTGCCCAATAATCTGCCCGATAAATCCGCTTCGTTGGCTGTTCCGGATCCCGACACCACGGATGTTCCACCCGAAGAACCTCCGACCGAGACCAAACAAGAGCGGGCGAGTCGTTTGCGCGAGGAAAATGCAGTGCTGGCGGATGCGCGAGCTTCCTTGCGAGGTGGCGATCCCGCTTCGGCTTTGGCAAAGCTCGATGCCGCCGGCGGACGTTTTCCGGACGGTGTTCTCGCCCAGGAGCGAGAAGTCTTGGAAATCGAGGCGCTCGCGCGAGCGGGAAAGTCGGCGGAAGCTTCGGCACGGGCCAATACGTTCCTGCAAAAATACCCGACCAGCCCACACGCGGCCAAGGTTCGGGGCTTCATCCAATAAATTTTTGCGAGCTGCTCTTTTTTGAAATGGCGTTTCCGACGCCTGTCCACTCAAGAGACGTAAACCGGGGTTTGGGGCGCAGGACGCCGAAGGCGGTCCGAAGCCCCAAATGTCGAACGCGGTGATTGCCCGAGGGCAGCGCCGCACAAAAGGAGAATCGTCATGGGCCATCGTTCTTACATGGGCTTGCTGGGATGTCTTGCGTTTGCGAGTTTGTCGCTCATTGCGTGTGAAACGACGACGAACGTCGGTGGCAATGGTGGCAATGGTGGTTCCGGCGGAAATCCCGGGCCTTTGCCGAAGGCGGACAAAGTCGACCTTTTGCTCGTCGTCGACAATTCTCGGTCCATGGCGGACAAACAGGAGATCCTGGCGCGTGCGACGGCGGATCTGGTCCAATCCATTACGAATCCACCCTGTATCGATGCCAATGGTCAAATTGGACAAACGCCTGCTTCACCGGCTGATCCTTGTCCTGCGGGACAGACGCGTCGCCACGTGCCGGTGAACGATATGCACGTGGGCGTCATCAGCACGAGCATTGGCGGGCATGGTTCGGATGCGTGTCCCAACGTGGATACCAATTCGAAAGAATGTTCACCAACTCCGAATACGACCAACAACGACAAAGCGCATTTGCTCTCGCGTACGGACGTCTGCGGCGGAGGACAAGACGTCCCGACGTATCAAAGCCAAGGTTTTCTCGCGTGGGATCGGAATGGTTCATTCATGCCGCCGGGGAGCAATGACGCCGCTGCGTTTGCCAAAGACATTGCCGACATGGTGCTCGGTGTGGGGCAAATTGGTTGCGGATACGAATCGCAACATGAAAGCTGGTATCGATTCCTCGCCGATCCCCAGCCGTATGAATCGATTTCCGTCGTCAACAACGAAGCTGTACCGTCGGGCGTGGACAATGTTTTGCTCGCGCAACGCGCCAACTTCCTTCGCCCCGATTCGATGCTCGTGATTCTGCAACTCTCGGACGAAAATGACTGCTCGATCAGTGAAACGGGGCAGTTCTATTTGGCTGCGCAATTGCGTAATCCGGGAGGAGGTACACCGTTTCGCATGCCTCGAGCGCGAAGTGAATGCGCGACAAACCCGAATGATCCGTGCTGCTTGTCGTGTGGTCAAACGGCTCCGGCCAATTGTCCCGTCGATCCCACGTGCAAAGATGGCAATGGTCAACTTGCGTATTTGTCGGAAGCTGAAGACAACATCAATTTGCGCTGCTTCGATCAAAAGCGACGTTTTGGTATCGACTTCCTCTATCCGATCGATCGTTACGTCGACGGTCTGACGCAAACCATGATTGCGGATCGTGCGGGCAATATGGTGCCGAATCCCATTTTCTCGGACCTGAACCCCGGCGACGACAATTCCACCGTTCGTGATCCGGGCTTGGTTTTCATGGGGACCATTACCGGCGTACCCTGGCAACTCATTGCGCGAGATTCGGCGGATCTGAAGCAAGGATTCAAGAGTTCCGCGGAAATGACGAACGACGGCACATGGAATTCGCTGGCGACGGCTGCAAAC
>CAYSYX010000397.1:0-9020 GCA_964435055.1 uncultured Polyangium sp. | reverse complement strand
CCCCCCCCCCCCCCCCGACGCTCGCTTCGCCCCCCAAACCCCCCTTTTGTCTGCGAAATTGGAAGAGCGTCCGTTGGATTGGGGGCACGGGAATTGGGTACAAGTGCCATGAATTGCGCGTAAGCGAATTGAAAAGCTCTCCCATCATGCCCCTGCATTTTGCCCCGGCGATACCACGACATAGTCCCCCGACGCCGGCGCGCTACAACCCGCCGGCATCACCGCCGAGATACTCGCCAAACCCCAACACAACGCTCCCACAGCCGCGCCTGCACGACGTCTCCCCATCCGGATGACCTCCGGGAAAGGACGCTATCCCGTACCCGGCCTATACGTCAAATTTCGTGCCCGGGCCCCGGCTGATGCCCGCAAAGCGCGGGGGCACATCGTTCACGGCGTCGGCGCGCCCATTTCTTCTATATGCGTAGCTGCAAAATCTCGTTCCGGCAGCGCCGTCGCCCATTGCAATGCCGTCTTGAAATGGGTCAATGCCGCTTCCGGACGTTTCTGTTCGAGCGCCATCACGCCGAATCGATTGTGAATCCACGACCGCAACCACATCTCCCACGTCGCTTCCGCCATTCCGTGATTCAACAGTTCGTCGAACAGACGTTCCGCTTTCGCCCATTCTTTCTGCGCCATGAGTACGGCTGTGCCAAACCAATATCGGGCGACCGCGTGGCGCGGCGTGCGCGCCAGAATCGGATCGAGCTGCTGCATTGCCCACGTCACGTCGTGCGCTTCCCACGCCTGCGCGAATTCATCCAGCCGTTTGCGGTGCTCCACGATGACTCGCAGCTTTTCGTGCGCCGTTTGCAGCTGTTCGAGCAGCTCGGTTCGAGGTGCGGTGTCGACAAGACGTGTGTCCGGGGCATTTTCCGAAGCATACAACCGGCCGTTCCACAAATCGTATTGACCACCGATGAAGTCCGGACTCGGTGTGGATTGAAAAACGTAATTGTGGGAAATATTGGCCGTGACGAGCGCTCGCATCGGGATCGAATCGGCGACGCCCATGTCGCGAGCGACGCCTTGATGCAGACTGAAATGCAAGTGGCGATTGCCCGCGGCGCCTGTCGTTCCCATCGTCCCGAGGGCATCACCATTGCGAACGATGTCGCCTTCGCGCACGAAGACCTTATCCAAGTGCGAATAAAACGTAAAATATCCGCCGCCATGGTCGACTTTGATTTGATTGCCGAAGCGCATCCCCGCGCTCGAATCTCCAGGCGTCGAATCACCGTACACGTATGCCACGCGACCCGAAGCCGCCGCGACGATGTCCACGACATCTTCGGCGCAATTGGACAAATCCAGCGCATACAAGCAATTGCCGCCCGAATGCGTATATCCCCGCGGCGATGAATTACCTTGTTGGCACAATACGACCAAGCCCGCGCGAAAGGGCATCCGCAACACGGGATGACCGTCCCGCAGCTTCGGACCTCGAGCCCATTGCGGCGTCAAGCGCTGCCAAGCAGCCGTCCCCGCGGCGCCTAACAACGCAGTCGACGAAATCATGAGCCATTGGCGCCTCGACAAAGACATTCCCACACACCCGCATCCGTGGACTTGTATTCAACCCGCGCGTCGCGGGAACATTGGGCGCTGGACGTCGAGGCGATCGTGCTGTCCCGAAGTACTTCATCGAAGACCCCGATGCGCGCCATCCTGCATCGTTTGTGGTCAACGGGCAAGGGGAGCGAATGAAATGAATGGCTCAAAACGCCATGCTCATTCCGAGTCCGCCGGGATAGACCTGAATCGCAGGGCGACGCCAAGCGGCGGTTTGGTTCGAATCGGATTTGAGCATAACGAGGCCGGGAATGACGAGCCCGAGCGATCCGAGCGCGACCAATGGGCTGATGAACAACACGGGGATGGCTCCTTCGCTGGGGCTGGAGAGAGCGACGACGGTAAGTCCCCCCGAGGCGAGAAAAATGGGCGCTCCAACGACCAGGAGGGCAACGGCGGTCCCGTTGCTCTCCCTTTCGACTTTGGGGTAATCAATCGATACATAATCGACGTTGTCGATACCCATGTCGTTTCCGTTTCTCAGGACGACATGCATCTGTTCGCCTTTCCAATAGGCATCCATGGGCGTGGCGATTCTTATTTCGCCTGATGCGTGAACGATGCGCATTCCACCGATGGGCTTGCTCTCGATTCTTTCCGCTTCCGAGGCATGAGCCAATCGCTGCGCAGCTTCGGCTTGAGCTTCACGCGAATAGCGCGAGACAAACCCTTGTGGTGACATCTTCGTCGTCGTCGTGCTCGTCGCCGCGCAGGCCATTGTGGAAATCGCCAAAGTGACAAGAAGTGCCGAGTGCGCTGCTTTGGATCCGTATTGCACGGAGAACGTTCGGGAGGTCATGGGGTTCGCTCCATTGATTCCGGCCTTTTCTCGAGAAGCAGCCACTGTGCCAAACGCGTATCTTTGCGAAATGACTAGCGGCAATGAGACATCGCGCACGCTGGTTTTGCGCGTTCGCGCAATTGGTTCGTCGCGGCCCCTTGGGCGCCTCACCGCACTCGGTCACGCGAACGCAAAAAATCCGTGCGACGTTCCGAAAAAACGACTACAACTGCCCCAGCAACCGACGCGGCTCGACCGGGAATGGACGGAGACAGCATGAAATACCGCATGAAACAAGATTGGATATCGCTGGGGGACGACTTCACCATCACCGACGAACGGGGGAACGTCGCGGCGAAGGTCGACGGGCATGTATTTTCGATCGGCAACAAGCTCACGTTTCTGGATGCCTCGGGTCGCGAAATTGGACGGATTTCCCAGCAATTGCTTTCATTGCGTCCGGCGTATGAGATTACGCGTAATGGTCAAGTGCTCGCCGTCGTCAAAAAAGACTTTTTCAATTTGTTCCGTTGTTCGTTCACCGTCGACGTTCCCGGCCCCGACGATTTGGAAGCGCAAGGAAACCTGCTCGACCACGATTACGAATTTCGCCGCCACGGGCAAACGGTCGCGAGGGTATCGAAGGCTTGGTTCAGCTTTACGGATTCGTATTGCATCGATGTGGCGCATGACGAGGATCCGTTTTTGATTGTCGCCAGCGCCGTCGTGATTGATTTGTGCTGCCACGCGGAGCACGAAAAGAAGTCGGCGGATTGAAGACCTCGGACGCCTCACGTCAATGGTGCGGCTCGTCTTTTTCGAGGACTTGCATGACAGCCTCGAAAGCCGGTACAGCACCCATGGCCAGTTTGACCGTCACGAGCGACCACGTCGAATTGCCCGCGCTCATCGCGGTTCACCAATTCGAGCAGTGGGCTCATATCTCGGACCGCATTGGCTGCGGCTCCGGAAGAAACGCATTGACAAACTCGTTCGCCTAGACCACAGTCGCGCGCATGCGCCCGTGTTTCAACACCGCCGGCCCGTGTAATCCCCGCGATCACTACATGCTCCCGCCCGAGCGGCGGCTGGGTCGAGTGATGCGCGTGATTGACGATCACAAATACTTCACGTTCACGGCCGGCTGGCAGACGGGGAAAACCACCTGCGCCCAGTGGCTCGAAGACCATCTCAACGCAACCGGCAAGTGGCGGGCGATGTGGGTGGACCTCGAAACGGCGCGCGAACAACCCGATCCGGTCAAGGGATTTCGAACGATCCTCCACAAATTGATCGAGGTATGCGCGCGGGTTCATCCGGATGTACCGCAAATCGATCTGGACACGCTCATGGCGACTCCTTTGCGTTCGCTCACGACGGCTTTGTCCCACCTGGCCCAACACAGCGATCGTCCGTGGGTGATCTTTTTCGACGAAGCGGACTGTTTGGTCGGAGAAACGATGGTCTCCTTTTTGACGCAACTGCGCGAAGGGTACCTCGGTCGCTACAAGCATCCATTTCCCGCGAGCGTGGTGCTCGTGGGTCGGCGTCAAGTGCGTGATTACACGCTGCGCGATGACGAGCGGCGCGCGATATCATGGCTCGGCACGAGTTCGCCGTTCAACATCTCTGCGGAAGCCTTGACCATCGGCCCGTTTACGGAGCCTGAAGTCACCGAGCTGCTCCAGCAACACACGACGCGCACCGGACAAGTCTTTTTGCCGGAAGCCGCCGCAAAAATCTACGAATTGGGACAGGGGCATCCGTGGCTGACGAATGCCTTGGCCGATCAAATCGTCGACCGCGACGTGGAAGATCGCAATGTCGCCATTACGGCGGACCATGTCGAAGCCGCGAAAGAAACCATCATTCTCGAGCGACGTTCCCATATCGATTCGTTGATCGCCAGATTGCGTGAAGAGCGTGTGCGTCGCGTATTGGATCCGATGCTGTCGGGTGAACGAGCGCAGCAAGATATGCTCGACGATGACTTTGCCTATGTTCTCGGGCTTGGGCTCATTCGGAAGATTCAGGGGCAATATCGAGTCGCCAATCCGATTTACCGCGAGGTCATTCCGCGGGCACTCAACTACGCACAACAAATGCAAATTGTCAACGAACCGGCCGCGTACGTCCGCAAAGACGGTTCGCTCGACATGCCCAAACTCATGACCGATTGGCAGGAGTTTTGGCGCGAAGATGGGCACTTGGCCGCCGAAGGATTCGGCTATCGTGAATCGGGGCCCCATTTGATGCTCATGGCGTTCTTGCAGCGGGTCATCAATGGCGGCGGCGTCATTCGCCGCGAATATGGCCTCGGGCGCAAAGCCCTCGATTTGTTGGTGCTGTGGCAAGACGCCAAACACGCCATCGAAGTCAAGATTCGTCGCGGCCCACGAACCGAATCCACCGCGCTCGAACAATTGAGCGGATACCTCGACCGGATTGGTTTGTCCGAAGGCTGGCTCGTGATGTTCGACCGACGCAAGATTCGTTGGGAGAAAAAACTCTACCAACGCGAAGTCGAGTTCTCGGGCAAACGGATTCGAATCATTGGCAGTTGATGGGGCGTTCGGCGCCGGCCCCGTAGTTCCACGCCGCCACTTCGCGGCCCCACCACCGCAAAAAGCTCGAACGACAAACTTCCCGCCGGTTTTTTGGCCGCTTGCCTCGAATCGTGCTCTTGAGGTATACGAGCTGTATACGATGCGTCGACGAGGTGTTCATGAGTGCTCAAAGATCCTGGAAACGTAGTGAATGGTGGATAGGGTTGGCTTTGGTCGTCGTCGGTTGCGCGGCGATCGAAGCTCCCGCCGGCAACGGTGGTGACGGCAACGGCGGTGGCGGCAACGGTGGCAGCGCCCCCGACGCGGGCCCTGGGGTCGAGACAGACGCGGGGACAGACCCGGGAACCGACGCGGGGACCGACGCGCAGGTCCCACCGAACATGGAGGACGCCGCCGCGTGCGTCATGGCCATGACGTCGTGCACGGACACCTCGGAGTGTTGCGAGGGGCTGCTTTGCGGCACGACGACGCTCGGCAAAGTTTGTTGCGGTGACACGGGCGCGCCCTGCGCGACGGCCGGCGGCGAGGACTGTTGCGGTGCGCTCTTGTGCCTCGACGGAATCTGCCAACTGTCCCCGGTGCATACCGTCAATGTCGATTACCAAGTGCAACAAACCGGTTATTGGTGCGGCCCGACCGCCACCCATATCGCTCTTTCCGCTCGCATTGCCGCGCCAAGCCAACAGACCTTGGCCAACGAGCTCCCCACGACGGTCAATGGAACCGACTGGATCGGCCAAGTCACGAAGGTAATGAACAATTACCTCGGCAGCGGGACCTACAAGACGGTGGAAATGCCCAATGACCCGCCGTCACAACAGCAGCGCGATCAGCTGTGGAACGATATCGTGCACTCGATCGATTCGGGCTACGCCATTGTCGCGAATATCGTGGCGCCGCCGAACAACCACCCGCCGGGCTATCCGAACGACCAGACCATTTACCACTACTTCACCATCATCGGATACAACTCGCAGACGCACGAGGTCTACATCGCCGATCCCGCAAGTTTCCAAGGCAATCAGCTCTACTGGTTGTCGTTTGATCAAATGGCGACGTTGATCCCACCCAAGGGTTACTCGGCGCTCAATTAGCACGACTCCGCCAGTTTATCGAAGCGGTGTTTGGAGCACCGCCCCCGCGGTCATCGGCGCCGATGGCCGAAACGCCACCCAGCCCCCTCAGCTTCAGCACTTCGTGCACAAAAAATGCAGGTCCGCACGGCGTCACTGGATCAATTCGCGGGAGTCGAACCCGCCTCCTACGATACGCAGCAGCCGCGGCTCGCTTCTTTATCACTCGCCTCGGTTACAATGCAGGGGGGAACCCTGCATCCGTGCTGCGTACCATAGGCCCCCGGAAGGATTGATTACCCCATTGCTGGGGCAAACGCGCCGCCGCTAAGGACCTGCAAAACCCTTGTACATCTTGGCCGTTGTTCGCGTCAAGAAGAAAATGCAAGCTCGTCACGTTCGAGCACCGCTTCCGTCTCGGCGACCCCTTGCTGCATCCCGAGCACCAGATTGAACAATTGCGCCAAACCCGCCGAAGCGAGCGGCCCGGCGCCCGAAGGATCATACCGCTGCAAATCCTCGGGTGTGAATTCAGTCTTCGCTGGCGCAGGAACCCGCGCAATGCGATCACCTTGGCGAGCTTGTTCGTCAGCGACGTGCACCATGAGATCCTGCGGATCGTCCGGCAACAACGCGTCCACGAGCCCCAATCGCTCGGCAACAAGTGCCTTGCGGAATCGACGCACCTCCCGCGGACGGCCCCAGGTGAGCCGCTCGTCGAATACCGCCATTCCCAACGAGCCATCGAAGGACAAACCTCGTCGCGACAAATGGCTCGTGCCCGTATACGCGAACATGTCGTCGACGATCAAGGTCGTCGAATACAACCGCACGGGGCGACCCCCCGCGGCAACGGGGGCAAACGCCACCACCCGACGCGGCGCAGCCGTGACCAATTCGGTTATCGTCTTGCGCGTGATTTGCCGTTCGGCATCGGCAATCAAACTCGGCAAACCCAAACGCGGCGCGGCTGACGACGCAATCAACACGAGCAACCCGGGGCGATCCGCCAGCCGCTTCTTCAATTGCGTCACGACCGTCGACGTCGGCGTGAGTGCCGGGGTCTCGATGTAGATGAATCGCTCCGCCCGCGCGACCGCACCCGCCATCGACCGCTCGGCTTCCCGCGCCCCATTCTTTGCCCATTGCACGCGACTCGCCAATGCCCGGACAAACGACGCGAGTTGCCCGGCCGTCGGTGACGCCGCAGGTGCGGGCAATCCCAATTTGGTATGAATTGCCTGCACCGCCGTATTGATGTTCGAGGTATTGTTCGGCAACGCCAAAGCGCCAACGAGATTGTTGACCAGCGTTTCGAGGTCCGAAAGCAGATTCGGCTCGATATCCAGCGAACACGCTCCACTGCGCACAACGGCTACCCACGGCGTCGCGGCCCCTTGTGGCGACAAACTCGTCGACCACGGCATCCACGCATGGCTTGCCAATTCGGCCGTCGTCATCATGCGATTGCGCGTATGCTCCGCCACGAGCCTCGCTGCGGCCCCTCGCAATCGCACGCCCGTTCCATGGACCTCGGCGGGGGGCGCGCCAGGTGCACCCAAACGTTGCTGACCCGGCTCATGCAACGCCGCGAGCAACGGTACCGCTCCAATCGCTGCATGATCCACGATATGCACGCCCTGCGTCGCGTCGTTGCGGGTACGCAATGCAGCCACCTCGAGCCGCTCCAGGCCCGTAGGCGCAATGGATCGAACGTCCGTCTTCTTCGGATCATCGCGTGGCGTGATGTCCACTTGGCCGGTCAAACCCGTGGCCGTTGGAGCTCCAACTTCCAGTCGGCCATCCGCAGCCGTGCGTCCGACACCTGTGGAAAATGCTGGGGCGCACATCGTGAGTTTGTCACTGCTTTGTGATTCGCCGACGACCGACAACTTGGGAATGGCCGCCGCCGGCAACGTCAACAACGTCGCCGGAGTCGAGCCACTCGGCAAAACCACCAGAGTCGACCCCGCAGGAACCTTGGGAATGTTGGACGTGCCGGTCCCCGTTTTCCCCATTTCGCAGACGCACCAGGTCGCACCCGTCGGAACCGCAGTCACCGGCGAACCAGCCACCGGAGTCGGTCGAGAAAAACGCTGATCAACGTACGCACGCGATTGCAAAGAACCATTGGCGCGTTGCGTATACACCAGCACATCGCAACTCAAATCCGCGCCACCAACACCGCCATCCGGCAAGGTCATGACGACCCACGCGAAGTTCGAGGCGTTCGTAACGTTCTCACCCGTCACGCGAGCCGCCCCACCGAGCATTCGTGTGCGAAGCCCCGTCACCAAGTCCAAGCGATGCGGAAAGACGCGCACCCACGCGCCTGCCGCACAACCCGAAACTTTGACCAGCACCCGCTGCCCACGAATACGAGTCCCGTTCGTTTGCCCACTCGCACCCACGAGCGCCATGACTTCGACGCTCACCGAAGGCGGCAATGCGGCGACGGCGGGCGGTGCCAGTTTGACCGGACCTGCCGAAGGAGAAATCGCCGGCGCCACCGTCCATGCCGTATCTGTCTCCGCGGCTTTGCGTTCCAAGACATCCACGATCGCATTCAGCGCGTCGTCGGCGTTGATGCGCAACATGGTCACGTCATCGATCGCATTCGCCGCAATGTCGACCTTCGTGGCCGCATTGTTTTGCGGATCCGTCGTGGGCAAGGGCGTATCCGCGTCGAGGCCCACGAGGATATGCTCGAGGTCCACCACGCCCACACGTACGAAATCGCGCGCAGGCGCATTCAACCATGAAACATTTGCTTTGGGACCATACGAACCGTCAGGAAAAACTGCGACCCGAAGATTCTTGTCGGTCGTCGGGGCGGCAACGTTCACCGAGACAGTCGATTTGCTGCTGCGAAACAAGCTCGTGTTTTGACCAGACAAACCGTCGAAAGCGAGCTTTTTGAGGAGCGCAGGACTCGTCATGGACGCGTCGTTGGGATGCACCAGATGCACCGTGCGTCCGTCGGCAACCTTTTGCGTACCTGCCGTAGGCGAAACAGCCCAGCTC
>CAYSYX010000396.1:0-9025 GCA_964435055.1 uncultured Polyangium sp. | reverse complement strand
CCTGTGGGTTGCTTCGTGGGCTCGGCGTCGGCATCGGCATCTGTGCCCGCATCCCCTGCCAATAGTTCCTGGCAGCGTGCAAACGGAACCAGCGGATCGGGATCGCACTTCCCAGGGTAGATCTCTGCCGGCACCGCACATGTTGCAGCAAACAGCGGAATCACCAGCGTTGCGACGATCACGAGCGCCCGTCGTTTCATGTTCAAAACTCCCAACCCGCCATCAACTGCGTGCCTAACATGATCGGAGGTTGGTCTGCAAGAACCGTTCGCTCCAGACTCACCACATCGCGATTGTTCAGCGCAAGAACATCGAACGTTCCCGCCAAACTCAGTGCTCCAGACAAACGCACGCGCGCACCTAAGCGACCTCCGCCACCAAGTTTCGCCGCCCAATAAGTCCCTTCGACGAAGCTGTCTCCGGAAAACGAAACCTGCGTGGCGCCAACATGCCCCAACGCACACCCGAAAAACCACCTGAAATGGCCGCATGCGGAGATCACTCCTCCGGCTGTCATCGCGCTGATCGGCGCACCGCCGACGCCCACCGTCAACCAAGCAGCTCGTCCTTCCAAACCAAGCGAGAAATATTCGTTGGGCCTCCAAGCACCTCCAACGACGGCCCCCACGGCGGGCATCCACGAGGCGACGCCAAACACGACAACCGGACCCGCAAAGACAATCCCGCGTGTCGAACGTGAATCGGCTGCATCCTTTGGCTTCGGCGACTTCGGATCCTCATAAAAAGGGTCTTCCTTCGAGTTGTAATTCGGGTCGCCCTTGACGTTGGTGCTCGGTGCGCTCGGTGGCTCCACACGTGGCGTTGGTGGCGGCGAAAATCGTTCGAGCTTCCTGAACAGCGGCCGGAGCTCGATCGCCACACGCATGTTTTCACCGGGACGCACCGTGAACGGCACCGTCGCATCTTGAAACCCTTCCAAAACGGCTGTCAGACGATGCTCGCCGTTGATGACGAAGATCGAAAACGCCGAGTATCCGCCTGGATTTCGCGCATCTCCATCGAGCGCCACGGCCGCCCCGGCTTGCGAAACAATGACGTCGACCCAGGCGCCATGCTTTCGCGCCGTTTCATGTGCCCGGAAAAACGCCTCGCGCTCGGCCGTCGGCGCTTGTGCATACTTCAACGCGATCGAGAGAAGATCGGCAGCTTGCGCATACTTTTCGGCTTGCACGAGCAGCACGCCAAGACGCCCACCAACGATGGGATCTTTGCGAATTTGAAGGGCTCGCGCGTAAGCCATCGCCGCTTCGGGAACACGACCCGCTGCGCGCTCGCGGTCGCCGATCGCGACATTCGCATAAAACTCGGCTTCTTTTGCAGCATCGAGCATTGCTTCGGGAGGCGTGGGTATTTCCTGATCGTGCGTCTCCGCGCGTGCGGGAGCGCCGAAAGCAAGAAATGCCGCGATGAGGACAAACCGCATTCGCATGAGGCAACGCTATAGCGCCAACGGCCGCACAGGGGAAGCGCCGGGACCAACCTTTCTTATCGGCCGTCGGCCATAATGCTGGGCGAAGCTGTAAGAACAATGTCAAACTCACGATGAGACTGCGTTTGTCGTCGTGGTTTGTCCGAACTACGTGTAACCGTCGGTTTTTGCTGGGTGGGCGTAAGGATGCTCGGTTCCTCGGCCATAGGCACGGTGGCGATGTTGCTCGCGTGTTTGTCAGGAACATGCGGCAACGAGTCGCCGCGTGTGGGCACGGGATGGGAGGATTCCACGACCGCGGTCGGCACGGACTCGAGCTGCGGCAATGTTGCGAGGCCGATGTAGACGGGTGGCAGGAGATGCGCAGCTTGCCAGCAAAACGAGCGGAATCTGGCGAGCAAAGGCACCCGCGCTTTGTCGATCTTCCGAAGCACGAAATGGAGCCACACGCCGATATGATCGCGAATGGTGCCGGCGCGTTTACGCAGCATTTTGCGCGCTCGAACGAGTCTCATTTTTGCGGCATCTTCACTAATCTGGAGATGCGCGGCGATTTCCGCGTGGGAATCTTCGCAGAACGCCGCAAGAATCAGCACATCCGCCATTTCAGACGGCATTTCTTCGATGAGCGCGAATACCTTGTCCAATAACGCGCGCACTTGCGCGTCGCGTTCGGGTGAGGGGCCTGGGTTTGGCGCGAAATCCGCCGCGAGGTGGTCGTGCCCGAAAATGTCCTCGTATCGCTGAATGCTGCGTTGAACGTCGATTTTCTCGTTGAAGGCGATTCTCGTCACCCAGGGACGAATCCCATCCTCATGCGGGACGTACGACGGCAAGTGCTGAACGACCTTACGCATGACCGTTTGCACATGATCCTTGGCCGCTGCACGGACGTGAGGATCACGGGAGCCATCGCAGAGGATGTGCTCGATGTAGGGCCGAAGGGCGAGCAGTTCGGCGATGAGGTCGGGCGGATTCGGGGGCTTGGGCGGCATGTACAAACCAACGTTGGGAGAACGAAAAGGTAACGGGAAATTTTTGGCGGGCGTATCAGAAACGTCGGGCGGCATAACCGCTGCGCTTTCCGTGGGAGCGCCGTCATCCGTGTGCCGCCGAGTGTGACGCGGTTGTCGGGCAACCTTGATGTGGCGCGCAGGATCAATCAGAGCAAGCTCTCCTTCACCGGTCGAATCGTTCGGTAAGTCCAAACGCAACACAAACTTGGACAATCTCACCATCTTCGACCGCGTGCGGTTGTCGCGCCAATCGACGAAACGGCTCGATCGACACCATCCGCCCAGCCGACGCTTGACAAACGGTTTGGCAAGTGATACCGCGCCGACATGGCGGATTTGGACTTGATACCCGCGGAAATGAAGGCGTTACGTTCGCTCGAGAAGGGGCCGCAGACCAAGGCTGCTTTGACAAAAAGCCTGGACGCGACCGGCCTCGCCAAACTTGTTGCCGCAGGATGGATCGTCGAGGTTCCTCCGACGAAAGGCGCCAAGGTAGCGCGGTTTGCGATTACCGACGCCGGCACCCAGGCGATCTCACACTCGCCGGCCCCCTCACTCGTAAAACCGGCCCGCACATCGCAAGGCGGAACGATGGATGCGGAAGCGTTTCGTCAGATCATAAGGGCTGAACTCGCCGAACTCCGCGCGGAGCTTCGGGCAGAGAATGCGGAGCTTCGTAAGCTGCTGATGAGCATAGTCCCATCATCGAAGAGCAATACCGATCCCAAGGGCGCCGGCGTAATGTCTTTTGATCCGACTGCATTTCGCAAAGCGCTCAAGGCGACTATCCCGGAAATCGATCGGCGAGATCATCACGATGGACTCGTGCCCATAAGCAAAGTCCGCCGAACCCTCGCATACTTGGGCCTCGATCGCCCAACCTTCGATGCTGCCGTCCTCGAAGAGGAGCGAGCTTACACAGTGGACCTCAAGCTCGCCAATGACCCAAGTCGCGTCAAAGAGCCTGAGGGCGGAATTTTCATCGAGGGCCGCGGACTTCTTTACTTTGCGGTGCTTCGATGAGCTCTCGTCCCGACTTGGGCCAGATTCTCCGCCGACAGCCTGGGCCCTTCACAGATGCGGTGTTATCAGACCCATATCGAGATACGCCGGATGTGCCGGGGATTCATGTTGATGCACGCCGACGACTTTCGAGCCTCATCGAAGCATCTGGCGCCGAAGGCACTGCACGAATGCAGGTGATTACCGGCGATCCCGGCGAAGGAAAAACCCACCTACTTGCTTGGCTTCGAAGGCGTTCCGAGGGGAGCTGGTGTTCGACCGAGGCCTTGGAATTCTTGCTCGCTCCCATTGCGCCGCTCCGTACGGCCGAGCGGCCGTTCCATCATTTCCTGCAAGAAGCCGTGGGGCATCTGGCGCGAACGCTACCTGAGAACCGGCACACCGATACGGCGACGGATTCACCGCTCAAAATCCTGTTATGGCGAGCGCTCCGACGCATTTATCATTTACTTCATACGACGAGTCGACTCAAAGGACCACTTGCCGAGAGGTGGCAGTCACTGACGAATATTCAAGATAGGTTTCTCTCGACCTTCGCTGCTGATTGTTCGCAAGGATGGGCAGGGCACGAGCACGCTTTCGCCGATGCTGCGCTCAAATTGCGAGAGCTTGGAAATGTGGACCGTGAAGTTTTTCGCGCAATTGCTCATTTCCCCAATGAAGATGCACAAGCGGCACTCATCGATTGGCTTGGAGGGGTGGGCCTTTCACCTGATCGAGCCGCTCTGTTGGGAACGCCCCTGACGCTCGATGGCGAAAACGAAGCATTTCGTGCGCTGAAGACACTTTTCCATCTTGCCGCTCTTGCTCGCATACCGCTCATCCTTGCATTTGACCAAATCGAAGGTACCGAGCGCCTTGGGCCGGAAGCCATAGGTGCGTTTTTTAATGCACTGAGTGAATTATTTCATGCGGGGGGCGCAACGGCGTCGCTTATTCTATGCCAAACTGCAGTTTGGCCCAGCCTGAAGGGTCACGCGCAGCAACAAGTTCGGGATCGACTCGAGGAAAACCCACCGATTCAGCTCCGCGGTTTGACCGCCGAAGAAGGCTTGATGTTGCTCGAGCAACGACTTGCCTATTTCTGGAAAAACCATAACGTCAACCCGCCTTCGTCGTTGTACCCTTTCTCGCGCGAATTTGCTCGGCGGGAAATCGTCGATGGTTCGTTGCGTACGCCGCGACGGATTCTCCGTCGTTTTCGCGATCTTCTCCTGGATCCGGAAGCCATCGAAGCCAGGAGCGAATCAGAGATTGAGCATGCGGCGAACGCAATGCGCCCAATCATCGTTCAGTCGTCTCCGTCTCCTCGAGAAATCGTGCAGTTCAAGCTCCGCACTTTACTCGAAGAAGAGCGCAAGCGTGCGCCTCGCACCCCGGAAGCCCGTGCGGAGATCGCGTTCAGCACATTGCGGGACACGATGACGACAATCGAGCGTACGGGACGCGTGCTCGACGGGGGCGTGCGGATCAAAGAAGTGAGCAAGATGCAGATTCGAGGCAATACGCAAGCATCCGGGCTTCGGATCGTCGTAGAGCGAAATGGAGAGGCGCGCGGTGCGTATGTCGAAGCGAACAACAGCAGCCACGGTCATTCCGTCGCTGCTGCGATAAAGCGTATGCGTGATGCGCTTGTCGATCCTAAAATCGACAATGCTCTGCTCATTCGCGAAAGAGGTTTTGCGATACCGGCCAAGGCCGACCAAATCCTCACCGAGGTCAAACCGCGGGGAGCTGTGGTATGGCTGAACGAAGACCAGATCGCATCGTTTGCGGCAATCGAAGGACTGCTCAAGGCCGCCGCAGCCGGGGATATCCCGGTAGCCGCCGAGGATGCACGTGAATTGGCACTTGATGAGGTACCGGAGAGCCTGGATTTCGTGGATCGGGCGGTAGCGGCTGTCTATTCGACCAATGAATCGCGGGCAACGCACGACAATGGCACAAACCGCGAATTATGCCTCGCTGTATTGAGTTATCTTCGGCAAAATTGCGCAATGGCCCCATTGCCGCGGCTCGCAGACGATCTTGGAGCCCCCATCGAGCGTGTTCACGCCGTGATCGAAGCGCTGCAATCGGAAGGCACAGTCACCATCGTCCACGATCGAAGTCGCGCGTCGGTCGTGTTTCTGGCGCCGGAAGCGTATTTGGAATCCCCAAGTCATCCCAAAGGAGCGCCTCCGGAAAGCAGTGTACTTCGAATAAAAACCGGAGGGCGGCGATGAATCGGTTCTCAGTGACGGATATCGTCACGGCGGTGCGCTGTCCACGGCAATTCGTGCTATTCAGGGAAAATATTCGATTGCCCTACCGTTTGCCCTATCATGGCGCGGCCATCGGGCGCATTGCGCACCAGGCGCTCAAAGCACTCGTGCGAAATGCTCCCTTGGATCCTCACGTTGGAGCTGCGCTGGCGCGTGAGGTAGCTTTTGCCGACGAAGTCCGGAAAGCGTGTTATCGGCTTGCGTACACATCTGCATACCTGCAAGCGATGAGAGACGCTTCGACTTGGCATGGCAACGATTTCCCTCGACTCGACGCAGTGCTCCGGAATGTATCGAATTTGATTGCCACTCTATTGATTCGGGCTCGTGTCGGTTCGACGGATGCTGCAACTGCTATTTCACAAACGCTGTTGGCGTGCGAGGATCCCGTATCTATCGACATTGACGGCTACAAGATTGACGGGATCGTGGACCTCCTTTGTCATGACGCCGAGACCAAGCAGACCTGGTTATGGGATCTGAAGACCTACGCGGGCACGGATCGCGCCCAGGAAGAGCAAGTACGTCTATACGCGCTCGCGTATCGCAAACGCGGGATAACGGCTCGTGCTGCGCTTTTGCATGTGACGAGTGACCGAATCGAATTGCGGGAGGCTCCACCCATCACGGAAAATGGGGTTGAGCCGTTGGGGCATCGATTGCACGAGATGAGCGCCTGGCTTGCGGGAGCAACGCCGCCGTCTGCTGGAGAGCGGAAGACTTGCCGCGAATGTCCTATCCAGAATCGTTGTTGGCCTCGTTGGGGGCGGACGCTTCCCGACGCGGATTCCGACGATCCCGCGAGCGATAAGGCTCCCTTGGGTCCATCCGGTCGAGTGCCGATGACAACGAAGATACCCACGAAAGCGGCTTCGACGTCTCCGCCTGCTGCACAATCTTCGCGTGTCAAGGCTGCAAATCCGGTCGACACATCACCTCTTTTGCTTGGTTATCATGAAAAAGCGAATTCGCCGATTCGGATCGAGCCATCCGACTTGTTACGTCATATCGCAGTCTTTGGGGCCACGGGTTCGGGAAAAACCTATTTTGCGAAATCTATCGTGGAAGAGGCAGTCCTCAGCGGCATTCCTGCATTGGTCTTCGACGTGCAAGGCGACCTGGTACAATTCGCTCAGCCGGCAATGAATGTACCTCCAAACCTCGCCGCCCGTCGAGCGGCTTATGTGGAACGGGCCGAGGTTCGAATATTTACGCCTGTTTCGGATGCCGGGTTGCGCGTGTCATTGAACCCGTTGAAGCTCCCGGCACCGGATTTGAATGAAGATGCACGCGCATTTTGCCACCGAGCAATTGCGGAAAACCTCCTCGGCGCGGTAACCATAACGCGAGCGTGGCATGATCAGGCCCGTGAATACATCGTGCAGCATTTGGAAGCTGCGTCGGCGACACTGTCGCTCGACGAACTGGTGGAACGAATTCGAACGCCCTCGGATTTACCCGACGAACCTCTTTTGCCCAAACCATCGCAACGGACGACACTTGCGGATCAGCTTCGTTTACTGACGCGTGGGACGCAAAAGCATTTGTTCCAACGGGGACGCAGATTCGACGTCGCGGATCTCCTGCGACCGGTGGAACCCAATAAAATTCCCCTCAACGTTTTATGGCTCAACGGCCTTGGCGATGTCGACGCGAAGCAACGATTCGTGGCAATGGTGCTTTCGGATATTTATGCATGGATGTTGCGCAATCCTTCTCAAAAGCCACAACTCTTGTTGTATCTCGATGAAGTCGGGCCGTATATGCCACCGCAGCGCGAGCCACCATCGAAGAAGATTTTGCGCAAGATCTTCCAAGAAGGGCGCAAGTACGGAGTTTGCGGAGTATTTTGCACGCAGAATTTCACGGATGTCGATTACAAGATTCTGGCGCAGGCAAATACCAAGGTATTGGGGCGAATCGGCTCGCCGCAAGACAAGGACCGGGCGAGGAAGGTCTTACCGTCAATCAAGGGGTTTGACGCCGTGGCGGCAGCAGAACGGCTCGGAGGTGCTGAACGAGGCATTTTCCTTGGCCACAGTGAGTCTCTTTCGCCTCCGTTATGGTTCAAGGGTCGGTCGCTGCTGGTACACCACGGCACGCCATGGGGAGAGGACGAGATCACGGCCCATACGCCCAAGCGATTGCGCGTGCATTTTGCGAGCACCTGAACGCATGAAAACATTCGTCATGGCCCAAAGGTGACTTTTGAAAGTAATCGATAGGCATTGCTCGTAAGCCGGCGACTTCGATGCTTCAATGGAACCGCAGCCAAGGTAGGCGCACTTCAATGGAGCCGCTCCCATTCAGGAGCGGAATGCGAGATTTTGCGCGCGATTGCGAAACTCGCGACGGACAGCTTCAATGGAGCCGCTCCCATTCAGGAGCGGAATGCGAGATTCTACACGTCAAGCGAAATTCGCAAGGACCGCGCTTCAATGGAGCCGCTCCCATTCAGGAGCGGAATGGACGTCCGGATCCGTTGCCTTGAAAGCGAACAGATTACGCTTCAATGGAGCCGCTCCCATTCAGGAGCGGAATGATTTCGCCGCGATCGTGAACATGCCCGCACGAAAAAGCTTCAATGGAGCCGCTCCCATTCAGGAGCGGAATGCAAAGGACAAAAGGCATGCTTTCGGCAGAACAGCTCACGGCTTCAATGGAGCCGCTCCCATTCAGGAGCGGAATGCGCCTTGCCACATAATGGCGTTCCGCAATGGTCGTTCCTTCAATGGAGCCGCTCCCATTCAGGAGCGGAATGCAAGAGCGCATCCGGGCGGGCGCGTGGCTTGGCGTGCCTTCAATGGAGCCGCTCCCATTCAGGAGCGGAATGGCAATGTTCCTGTCGCTCCTCGAACGGGACGAGCGGACGGCCTTCAATGGAGCCGCTCCCATTCAGGAGCGGAATGGATTGGAACACGCGCCGTCGCAAGGCTTGCAAGCCTAAATCCTTCAATGGAGCCGCTCCCATTCAGGAGCGGAATGAAAACGAACGAAAGGTGCACTTGTTCGCGCAGGTGCACAGCCTTCAATGGAGCCGCTCCCATTCAGGAGCGGAATGCACTTTTAACCCGTGTATGCGGGTCATTAGGGCGGACCTTCAATGGAGCCGCTCCCATTCAGGAGCGGAATGCGGGCTTGGGCGGCGGTTGCTCGACGGGTTTCGGCGCCTTCAATGGAGCCGCTCCCATTCAGGAGCGGAATGTCTACGCCAATTCGACAGCATGCTTTTTCGCCGCCGTCGCTTCAATGGAGCCGCTCCCATTCAGGAG
>CAYSYX010000395.1:0-9066 GCA_964435055.1 uncultured Polyangium sp. | reverse complement strand
CCTCAGGGTTGCTCGTCCTTGGAAACTTCGTCCTTGATCTTCTGCAAGGCTTCCGTGCTGTCGACGATCTCGCGCAATGCGGCGGACAATTCGTCGTTGCCTTCGAGTTTGGCGAGAAGATCGTTCAAACGCTGCCGAGCCGTGAGCAACTTGCGCAAGTCATCCACTCGCTCCACGAGACGCTCCGGGCGGAAGTCGTCCATGTGCGTGAACGTGAGGGACAAACGCTTGGTGCCTGCGCCTTTGATCGCGTCGGCGACGCTGAAGGTGATTTCGGGCTTGGTGGAAGCCAAGATGTCGTTGAAGTTGTCGCGATCAATTTCGACAAACTTCCGCTCCTTGACCTTGGGCAGCGGATTGTTGGGGTTCTGACCCAAGTCGCTCATGACGCCCACGACAAACGGGATCTCTTTCTTTTCGATCGCATTGCCCGTCTCGACGTCGTACGTGATCTGAACACGTGGAGGACGATTTCGGTCCAGCCAGTGTTGCTTGCTCTCTGCCATCGATGGCTCCCTTTCTCGGCGTTGTCGCGGCTATGCCGCGGTCTTTGCGAACCTGTCGAACCCGCCCACGCAAACTTGATACTTCAGGGGCTGCCGCCATTTCTAGCGTGCGCGGATAGGGAAACTCAACACCCTTGTGAAGGCGTGCATTCGTTCAGCACTCGGCGCGAAGCCCGACCACTGCGCAAGCCATCACGTCTCGTCGCGGTTTCGCATGCCGAGCAAACGCTGAATCGTGACGAGGTCCTCGGGGTTTCCGATGAATTCGTAGAGCAACTGGGCGAGGGACATATTGCCCCATTGCACGGCACGTTTGACCAGGTAAGGCACCGGGCTGTGCGGCTCGGTGCGCATCAGGTATTCCGCCGCCTCCGCCAGCCGGTAATACGCGTCCGCGCGGCTCTTGATCGGACCGGAGCTGCTCGTGACCGCCGCTGCTCCGAACATCGCGACGTCCGCCATTGCGCCCGCCGGTTCGTTCACCGCCGGACTCGGCGCCGACTCGCCGCTCGTTTGCGCCGCGTTGCGCGCCAATTGTTCGATCGTCGCCAGCGTTTCGCGCAGACGCCTCAACGTCGGTGGTTGCGCCACGTGCGCGCCATAAGCCTGCTCGACGGATTGCGCCGCCACGATCGAAGCCGCCGCGTCGTTCGCGATGTCCGTCCAGCGCGTCGTTCCGCCCAACGAAACCTTCGCCAACAACGCTTCATGGCTCGGACGCGTCGCCGTTTGTCCTTCCGGATCCACGACGACCGTTTGTCCCGCCCCCTCCCAATCGAGAAGCGAAAACCCTTGCCCTTCGCCGGTCGACCCCAGCGCCATGGTTCGCACGCGATCGGTGAAGACATCGTCGATCCATTCCACGAGCGCCGTGCGTGACGAGGCATCGTCGTCCTCGCCGAGGGCCGGATGCAATCCCAGATCGTAATACCGATCCACGAGCTGCGCGATGAGCGACAAACCCGCCGTCAAACCCCCGAAGCGATGCTTCTTGAGCCACGCTTCGGCCAGCCACGTCGCCAGCTGCAAGTCCTTCGACTTCTTGATGAGCGATTCGCGACAAAGCCGTTCGACCAGCGTCCAGTCCGCGACCTTGAGCTTCGTCTCCCAATCACCCATCGGCAACGAAGGATCATCTTCCCGACGAGCTTCGCGAATTCGATCGTAGGTTCCTTCGTACCGCAATGACAAACCACTGGGCGCCTCTGCCGAGATCGGTTCGAGCAGCGCTTGCACATCCGTCGGCGCAATTGTCGTCATGGATGATCTCCTACAAGTTGGGGGCGGTCGTCGGGAACTCGGGATATCGCAACGGTTTGTCTTTCTCTACGCCCGTCACGGTCAGCCGAATGTACACACGCACCGTATTCGTATCCGCTCCGACGCGCTCGATAAACCCACCCGTCGGATCCGGCGTCGATTGCACCACGTATTGCAGTACGTGCGTCGCGCCATCCGCTTTGTTGGCTTCGGTCGACGTCTGATGAAACGCGATCATCCGCAACAGCGCCCAGGGACCTCGTTCGTCGAACATCACCAAACGATCGTTCACCGTGATGTTCGTACCTTGCTCGGGAAGCGGCGTATCAAGGCTCGATTTCGCCCAACGAAGCTCCGTACGAACCGGATCGTTCACCCGCCAGCTCGCCTCGACCTTGGGTCCGTCGCGGTACAATCGTTCCTCGCCAAACCGCATCGCCCACTCGGCGATTCGATTGCCGTTGACCTCCGACGGTTGGTTCACTCGGAACTCCGTCTTCACGTCGTAGATCCCGTCGTCTGCGGAGTCCGTCTGTGCCCACATCGGCATCATGAAGGTGCGAACTTCGTCGATTTTCTCGAGGAATCGGGCGACTTCGGTCGCTCCCGGGCGCGAGTCTTTTTTCAGGAAGTAACCAAAGTCCGACCGGAAATCCGCCGCAGCCTTGAGGAACGAACGCACCGTCTCGGGACGAGCATCTTCCACGCGGATATCGGGCTCGATCTTGACGAAGGGAAACTTCCCGGAGAGCTCGCGATTGAACGTACGGCGCAACGACGCATAACGCGTGCGCATGTTGTCCGTTGCGAGCACCCGACATCGTTCGCGGAGCTGGTTCGTAATGTACGACTGTTGCGCCGCGAAAAACCCTCCGCCGCCCTCCGGCGGAGCCCGTTTGTCCAATTCGGCGATGCAGTTTTGGCCGGTGATCAAAGGCAAATCGGAGAGGATGAAGGTCTCGAGCGTCGAGACTCCATTGCCGGCTTTCTTGTTCTCGAAATCCTTCAAAGGCCAACCGACGCTTTGCCAAAGACCGACCCCGGGATCCGACGCATCCGCACCGACTTCGGGGCTCTCCATGGTCGTCAAGACCGGCTCGGCCAGCTCCTTGTGCAACGTCGCGGCGCGTGTGCGTTGTGCGGCGGCGTATTCAGACAAACGTCCGGCATCGGGAACACTGAAAGCATCGTAGGCGGGCGTGGTTTGTCCGTCCCACCACGTGAATCCGCCCTTTTTGACGCCGTACAAATTCTCGGCACGAAGCACTTCTCCACCACGTGACAACAGCTGCGATCCTTGACCACGCAAGAGCCCTCGCAAGCGATCGCGCGGTTCGTCCATGCGCAAACGAACGAAAGCTCCGAGCATCTCTTTGAGCGGAGGTGTGGCCAGGGCAAAGTTTCCCGCATCAGCCCGGACAATCTCGAATTGCCGTCCGCCACCCGTCGGCAGCGGAGTCGCTGCTCGCGCCGCGCGGGCCACGCCGCCCATCGTATTCGCTTGCAACTGACGCACCGTCAGGTTCGCGATCGTGTCTTGGATCCGTTTGTCCAGGGTCTTCAGCATCCCGCCTTGCGCGAACGCTTCGTACGCTTTGGGCAGTCGCGCTACGTCTTTCAATACGTCCGCGTCCCAGTCGACGCGATTACGTTCGAGCTCCGGCGTGAGCGTCAATTGCTCCGATGCCGTCATGAAGGGTTGCTGGCGCAGCGTATCGATCGGCGCCTTGAGCCCCACGATGAAGGCCGACAGTTTCATCGTCGGCAGGCCGGCTTTGCGCTCCAAGATGAAGTCCGACAGCGGCGTGCGGGCCGTCGTGACGTACTCCTTCAGATCCTTGAGTTTGTCCCCGACCTGTTCGCGCATGGACTCCTCCACGTCGCGCCCGAGAACGCTCGATGTCTGCACGCTCTTCAAGAGCGTCGCCGTCGCTTCGTTCGGCGGCAAACCATCGCTCGCGATCCACGTCAGCGAAGGCGAGGCCAAGTGATCCTCCGTTCGGGTGATCACGTCGCGCAAGCCCCACAGATCGTCCACCGTGTAGTCGGCGCCTTTTTTCTCGAGGTCCCCCAGGCGAGTCACGAGCTCGGCCACGTCGTCGCGAATGAGTTTGTCGCTGTACAACTCGAGCAGCCGCGCCTCCATCGCCGTGTACAAGATCGACGCCTTTTCGCGCGCCATCTTGCGCTGCTCCATCGACACGCCGAACGGCTGCCGAAACGCTCCCCGCGCCAATGCATTGCGGTAGTACTCGATCGGAATCGTCGCCGACGTTTTGTACCCGAGCAGATAATCCGATAACTCGGCCACGCTCTGCGCTCGAACATCCGGCGTCGTGTCTTTACGCAATTCGCCAAGCAGTCCGTCATAACGAACCACCGCGCGTTCGAAGGCGACGAGCTGTTTGAGCCACGCATCGAAGCGGACGTATTCGGGACTCTTCTCCAGCGTCAGCGGAGGGAAGGGTTCGTCCGCGATCTGCGGCAAGGGTTTGACGATGTCGCTCAGTTGGGCATCGAGGCCCGCCCGAAATGCATCGACGAGGTGTCTTTCGAACGTGCGATGAAACGCGTCGTCGGTGCGGCTGTCGAGGCGGCTCCACCACGAGGCGGGATTGAGCGGAGAGCTCAAGCGTCCGGCTTCGAGCGGTTCGATATTGGACAAGATCTTGCGGGCGATTTGTCGGCGCGTCTCGAAGTCGACCGAGCCGTCATCCGGAGCGCCCTTGGCTTGCGGCAAATACGTGCGGATCTCGTTCAACGTGGGCATGAGCGCCGCCGTACGTCGTTCCACACGTCCGGAGTCGATCCACAACGCAGCGGCGAACATACCGCCGATACATCCGGCCACGATCTGCAGGATCAAGTTGGTGCGGTTGCGTTTCTTGACCGCCATCGTCGATGGTTTGCCCAGGTTCCGTTCGGCAAACACTTTGTGTTTGAACAATTCCCGGAAAAACAGCGACTTGAACTCGACGGGGGCCGGAGGCGCTCCCGCGGGCGCGGTCGCGGCCGGATCTGCGGGAGGCGCGTCGGTGCCGCAGAAATAAAGACCACGCAAACTCGGGCTGTCGGTGGGGTCTCCACCATCGACGAAGATGGGATCGACGTACGCCCGCAGGCCATTTCCAAGGCTGACCAATTCGGCGGGAAATAAGAAATAATCGTCCGCGGAACGCAGAGGTTGTTCGGCCGAGAATCGACGCGTTTGTTGGCTCAGCAATTCGTTGCGAACCGTCGATGTCGCTTCTTCGACCCAGTCTTCCGAGAGCGCGGAGAACGCCGGATACGGATTGGACCAGCCGAGGATGTCATCGCGCATGTTCGCGGGAAGTTCCGAGCCGAGCTTGGCGAACCCGCGGAGTTTGTCGCATTGGGTGACGATGACGTACACCGGGACGTCCATGCCCAACACCTGTTGGGTTTGTCCGAGAGCGGAGCGCAAAATGGCCGATTTGCGCTTGCGTTCGGCGGGCGTCGAGCGGGCCGTCGGCAGCAGCTCGCTGCTCGCCGCGGTGAGGATCACGCCGTCGATCGGACGGCCCGGATCCAGTTTCTTCAATTCTTTGAGCAGCGCTTTGAACGCCGCGTCCGGGGCGGCCGTTCCGCCTTCTTGAAAAAGCAGTCGTCCGGAAACATCGACGACGATCGCTTGATCCAAGAGCCAAACATTGACCGCGGAAGCATCTCCCGGGAGAGGATCCTTGCCATCGACCAGTTGCGTGCTGAGGCCGCTGCCGGCGAGCAACGAGGTTTTTCCGGACGAAGGTTCGCCCAAGAGAAGAAACGTGGGGAGCTGTTCGCGGGCGGCTTTGTCCGGGATCTTCTTGATCAAAGCGGCGCGGGCTTTGTCGAGCGCCAAGCGCACTTCGGCGACCGGATCGATGGCCCCGTTTTTCTTGGCCGCTTCGAGCGCTTTGGCCGCTTTCTTCTTTTTGGATTGGACAAACACATACCCGCCGACACCAATGGCGGCCAGGGCTGCGATGCCCCCGATGATCTTGAGTAACGTTCCGACTGTCATGACGCGTCCAAGATCTGGTTGAGCACTTGGGACAATTGCGCGGTGTGGTAGAGCCAGAGGATTTCTCCAATGACGACCCAACCGACGAGCACCAGGGCAAACGGCAACAAACCACGGGACAACGAGGGCAACGACTTCGGACCTTCACCGACTTCCGTGCTGGCGTGCGCGCGTGGGCACAACTCTTTGTTGCGGAGTAATTCGGGATCGGTTCGTCCGAGATGCTCGGCCAAACGGAGGCGGTACGTCTCGGGCGTGTCGGTATCGAGCGACGCGTAGCGACCACGAAAACCCAGCGCCAGCGCGGTCATGTACACCGTGACGACCTGCGCCGGCGCTGCTCGATCCGCGAGGATCTTATCGATGCGATTGAAAATGCGCTCACCGGCTTCACGTGTTTGGTACACGATCACTTCGAGCGGTTGATCCACCCACGCGCTTTGGCCATTCCATTCGAGGTACGAAAAGACTTCGTCGGCCATGGCGATCATGACGTAGCGAATTTCTTCGAATACGCGCCGTTCGAGATCCGGCAGACGATTCCCGACACGCGCCGCTTGTTGCTCGAATACGTCGAGCAGCTTTTGTTGTACGGCGTCGAAAGGTATTGTCCCTTCGGATGCCTGGACCTGACGTTTTTGCCCCAGAACCTCGGCGTGAAAGGCGGAAAATGCATTCACGAGTGCAAAATCGTCGCGAGCGCCGGATTGCGTGGTCGAGGTTCGTCCCGGTACGGTCATTGCGCAATTCCCGTCAAGTCGGTTTGGCGTAAAGAATGATTTCCGACGGGCCCAACGTCGCCTGCGGATCACTCGTGTTGGCTATGGTCAGCAATTCGCCCGGATCGAAGTATTTGCTTTGCTCGTCGAGCCTGTACAAATACACGCCCTCCGTGGCGACGATGTCCGGACCGAGGTTTTGAATCGGTGTGCGCGCCGCGCCTCGAATGCGTTCCTGCTGAAGCGTGCGCAAACGCCCGGACGAACCAATGAGGGCTTCGTCGATCCATTTGGCCAGCTGCTGCTGGACTTCTTTTTCGCCGCGCACGCCACCCCGAATTCGAACCCCAATGGCCAATTGTTGGGCTCGAAATTCCGGCTGAAAACGCACCGAATAACGACCGTCGCGCAGATCGAAGGGGAACGCCGTGAACGTCTCTTTGATGCCTTCGTCGACGATGCGAAAGATCAAGTCGCGGGTCTTCGTGAAGACCTCGAACAGTTCTTCGTGATTGTACGAGGGCAACAACGTTTCATCGGGCGTTCTGGCCAATGCGCCGAGCTGTCCGACGATTCCCGCGAGGCTCAAAAAGAGCGGATAAGGATGCGGCCGATCGGACTGCAAAACCGCCTCGAACGTTGGAAGAGCGGCGATGAGCCAATGCACTTGCTGACGCAGTTCGGAGATGATCTCGCGATCGGTCGATCGCGACAGATTGTTGGCTTTCTCAGCCAAACGGCTGGCTTTCTGGCGCAGACGAGCGGAAATGCGTTGGCCCGTGTCGTAGATGGGCGAAGGTGACGTCGACGTCGAGCGCGGCACCGAAAGCATCGGCGGCAAGTAGTCCTTCAGGACAAACGCTTCGCCTTCGAGACGGACTTGCGCGAGCGGCAAACAAATGCGTCCGGATTTGGGCTCCGTGCTCAACGTGAGATGAGCGCTGGGTACGATGCGCGGAATATCGAGCGGGTCTTCGCCCGTGTTTTCATCATGCACTTCGCCGGTGCTCGCCGAACGATGTCGCGGGGCATCCGCGGACGAACGCGGACCACCCGAATACGGCGGCGGTACGGCAAGTAAAACCGTGAGCGGCGTGCTGCGCGCCGCTGCCGCATGTCGACGCAAATCGATGGACAAGTCGGGTTTGCCCTGGCCGGATCGATGTTGCACGAGCGTGCCGTCCGGCATGATCGCTTCAATCTCGTCGACGCGAAACAATCCGCTGACCAACGTGCCTTCCGCCCACTTGAAGCTCGCGACCCCGTAATGGTACGGCGCTACATGCATCATGTGATGCGCGAGCAAGCGTTCGTTTCGACGATCGGCTTCTTGAAAATGTTGCGGTGAGAGCAACATGCCGTCGTGCCATTGAATGGCGAGCGGGACTTGGGGACCGGTCATCGCGGTGCACCTTTTCGGATCGTGGTGAAGCCTTCGGAAGCGCGCGTTTGTCTCAACAACATGGGAAAAACCACTCCTATTCGTCCGCAGCGTCGAGAGGGCTGACGATGAAATCGTCGTCGCCGAGGTCGATGCGCATTCGCCGTTGAGGCCCAACTCGAAAGCGATGATCTCCCGGAGCTCGATAGTTGGCAAAAATAAGGGCGCCGATTGCTTTGCTGTCGACTTCGATCACCATCGGCGGGGGCGATTGACCGGGTACGAATTCCCAATCCCACTCCGCGAAGGCGGTGCCGCTCGGAAAGTCCCGGCGCACTTGTTCGCGCTGCTCGTACCATTGTTTGGCCGTCAGCTTGCTGATGCGATCGAAGAGTTTGGCATCGCGAACGGCGACGAGGGTGAGGGGTACGGGCGAGTTCTTGTTCGCACGGGCGGTCGTGGCTACCTCGAGCCGCAAGCGGCGACCTTCGTATCCTGATGAGCATCCTGCGGAAGCCGACAGAAAACAGGCGGCGAGCGTGCACGCGACAAACGTTCGTTTGGGCAAACTCCAGTCGATGATGGGAGTTTTCATCAAGCTCGAGGCTAGATCGGATCGCCCGGGGCGGGCCAAGATCACGGCGACAAAGTTCCGCGACGCGCCTCGTTACAAGGCATTTCGGACGACGCCGGGGGGGCGGGGCGGCTGTCTCAGATGTTCGGAATGCCCGCTTCCTTCAACCAAGAATCCTTCGCGCGCGTATCGAATCCCTGGGCTCGCGCTTGCAGCACGAGGTTCTTGAAGTCCCCGATGCTCGTCAGTGCGATCACGGGCTGCGGGAGGTAGGGCACGATCGCCAGGACGGGCAGACATTCCGCCAGTGAACCTTTGGCGAGGGCCATATTGCCTTGTTCGTCATTGTGATGGATCGCATTGCCGCCGCGATAGCCGGCCGAAATGATCGCCGAGTTCAACATCGTTTTGATGAGGAGTACCCGCGCGCTCACGTCCCCCACACGATAGTGCTCCTTGTGGTTTTGGGCTTGCAACCGATCATCGATATGCGGCATGCGCGTCACATTGAGAACGTGGGGCGGCAGCGGTGCTTGAGGCGGCTTGTTTCGCGCCAAGATCGCGGCGTTTTCGCATTGCTGGCGAACGCGGACGACGAGCGT
>CAYSYX010000394.1:0-9101 GCA_964435055.1 uncultured Polyangium sp. | reverse complement strand
GCCTTCGGGTTGGTCAATCGGTCGTCCTGCTCCGAGGGTATGACCAAGAAGGGCGAGAACACGCCGGAACGGGTTTCTTGATTGCGCCGAATACGATCTTGACAAACCATCACGTGCTTTTCGATCACGATGATCAAGATCGACGCGTGCACAAAGTGACAATTCGCTTCCATTACGAATACGAACGGCCGGGACAGCTTCGGGTCGTCGAAGATTATTTCGGCGATGTCGAGAGTATCGTTGGAGACAAGACCCATGATTGGGCCGTCATTCGGTCCAAAACTCCGATCAAAACTAGCTACCCGTTCATGAACTTGCATCCGCGCAAGCCCGTTGAGCTGAACGATTACGTGTACATCATTCAGCATCCGGGAGGACGACCGAAAAAAATCGGATTGCTACATAACGAGGTTTTGTACGTCGATCAAAACCGGGTTCAGTACCTGACCGACACATTACCTGGCTCGTCAGGATCGCCCGTCTGCAATGAATACTGGGAGGTGGTTGCATTGCACAATACGGGAATAACCGATCCGACGAACGCAAAAGCCAAGTACAGGAACGAAGGCGTCCATATCGATCGCGTGGTCGAGGGATTGAGGGCGCATAAGATCATCGACTGAACAAATAGGTTCGCCTGGACGAACAAGGAGACATACGTGTGAAAAACGACGCTGTTGCCGAAGCTCAAAGTTTGATCAAATCGCTGCGTACGCATACGGAAATGATTCTCGAAGGCGCTGAAGCGCTGCAGAACCTGAAACACGCCATTGCGCTCCTCTCCGAATACGCCGGCTTTGGCCTTGTATTCGAACCGGGGGTCGAACCGAGGCTCGTGGATTACTTGGCCATTACCATTCCGCACACGGTGGAAGGAGCACTTTACGGCAGCTTCGCGGGCCTCATTCTCGGCGCCATTGCAAAGCGACCCGCAGAAGGTGTCGTCATCGGCGCGGGTTTGGGCGCGGTTGTCGGAACGATGCGCGGTATGGAGGCCGTGGACCAAGGATGGCGTGTGCGCGTGCAATATCTGCGAGACGGTTCATTGCACGTTCAGCAGCTTTGACGTGCGGGTCGTTCGGTTGAATTCAGATTCGGTGCTCCCGCCATCACGGACACTTTCTTCCCCGCCGGCGACGAATTGGCGCTAAGCTCGCTCCGTGCCTCGCGTCAAATCACCTCCGACCGCAATCGACCTCGCGCTGGAAGCCCTTTATGCGGCGTTTGTCCAGTACACCGGCAGTCATGTCGAGGGGTGTCCGCATTGCGTCTCGTTCGAGGACAGTGCGGCGCTTCGGCGTGCTCCTTTGCGGCAACTTGGCGGTGAATTGCACCGATATCTGTTCAAAGCCATGACCACGTGGGGCACCAACGACGACTTCAAGCACTTTGTTCCCCGGCTCGTCGAATTGTACGCCTGGAGCTCGGATGCGTGGCTCTTGTGCGACAAACTCGCCTATGCGTCGTGGCGCGCATGGCCCGAACACGAACAGCGCGCCGTCGAACGGTATCTTCAAGCGTTATGGAAAGACGAACTTGCGGCATTCGGTCCGCCGCTGCCGGGTCATGCATTGCTCGAGACGATGGCGAAGCTCGATATTGACATGGCGCCGTATGACTTGCGGGACAAACTCGAATCGTGGCGAAATGAAAATTCCCGCGAATCGGCCAAAGCGATGGCTTGTTTCGTTCTCGAGCATGGCGCGGCGTTGTTTTGGTCGACTTCGTCGCCGGGGCGAAGGACGTTGTGGCAGGAAAAACCGGAAATTGCGTTGGAAGTACACGATTGGTTGCTTGCTCCGGCCATACGAGATTGGCTCGAAGCGAGTTTCGTCATGTATAACGATCCCGAGGTTGCTCGGGCGTTCGATTGGCTCGAATCTGCGGCGCGGTAATGACCCGTCAATTCACGACATGGCGTACGACGACGTCATTGTCGAGGACCACATTCGACGACCAGATGAACGACGCGCCCGCACCGGAAAATACGTCGACGAAATTCGTGTAGGCCGGTTTATTGTTCACGCCGATTTCCGCTTCGGTGTAGGTCGTTGCTCCAGGCCATCCGGAATCGTCGAATCCAGCCTTTTCCCATCCTGATGGGAATTCCCAATGCGCTCCATAACGTGTCGATCCGTCTTGTTCGTCCCCGACCACGCAATTCGAGGACAAACGTTTTTCGCCTTCTTCCACCAGGCATTCAGGATCGCGTAAAGGCGCGATATAAAACGTTTGCGCCTTCCACGACGCATCGGTCACGGTGCCGTCGCTGAAGCTCGCCATGAATCCGCCGTCGCCGGCGTGATACGGAACGCCCATATTCGCTTCGGTTCCCAATCCCAAGTGTTCCTCCCAATCGACGAGGTGCACGGCAATCGTGTAGGGTCGTTTGACCTTGAATCGAACGACACTCGAATTGAAGGGCGTGAAAGGAACGGGATCCACGCCGACGAGTTGACCATTGATGTAGATCTCGAAGTAGTTATCGGCAAAAAGATATCCCACGACCTCCGTTCCATCCGGGTCGATTTCGACCAGCGGTACTTTCGTGATATCGAGATCCGCTTTGCTCGCGAGTTTGACGCCGGAGCATTCATTAAACAAATCCGTGGCCTTCGGACCCGATTCGAATGCGGTATTCGCCGGCACGGTCCAGGTTTTCCCGTCGGTGGAGATGATTTCACCCAAAGCGCTCACGCGCGAGCCCATGACATTGCACGTGAGTAATCCCGGATTGGTTTGCGTTGCGGGGCCTTGGGAAATGGATGCCGTCACGACCGGCAATCCGGAGGACGACGATGTGGATGACGAACTCGAGGACGACGAACTGGAGGACGACGAGCTGGAGGACGACGAGCTGGAGGACGACGAGCTGGAGGACTTCTCGCCGTGGGATCCGCAAGCCGCCAAGGTAGATGCGCCGGCGAATAGGAGGGTCGAAATGATCGTCGATTTCATGAGCAATCCTTTGGGTGGTGGACGAAGTCGTTTCTGCTCATTCGCCGCTCACCCGGCGGACCTTCACGACGTATTTCTTCGCCGGCAATTATTTTCGAAGCGCGTCACAGACGTCGAGGACTCAAGGCCACCATCAATTCGGCCCGTGAATGAACCCCGATTCGGCGATAAACGTTTTCCACGTGTTTGCGCATCGTACCTTCACTGATGGCCAATTTCGAGGCCACCTGTTTGTATGACAAACCCGTTTCCGACAACAAGCTCGCAATCTCGCGCTGCCGCGTCGTAAGATCCGCCAATGTATCTCGATGCCGTTGTCCCATGGTGCTCTCCGTTGGTCGACTCGTTTGTCGGGTACGCCGCCTGGACGTCCCGTTCAAGCGACCGTACGAAGTCTTTGCGGCTTTGCGGATACGCTTGCGTGCGTATAGCGGGCTAACACAAGCCATATCGAAAAGCCGACCAATGTCCCGATTCCGGCATTGTTGTATCATGGGCCACGTCGCCAAAATGGCGAATAAATTGAATGATTTGAGGGCGTCTCCAAGTTCGAATGTACGATCTGTAACGTTCAAAATACGCCGCGATGCGTATTGTTGTACGTTTTTCGTTCTTGTACGTCGGCTATCGATGCATCCGTCTGCACATAAAATCGTTGACGTCGATTCGCAGTCCTGCGTACGTTCTTCCCGACCATACTCCAGACGACGAGGAGTACAGCGATGACGTTGCCACCGTTTCGTACGCACGAGTTGCCAGTTGTTTTCGAGCTTATTCAAGCGTTGCAAACAGCGCCCGGCGGCAGTCAAGCATTGCAATCCGCGTGGTCGCACATCAAGCGTTTGGTGCCGTCCGCGTACGGGGCGATGTGCAGCACGCGCGCGGATAATCCCATGGTGCTCGAATGGACCGTAGCGGAAATGGGGATGGACTTTTTCCACGATTATGCGCGGATTGCACCGTTCGATTTCGTGCGCAGTGCGGTGGAACGAAATCCCAATGTCGTCTTGTCGGATACCGAGATTGTGCCTATTACGGAGCGGCGCGAGATTGAAAAGCATCCGTTGACCCAATACGCGCGCTCGCACTTCATGACCGTGGCTCAAATCATGTCGGTGCGCCTTGGGACGGATCCGTCGTGGACCGGCGGGCTGACGCTATACCGAGACAAACCGATTCCGTATTCGACGCACGAACGACAAGTATTGCAATTTTTGATGCCCTATGTCGTCAATACGATGAATTGGCACCGTCGATATGGGGATATGTTCGAAAGAACCGACCACTTCGGAGCGATCATGAAGTCACAACGAACCGCGGTCATTCGGTTGTCCTGGGATTTGCAGAGGTGGGACGGTTTGACCCATGGTATCGAGTCCGTGCTCGGGCGTTGTTTTGGAAAAACGGATCGCGCGGATTGCGGTTTGCCCAAGGCACTGCGGGCAAAGATCAACGAATTGCCACGAGGCGTCTTGCCTGCCGCGCCGATGGATCCATGGATACCCAAACGTCCCGGGGCGGGGGTGGTCGTAACCTTCGAGCCCCATGTTCGGGAATCGGGGTCGAATTGGTTTGTCTATCTGGACGAAGCTCCGTTCGAATGGCGGGTCAAGTTGACCGCTGCGGAACTCGATGTGGCGGTTCGGGCCGCGATGGGTTGGGGGAACGAAGTGATCGCCCTGGATCGAGTGCGTTTGTCCCAGAAAGCATCCAAGGATCGTGCATGTTCGCCCCATACGATTCGCACGCAGTTGAACAAGATCTACGAAAAACTGGGGATTGAACGGCGCGAAATGCTCGCCGTTCATTTCCGTTCGCGCGGATGACATGCGCCGAAGCCGCGAGGTGTCGCGATCGCCTTGACAAACCAGCGGTCGATGGGGCGGGTCAATGCGCGAGCGCGTTGTACATGCCCGCGTATGTCGACTTGGTCACGCGGGCCGTCGTCAAGATTTCTTCACGAAATGCAGGCGGCGCGCCGATCACTTCGATCACTTGCCCGAGTTCGGCAATGTGCTCGATATCCGCATCGCCATGGCCGCGCAAGAATCGCACGCCGTCTTGGATGCCCGCGATTGCGCTGTGCGCCACCATGTTTGTCGCCGCTTTCCCGGCATGTTGCGCGGAGACTGCTTCCAACAGGTACGCAGCACCCAGAATGCCCACGGGCAAACCATATTCCACGACAAACTCGTTCCAGGCGACGAACGCGCGCACCGGTTCGAGAGGTTCTTGCCGACGTACGCGGTCGGCGCTCTCGCCGATGGCTTCGAGGTCCCGCAAGAGCCAGGCATCATGTCCATCCTCTTCGTTCGCCTTTTGTTGCAGTAGTTTTCCGAGCGCCGTTTGTCCCGCTTGTTCGAGCCGTTCGCCGGCGCGATGAAGCAATGGACGCGTATGCACGACGTAATGATAGGTTTGCACCAAGAATGCGGCGTATTCTTCGCGCGTGAGCGTTCCCGCGTGCAGGCGTTGCGCAAAAGGCAAAGCGTAGAGCATTTCCACGAGTGTTTCCACGAGGGAATCGAGTTGGGCGACGACTGTTTTCATGACAAACATGTTCCTTGGATGTTGGTTTACGCAGCGATTGGTGAAGGTTGTGGAGAGCGCGTCAGTTCGTCAGTCCAATGCTTCTGATCCGCCACGGCGATCAGGATTGGAATCGAGTAACCTCGAAAGCGGGTATCGTACGTCGGCGGACCTATGATGCGGGCTTTGAGCCGCCGCAGATACATGAACAAAACGCGCGGAACGTCGGTGTTTGACGGAGGAACTGTGGGCAAACCGCAGCTCGAGGACCCGAAGCCCGCTTCGTCGGTCGGGCCCTTGGGACTTATGGTTTGGCGCGGCAAGATCAACGCGTCGTGATCAACGAAGCCCTTTTCCGCGGCCACGGCGGCGATTCGCGCCGCATTCGCCGGGTCGCTCGTTTCCATCGTCGCGCTTCCCAGCCAATGCGTGATTCCGAACTCGTGGCTGAACCTGAGCCCTTCTTGAACGAGAGCCGCAGCCACCGGCAAATTCCGAGCGGCAGGAAGGACGCAATAACGCATCGTTTCGGCGATGCGCATTCCCGGTCGAACCAAGTTTTCCAAGACGAACTTCGACTCGATGTCGAACCCGAAAATCGTCTTCGTCGCCAGGGCCACTTCGGCATTGGGTAGAATCATCCGGCCCGTGCCCACCGGCGCCTCATCCACATACGCAAGGAAATGCTTGGTCGTGGGAAGCGTATCGAGCGCATCGACTTCGCGGGGTATGGCATGACGAACCGGGTCGAAGAGCCGCTGTTCCTTGGCCAAAACCTCGTAACGAATGCGCGCGGCATCGTCGAGTTCTTCGCACTTGGTGGCAACGAGACACTTGATTTTTTTCATGGCGCACTCCTGCTGAGCTCGAGGTCGGGTTTGCCGGGGTGTACGACGACGAACCTGCGGCAAACCATCGACGAGACGTTGATGAACGTTGCAACGCACGTGCCAAACTCCGTGCTGTGCCAAACGCAGTTGATTCCGTTCAAAATGGCCATTGCGATGTGCGTGAAGGCTCAAGCAACGATTGCGCAATCGTGCTCGTTTCACGCAAGTCATCGAATCATGACGTGCACTGTGGACTTCGAGGACAAACGCAGACGGCGAGTGGCCCTGCGTTTCATCGCCTGAAAGCGGCAGGGTTTGGCCGGGCGTATTCACACGTGCGCACGCAGGACTTCGTTCCGACGTCCCGCGTCGCGTCATCGACCATCTGTCGGGGAGTACGTCGACGTTGAATCGAACTTGACACGAATTCGTCAAAAGTTTCGAGTTTGTCGAACGGGAAGGCCGGGGGACATGAATACGTATCGACGCGGCCTTTTCTGACAAAGGTTCGTCAAAATAATTTAGTCGCCGTTTTTCGAGGGTTTGGCGTGGAAGTTCACGTGGCGCTTTGCGCGAAAAAGGGTCTGGCGGGGCCGACCAATGCGTGTTCACGATCCGGCACATGACCACCGAAAAGGTCACCGAAGATCTGCTCAGGCGCGCTCGAGCGGGTGATGCCAAAGCCGTGCACGACGTCGTGCAGAAAATCGAACCTTGGTGTCGCGTGCGAATCGCCAAGGTTTTACTTGGCGCACCCTACGCATCGCGCGCCGACGTCGACGACATCTTGCAGGAGACGCTGCTCGTGTTCCTCAAAACCGAAGGTGGTCCCGCGGATCGATGGGAGCCGGCGAAGGGTTCATTCGAGAACTTTGCGGCTGGAAAAGCCGAACATTTGGCGTTGGATTTGCGGCGTAAGAGGAGAAAAGAAGGTTCGTGGTTCGACGCCGAGGATTGCGAGTCTGCCGAACCGGAAGTCGATAGCAGTCGGACCCCCGAGCGGCAGCTCGCGTCCCGGCAACTATTGGTCGAGTCGTTGAAAGTTTGTCGAGCCGAACAGTCTCCGCAAGGCAAGGAGATGCTCCAAATGCTCATCGTCGATCGTCTCGGCGTTCGCGAAGTGGCGCAGATGATGTGTATGGAGCCGGCGGCCGTGTACGCATGGCGTAGTCGGCTCATGCGTCGTCTCAAAGAAATTGCTCAACGGATGGGGGGAGTCGCGTGAACAAGGAACGACAAACCGATCACCTGGCCCACTCGCTGCTCTCGGCGAACGTGCTCGATGATCCGCGCTGGGAAAAGTTGGCGCTGGGTACGGCATCGCCGGAGGAAATCGAATCGTTGCGCGCCTGGGCGCAGCATTCGTACATGGCTCGTCGCGCGTGGGATCTCTTTCGCCCCGCGATGGAAAAGGAGAAGGCGGCGATCACGGTGGCTGTGTTGGAAAGACGAATGGTTGCGGTGCATAACGTTGGTGAACCAAACTTTGGTGAACAAACGGTTCGTCGAGGTCTACCGAGCGAAGCGGACGTTCAGGCCAAACCTATCGACGCGCGGATGATGTCACGGCATGCGCGGCGGGAGCCTGTTGGGTTGGTCGTCGATGCGGCAAGAGTCATGGCCGTCGCGTCGTCGGAGTTTATGGCGCCTTTGGGGATGAAAGTTTGTCGCACGGAACCAGTGCGCTCGCCCGTCGAGCCGGATATGGTGAGGGCCGCTGCCGACGAGCCGACGAAGCGAGAGAAGATAACACTTGGCGTAACGAGTCGATCGCGAGCCGTGTTGCGGGAAGCGTGCGGAACGACATCTTCGGTCGGCGTGGTTTGTCGAGATATCGTGGACACGTCATCTGTTGGAGCGGTGGCATCGACGTTGGCCGAATTGCCGCCGGTCGAACCTCGGCGGCGTGTTTGGGACGCACAATGGTTGGTCTTGGGCGCAACGGCGTTGTACATGACGCTCGTCGTGATCGCGGGCGCGATGGTTTGGAAAGGCAAATACGCCATAACCACGAGCTCATCGAATGCGCCCCCGGGGGCATCGTCGGTCGAGCCGTCGTTCGAGGTTCGTCCGGGAACGACTGTTCCCGCCAAAACTGCCGACGACAAATTCCATTATGCCAAACCAGCGCTGTCGGTGTCATCATTGCCCGCGGGCGCGGTATCGGCACAGCGCACGACGCCGACGAGTTCAGCGACGAATCCTCGTCCGCAGGCGAAATCCCTATCGGCACCCATTCCGATGGTTAAACGGAAACCGGTGTATAAGGACGTTTGCACAGGCGTCGGTTTGTTTCGACGTTGTAACGTGGTGTTTACGCAGGGTGACTGAAACGCTGCCTTTGCCGGATAGACCGGCATTTGATGAATGATAACGATGGCATGGCACTCATTCGCGTGATTGATCGCTTCACATTGCTCGATTTTCAATTGGGTGAGGAAGCGTCGATGAGTTCGTCCCGCCGACCTCGTCATTCGATGCCGTTCGTGGATTTATGGCAGACCGAGCCCTCCCGGGCGGACAAACCGGATTCGCATGCAAATCTTCGCAACGCCCTCGCGGAATGGTTTGTTTTTGCAATGCAGGATTGAATGCGTCAACGTTGTGTCGGCTAGTCGTCTTGCTTGGTGGTTCGGCCATCAATAAGGCGGTCGTGAACGGTGGACCCTTCGTCGCATTTCTAAAATCCAAACCCGGTCAAATCCATCTTGACGCATCTTTTTCGCGCGTGTAGTAGCGTGGTGTGCCCATGTCTTCGAATGTCATCGCGGAACGGTACGAACT
>CAYSYX010000393.1:0-9114 GCA_964435055.1 uncultured Polyangium sp. | reverse complement strand
TATCAAGAAAGTCGTCGAAAAGACGGGCGTGGGTAAGCCGGCGATTGTCAAGGAACTCAACGCCGAGGCGCTCCGAGTCGCCGACGAACTCGTCAAGGATTACGGCCAGTACGTCATGGCCGAATCGATACGCAAGCAGCAGCTCATCCTGCCTTATGGAATGGCGTCGAAGTTCACCGCAAATCTCGGGTCGAAGTTCCAAGCGCACAAGATCTTTGAAAGACGGGCAATTGAGGCAGTGATGGACAAGCAGGGCATGAGCAAGGAGGCGATCAAGAAGGCCGTCGATGAGGTGGCGACGACGTACCCGTCCATCATCCTCTCGGACGCCGAGCACAGGGTCATCAGCGACGCGCTCAACAAGGCATGGGAAGCACAGAAGGCAAAGGTGGCCGTGTTGTGTATCGTCGGGAGGACCTGACAAACATCCCAGACTTCAACCTGAGCTGGGAGTGGTTTGGCGCGCCTCCGGTCCCCCATCCCGACGGCCTGACCGGGGGACCACCCATCCCCCTCATGCTCGTCACCCCCAAAGTCATGAACCTCCTCCGCGGTAAAACCAAAAAAGAACAAAAATACCAAGGCTGCGACTTCTTCCCGATTTGGATCGAAGACGATACCCACGACAAGCCGTATCTGATGACGTGATGCGCCTCCGCACGACGTCGCCAGTTTCCGCGTCTCGCAGCTCGCCCCGCCGGATTTACGCCGTTGCCGTCCAAAGCCACGTACTCGGCTTCCCCCAGTCCCTCTCCGCCCTCATCACGACGCGTACACGGCGGTCCCCATTCAGCAACCTGACGCGTCATGATGCGAACAGGGGCGCGCCCGGTCCGTTCCTTTCGGCCGTAAGATTCGAACAGGGGAGCGCCCACCACGTACCTTACGCGCGCCGAATGTAAGCTGGGGGGCGCGCTGCACGAGGTTTCATGGTGACCGAAGCGAACAGGGCACCGCCGTGTGCTGTCCGCGTGCGGCGCTGCGTGATCAAGGCTCGCGATCGCCAAGCCATCTCGAGCTGGAAATCAAATCTCCAGGGCCACCTGTGTTCCGTCCAAAATCGCCAGTTTTGCGTCCAGTTCTCGAGCCTCTTTGGCCCCGCCGATGATTTGGGGCTTCATTCCTCGAGCGACCAGGTCTTCATAAAGGCTGCGATTCGAAACCTGTCCGGCACAGATCACGACGTCATCGACATCGAGGATCCTCGTTTTGCCTTTGACTTTGATTTCGAACTTGCCGTCGTTGAACGAAACGTATTCGACTTGGCTCAACATCTCGACCCCCGCATCTTGCAGCGATGCGCGGTGAATCCATCCGGTGGTTTTTCCCAAACCCGCACCGAGTTTTCCGGCCTTGCGTTGCATTAAAATGATTTTGCGTTTCGGGGCGTGTTTTTTCCGTTCGACGAGCGCACCGGACACCGTGCCGGACATATCGACACCCCAATGCGATAGGTAGTCGTCTCGGTCGGTGGAAAGGGTGGAGCCTTGGTGAATCAAGAATTCGGCGACATCGAAACCAATTCCACCTGCACCCACGATGGCGACGGTTTTCCCCAACGTCACCTTTTGCTCCAGAACTTCGGCAAACGAATGAACATGCGCACCTTGAAGCCCCGGAACGGAGACCTTTCGCGGATCCGTTCCCGTGGCGATGACGACCTGATCGAAGTGTTCTGTTTTGATCAAGTCCGCCGTGACCTGCGTCTCGAGACGCAGTTCGATTCGATGAAGCTCGATTTGTCTTTTGTAATAACGAATCGATTCGTAAAACTCTTCTTTCCCCGGGACTTTTTTGGCCAAATTAAAAAGTCCGCCGATCTCCGACGCGCGATCGAACAGGACGACGTGATGGCCTCGTTGAGCGGCAACCAACGAAAACGCGAGCCCCGCGGGGCCGGCCCCAACGACCGCAATCTTCTTCGCATTTCGCGTCGCAGTGACCACTCGTTCCGTTTCATGACAGGCGAGGGGATTCACCAAGCAAGTGGCTCTTTGTCTGCGAAACACATGATCCAAGCAGCCCTGATTGCATCCGATGCACGTGTTGATTTGATCGGCCTCGCCTTGCCCGGCTTTGTTTACGAATTGCGCATCCGCTAGAAATGGTCTGGCGAGTGAAACCATGTCGGCTTCACCGTCGGCGATGATCTTCTGCGCGACCTCCGGCGTGTTGATGCGATTGGCCGCGATGACCGGAATGGTCACGTTTTCTTTGAGTTTCTTGGTGACCCAACTGAACGGTGCTCGCGGAACGGTCGTGGCGATCGTCGGAACTCTGGCTTCGTGCCAACCAATACCCGTGTTGAAGACGTCGACACCCAGTTGTTCCAAACGCTTGCCCAGCGCGATCATTTCCTGCGTGGTGCTCGCTCCGGGAACCAGGTCCAAAAGCGACAATCGGAAGATGAGAATGAAATCATTGCTGACTTTGTTGCGGGTTTCTTTGACGACTTCGCACGCAAAGCGGATTCGATTTTCAAAACTCCCGCCCCATTCGTCGGTGCGCTTGTTGGTGGACGGCGAAAGAAATTGGTTGATGAGGTAACCTTCGCTGCCCATGATTTCGACGCCGTCATATCCGGCTTGTTGCGCGAGATACGCGGCATTGGCAAAGTCGTTGATCGTCGATTCGATGCCCCGGCTCGAAAGCGCGAACGGTGTAAACGGCGTAATCGGTGATTTGATCCGGGACGGAGCCGCGGAGAGAGGATGATACGAATATCTTCCGGCATGTAATAGCTGCAGCGCGATTTTGGCCCCGGCATCGTGCACTCGTCGTGTCAGCTCTTTATGCGCGCGAACTTCGCTTTGATTGGTCATTTTGCCACTCAAAGGAACCAACCATCCGCGTCGGTTGGGGGCGAAGCCTCCGGTGATGATCAACGAAACCCCTCCCAGGGCGCGCTCTTCGTAAAATCGTGCGAGTTTCGGGAGGGATTCGAAGCTGTCCTCGAGTCCCGTGTGCATCGATCCCATCACAAACCTATTTTTGAGCGTGGTGTTTCGAATGCGAATGGACTCGAACAGCTGCGGATAGTGATGGCTCATCTGGTTGGTCTCCAATGCCCCGACGCCTTGTCGCGAATCACGTCGAGCGATTTGTTCGCTTTACCGCGTCGAGGCGATCGTTGTAAAGATGTATTTGATGTCCGGGACGTTCAAACTCCATTCGAACCCATTTCACACGCCTTCGCTGCGTGTCGATGCGAACCAACACACGTTTTCCTCGACGCGTCTGCAAACCGCGACCAATGTCCGGTTCGTTGGCTCGAATCAGCCACGAGCGGCAGCGCGTTCAAATGTGCATTTAATCCGAGCATTTTTCGAATATTACCGACAATGTTTTATTTTTCTGTTTTTGTCTCCAAACGGGACACACCGACCCATTGTGGCGGCATCCGAAAACAACATCGAGGCGGAGGCTACTGGTGACAACGAACGGCGACCGTGGTAGCGTCGCGAGTTGTTGCGATGAATTGCTTGACGGAAAGCCAATTGCGTCTGGTTCTCGAGCGCCGCGGGGGATTGGGGATGATCCCTGGAGCCGATGAACATTTGGACGAGTGTGAATTATGTCGGGCGGTTGTGGCCGGACTTGCGCAGGATGCTTCGACATCGGAAGAACGGACAGATTGTTCACACGGCAACGCCAAGGAAGAGGCCTTATCGCGATCCCTTTCGATCGGTGCGGTGATTGCGGATCGGTATGTCGTGCTCGAGGTCATCGGAATTGGGGGAATGGGTATTGTTTATGCGGCGTACGATCGGCGATTGGATCGCAAAATCGCGTTGAAGATGTTGCGTCCGAGTATTTCCGCTCAGGATCGTTTGGTCAAGGAAGCTCAGAATTTGGCGCGATTGTCGCATCCGAACGTGGTGGTCGTTCATGACGTCGGTCAATTCATGGGACAAACCTACATGGCAATGGAGTACGTTGACGGGTTGAACTTGAGAAAGTGGAAAGAAATCGAGCGGCCATCTGCGGAGCGTATTCTCGACGTGTATCTCAAGGCGGCTCGAGGTTTGGCAGCGGCGCATGCGGTGGGGCTTGTACATCGAGACGTCAAGCCTGAAAACATCGTCCTGGGGCACGATGATCGTGTTCGAGTCGTGGATTTTGGATTGGCGGACGTCGAACATCCGGGCGAAGACGAGGCCGGCGTCACGGGAAGTGCCGGTGCGAGCCATGGGAAGCTTGAAGGAACCGCGCTGTATATGGCTCCCGAGCTTTATCGCGGTCAGGTCGCGGACGCTCGCTCGGACCAATTCGGATTTTGTGTGGCGCTCCATGAAGCGCTGTTTGGTCAGCACCCATTTCGATTTACACGTCTTCAGGAATTGTCGGAAGCGATGCAGCTCGGACATTTTCGTGAACTGCCGCGGGATCGACGCGTGGATCGGGCATTACGTGCCGTTCTTTTGCGCGGATTGTCGGCGGATCCGGCAGCTCGTTACGAGTCGGTGGATGCGCTTTGCAAAGCGCTGCAACATGCCATGCAGCGTAAACGTCGGCGAATCATCGCGGCGATTTCGGTGTTTTGTACGGTTTTGGTTTGCGCAGCCCTGGTTGCTTTGGGGCGAACGCCGACGCCGCCACCACCTTGTGCCGACTCGGAGCGCCTTTTGGCGGATATCTGGAATGCCTCAAAACGCGAGCAGCTCGCGCGGGTTTTTGGTGAAACGAAACTCGTTTATGCGGACTCCGCGGCAACGACGGTCAACACCGCATTGGATCGTTTCGCCAAACGGTGGACGGACGCACACGCGGAAACGTGTCGCGCGACGCGCGTATACCATGAGCAATCCGAGGAAGTCATGGATTTGCGCATGGCGTGTTTGGATCGCCGCCGCATTGAATTTCGCATCATGACCGAGCGCCTCTTGACGGCGAATGCGGCGACCGTAGAAAAAGCCGCCGAAGCCGCGCATCAGTTGCCGGGTCCCGAATGGTGCGACAAAGCCCACGTGCAAAGCGAGCAAGTGCCGCCGCCGAACGCCGACGTTGCGGCGCAAGTCCGGGCCTTACAACTGCGCTTGGCGAGCGTCGAGGCGATGATTCGTCTTGGACATGACGTCGAGGCATTTCAAACGGCAACGCAACTTGCGGAAGAAGCCGAAAAATTGCAATATGCTCCCCTTCAAGCAGAAGTTGGCCTGGCGTTGGGGGGCGTGTCGGCGGGACGAATCAATCCCGAAGAGCGAAGGACAGGCTTATGGAAAACGCTGGCTCTTGCGGAAGCAAGCAACCAGCAACGGATCGTGATGGCCGTATGGGGCTGGATCGGACGGGACGCATTATGGCAATCGGGCGACAACGAGCAGGCATTACGAGCAGCGGACATGATGGGGGTTCTGGCGACGAAGCTCGGTGACGTCGAGGCCGGCGTGCGGGCGTCGATCCTGCGCATGTCGGTTTTCCGTAGTCAATCCAAAAATAACGAGGGGCTGACGACGGCCATTGACGCCGTAGCTCGTTGTGAAGCCAATGAACGATGTTCACAAAGTTACTTGTATCGAGCATTGAACCAGCTGGCGATCATGTATGGAATTACGAATCAATTGGAAAAGTCGCTGGAGACGTTCGATCGGGCCCATCGTTTGGCGCAATCGTTGCTGGGCGATGATCACCCGTTCATTGCAGCGGCGCTCAACGACCGTTCCAGCGTGCTCATCACGCACAAGCGGTACGTGGAAGCCCTTGAAATCATCGAGCGGGTGATTGCCATGTCCGGACGAAATGGTGTACATCGTTCATTTCTCTATATGCCCTACATCAACGCAGCCGAATCGTGGTTTGCGATCGGGAAATACGAACAGGCCGAAGTCGCCGTTGCCAAAGCCATCAGCATCCGGGTCGAGACGGGAATCGGCAACCCGACGCAAGCCATGAAACTGGTTGCATTGCAAGGTGACATTCGCTTTGCACGCAGCCAATACGAAGCGGCCGTGGAATCGTATGTGCAGGCGATCGAGATGGGTCGAAACCTGGAAAAAAAAGACGCGCAAGTGGAAATCATCGCTCGCGCTCGGGAAAAATTGCGCTTATGCGCCCGCGCTTGCATGAACGCGCGCAAAACCTTTGACGGCGCTCTGAAGGCTGCATCGCAATGAACCTCAGCGAGACGTTCAGGATGCACGTTCCGGTGCACCGAATCCAGAATCCGGATCGGCTGCCTTCGGAAAACACCCTTGCCCAGCTCGTCGCAACCGGGCGAGCCAAGTGGCCTCAATTTCCCATTTCCGACGCTGATTTCGTGACTTTCTTGGCTCAGGCGATTGCCCCCGCGACCTTGACGGTGGAATTGCGAGCGGCGGATTTGTGGCTGGTTTGTGCTTGCAAGCATCAATTGCCCGGCGCCTTCGACGTCCTCGAAACGCATTACATGCCGCGCGTTCGCCGACTGCTTCACCGTATGCGACATACTTCCGAGACCATCGAGGACATCCTTCAGGAATTGCGGCGAAAATTGATGGAATTGAATAACGTCAACGCAACCGAAGCGGGATATGGCGGTCGCGGAGATCTCGCCGGATGGTTGTGTATCGTCGCAGCTCGAACGGCCGGCCGACGCCAAATGTACGAAGAACGCGAGGTGTCGCTCGAATCTTCGGCGGGTATCGTGCTCCCATCGGCGGACGAGGATCCGGAAATGGCCTTCTTGCAGCGTGAACATCGACATGAATTGCTGGAAGCTTTTCGACAAACCCTTGTTTCTTTCACCGCACGTGAACGAAATTTGTTGCGATATTATTTTCTCGACAACCTCAGCATCGACAAGATCGCGGCGCTTTACGGTGTCCACCGAGTCACTGCGTCACGATGGATCAATCAAGTGCGCGACAAGGTCGTCCTCAACACTCGAGAAAACTTGGCGCGCCAGATAAGTTTGAGCGAAGCGGGATTCCAACGCCTCCTTGGCCTGATTGCCAGCCAGATTCGCCCCAATATCGAAGCGCTCGTCGACGTATTGGATCCGTAATCGTTGTGATTGCCCGCAACATCCGACACGCATCCGAGCCACAGATGTCGGACTTTCCCGCGGGAAACGCGATGATCCGGGGCAACGTCTCGCACGTGTAGGACAATTTCAAAAAAAATCATAGAGCGCATGCAACTTTGGCGCTGCGCCTGCACTACACGAGAGCAGCACTCAGCTGAGCGCCGCGAAACTCGTCGCTATGTTCATTCTACAACCAAGTCAGATGCGTGAATCGACAAAGTCTGCGGGCTTGATGCACAAGGCAAGTCGTGACCAGGACGTGGTACGGGACGATTCCCGGGAGCCGGCATCTGGTCCTACGTTCGAGGCGCTCGCACCCGGCGCCATCGTTGGCGGCGCATATTGCATTGAAGAGGAAATTGGGCGAGGGGCGAGGGGGGTCGTTTATTTGGCGCGGGATATTTGGCTCGACAGAAAGGTCGCGCTGAAACTGGTGGCATCGCGCAATGAGCAAAGTCTCGACGATGACGGCGCGTTGCAATCCGCGGCTCGGGCACTTGCGGCCGTACGAAATGAACATGTCGTGCGGATCTACGCATTTGGTTCCCACGGGAATTCGTATTTCATTGCCATGGAGCACATCGAGGGGGACGCGTTGGATGTACTTCTCGACCAATACGCTCGGACTTCGTCGGTCATGCCGCCGCATCGAGCGGCAACGATTGTTGCGGCGTTGGCTCGAGGGCTCGATGCGTTGCACGCGAACGGGTTTGTTCACCAAGACGTAAAACCGAACAACATCATCATTGAAGAGGGATCGGGGCGACCGGTTTTGGTGGATTTCGGTTTGGCACTGGTAAACGATTCATTCGATTTGGAGCTTGTCGAAAGCAATCTGTGTTATATGGCCCCGGAACAAATATTCCCCGACGGGGACGAGTTCCTCGTGGGCCCCTGGACGGATCAATATTCGTTGGCATGCGTCGCATTGGAAATGCTGACGGGTGAAGCACCTCGCGTGAAGGGCTCCTTGCCGCTCGAGCTCGCGCACGCCTGCAAAGCTGCTCCGCCAGCGTCGCGTGTGGATGACGACGCGGCCGGTTTTAATGAGGTTTTGGCTCGCGCATTGGCCACGTCCGCCGATGTTCGTTATCCGAGTTGCGGGGCCTTTGCAGCCGATCTTTTGAAGTTGGCTTCTGCGGAGCGGCGCTCGAGCCCTCCGCCTACGTTCCGGGCGCATGAGAGCGGCGATTCTACGTTGCATATTTTGGTCGTCGACGACGACCAGGCATTTGCACGATTTGCCGGCAAGGCCGCGCAACTCGCGGCGCAAAAACGGTCGGTGCGAATATCGACCGCGCAATCGGGTCGTGAAGCCATCGATTCTGCGCAAGCGTTGCCTCCGGATTTCATTCTGCTGGATCTCGATATGCCCCATCTCGACGGATTGGAAACCTTGTCGCGCCTGCGCGCATTACCTCGAGGCGAAGCCGCGCGCGTGATTGTGTTGAGCGGCAAGTTGGGACCACACGAGCGTTGGCGATTCTCGGTCATGGGCGTGCGCGATTTCATTGCCAAACCGGTGGACCTGAGAAGTCTCGTCGATATGATCTCGAGCCTGCTGGCGCACGAAAAATAGTGCATTGCGGCCCGTGCCTAGAGGACGCAGGTCGGATTTGTTTGCTCGCCGCGTGCCGAGCTCGTGTCTTCTGGCGGTCCGAGGCCGGTGGATATGGGTTTTGCCGTGGCCGCATCCTCCCGCATCGTTTATGTGGTCATGAACACAATCGCGCTGCCGGCAAAGGTAAACCTGGAAGCCAATAGCCGCGCCGCCCTTGCCGCAGGCGCCGGTCATGTTCGTGAAAAAAAACGCGCGCATACGGCGTTCGCAAAGTCGTTCTCGTGGGCCTCGTGCCGGATGTACAAACATTTCTCTTGCACGCCGCAAAACCCTATGGTAGACACTGAACCAAATGGTTCAGTGTTCCAATACGCACCTCGATGCGTCGTTCGCCGCACTGGCCGACGGCACTCGTCGCGGCGTTCTCGAGCAGCTGGGTCGTGCGGAGGCGTCGATCACGGAGCTGGCTGAGAAGTTCGACATGACCCTTACGGGCATGAAGAAGCACATCGGCATCCTCGAGGACGCGGGGCTCGTCATCACGGAAAAA
>CAYSYX010000392.1:0-9120 GCA_964435055.1 uncultured Polyangium sp. | reverse complement strand
GGTTGGAATCGGCCCATACCGGCGACGAGTCTTTGGTTCTGCCGCTCGTGACTTGTTTTACGTTGGTGCCGTCTTCATTCATCACGTAGATATGCATGAGGCCATCGCGATCGCTTTGGAATGCAATACGTGTCCCATCGGTGGACCACGCCGGCGCATCGTCGATCCCCGGATGCTCCGTGAGGCGCTGTTCACGAGAACCGTCGGTACCGATTCGATAAATATCCACATTTCGCTCTTTGTCCCTGGAAAACGCCAAGGTGACTTGATCGGGTGCACACGACAACGAGTCATTGGCTCCGACTTGCGTAATTTTTTGCTCCTCGGTTCCATCGGACCACGCCGTGAAAACATGACCGGACCGAAGAAACGCAACACGCGCCCGATAGGACGTGAAACAGGGAAATTTGTCGTCAAGGGGGTCTTTTATGATTTCCACGGCATTGGAACCATCGGGTGAAACCTTGAAGACATTCAGATTCCCGACGTCGCCTGCAAAGAGGACCAATCCGCGATTCGCCTCGGATTGCGTACCTATTTGTTTCATGGTTTGCCCCACCTGGGAATTACACGTCGACCCGCACGTCGACAATGCAGCGCCCATCAAACCCAGGGGTAGAAGCAGCGACTTCATTGAACTGATTTGTCCCGACATGATACCTCCAACCGCATCACCGTCGCCAAGCTCCTCAATGCTCAGCATTTTCCGCCGTGAATTTGAGGTGACTCGGTTCATGACGCTTCTCGATGCCCTCTCCCATACCATGTAACCGAGGCAAGCGGGCAACAATATTTCGCCATGAAGAACCGACGACGACGACATTCCGCAATCCGTCGAGAGCCGTTGATTTATCTGCTCGCGCCCGAAATAGTCGGTCGACATTGCTCCAAATACCTGTGTATTCCTCACGCCGTCGCCTCAGCTTTCGGGCGCTCGTAACGGTCATTCAACAGGCTGCTAACGTTCCACCCACCGGGACAAACGACTGACAGCGTCCACGACCCGATCGCTCACCCGCACAAGCTTCGAAAATTGCTGCACGTTCGCCGTCGTATGCACGTGTTTGCCCACTCGCCGCATCCAAGCCATTTCATCATCCGACAAAGGCCCCCGGTCGAGCGCCGCCATGGCTTCGTCAAGCTCGCCGGCATTCGCCGGACCCGTCAAACATACGTCGACGAACGGATTCGTCAAGACGAACCGATAACAATCGGACGCTCGGGGCGGGGGTTCATCGGCGGGGAGGTATTTGGGGTTCAGGAGGGCTTTCCATCGAGTCGCGGTATAGGCGACGGTGGCCGGCCGACGAATCGCCAGATGCGGAAAAACCTCGTCTTCGGCCCCGGGATGAGCGGCATTGTAGCGGACCATGATTCCGTCGTAGGCGGCATCTTCAATGTACCGGACAAACGAGGGGCGATGGTGGCATGAAATCAGAATACCCTTGGTCAAACCCACGCGCTTCAGTTCGAGCGCGGCATCGACGATTTTTCGCGGAGGCGGTTCATTCCACCAGCCGAGAAGCAATAGATCGGTATAATCGGTCCGAAGGTCGCGCAGCGCTCGTTCGAGTGATCCGCGCATGAACGCGGCGGCGCGGGTGTAGGATTGCACGACCAGCACCAATTCTTCGCGCTTCGACGGCCCGAGATTGCGTACGGCCTCGGCGTAAGACGGGCGGCGTTGCGACCCCCAGTAAATATAATTGAGGCCTCGTTCGACGGCTCGTTCCACGTCCCGCGCTTCGAGGCCATACGAAGACCCAAGACCCAGCGGCGTGACCCGCAGGTTCGTCGAACCAAACGGAATTCGTTCCCAGCTACACGGCATGGTGATCTGTTTGCTCCTGTCGTTCGCCGGGCAATTGTACGGATTTTGCCCGTGCATTCCACCATTTTATGCACTTATGACGCGGAATAAGGAAAGTCGGGCGTCGACTTGGTCGACCGATAGTCATGAAAGCGGTCGAGGTGAAACGTGATGCTCCCATCTTCTTCGACCACCAGCGTATCGGCCGGTTCGGCCCCCCAAACGACTTCATGGTCTTCGTAACGTTTGGCAGACAAAACGGGCTGCATGGACGTATCATCGATACCCGCGACGGAAACGACAATTTCGATTTCGCTTTCCTTGTACGTGTGCGGAGTCAATCCGAAGAGCGGACTGTCGGGAGTAATCGGATGCATTGCATTCCAAGCGCGTCCCAACGCGGGAGCGCGATTGCGGGTCAGCGGCAATTCAATGAGACGATAAAATGTCCGACCTTCTTTGGTGCGCTCGGTTCGATAAATCTCCATTCGAATCTGGGCATCCATGATGTGATTGCCGCGTTCGTTGCCGATACGCACCATCAATGTGGGAACGCCGTCCATCGGCCCGATGACGGCGGCACGACTGAAGACGATTCTTGGACGCAAAATGGAAAACTTCGAGAAAAGAAGCCCGGTGGCCAATGCGGTGATGACCATTCCCATCACCGATTCGATCGTTACCAAAAGGTTGGCCAAGGGCGTCGAGGGATACATGTACCCGTACCCGATCGTGCCCATGGTTTGTACGCTGAAGGCGAAGGCGTCGAAAAGAGAATCGGGACGCGCATTCGCAATGCCCCCGCCGATGGCATACAAACACGCGAATACACAATTGATTCCGAGGTATGCGGCGACGATGGCGCTGATGGCTCGAGGCCAGGTCGTACGTAAAAAAGCATGATGAAAATCACGCATTCGCCTCGGAGGAGCGCCAATGATTCGAACGGGAGGCATCTGGGTCATCGGGAATCATGGTGCATCAACGGGCAAAGCGGGCCAAGAAAAGTGATTTCCTCGGGCATACAAAACCGAATGCTTTGCGCGGACGCAAAACCCATGCACCTTGGAGATCGTCGTTCCGGTACTCCAAAAGGTCTTGCATCCTTCGCGATATGCGGTATCCAGCGCCATGCGCACGCGATTTCCCATTGCATTCCTCACCCTCCTCGCCGCTTGCGGCGGTCAACCTACGACGTCGAGCAATGTTGGCGTGACCAAACCCTCGCCGTCCGCAGCGACGCCTCCTGTTGCCGCAACAACAGCGCCGCCCGCCTCGGGACAAGCTTCCGCCGCACCGGAAAAAATGTCGGCGGATACGCCCAAATCGACGACCCTGGGTAATGGATTCATTGCGCCTGCGGGTTGGACTGTGGTCGTCAAAGGCGCGGCGACCATTTTGGAAGCCCCCGAATCGGGTTCGCGAATCGCGCTGGTGGACGTAAAAGCCGCCGATGCCGACGCCGCCGTGGCGCTCGCTTGGGAGGCTGTCGGCCAAGCCAAGAAATGGCCTCTGAAGTCGGTGTCCGATGCGCCGAGTCGCGACGGGTGGACTCGGGCGCGTTTGTATGATTATCAAACGTCACCCAATGAAAAACGCGGAGTTTCCGCATTGGCTCGTTTTGCCAACGATACCTGGACCGTGTCGATCTACGACATGGAGGACGCCGTCGGCGAAAAACGCGGCGCCCAAGTATCGCTCATTTACAGCCGCCTCTTGCCCAAAGGAAAACAACGCGAATCGTTCGCCGGAAAAACCGCAAAACCGCTCGACGAGGCACGCATTGCCGCTTTGAGCAAGTTTGTCGAGACAGCCCGGCAAAAAGCTGGTGTGCCCGGTGTGGCCATCGGGTTGATTCAAGGCGGCAAAGTCGTCTTTTCGGGAGGGTTCGGCGTTCGAGACATCGCCAAAAAAGACACCGTCGACGGCGATACCAAGTTTCTCATTGCTTCGAACACGAAAGCCATGACGACCTTGATGCTCGCCAAACTCGTCGACGAAAAGAAATTCACGTGGGAGACCAAAGCGACGACACTGTTGCCCACGTTCAAGCTCGGCGATGCGCAAACGACCGACAAAGTCCTGGTGAAGCATTTGATTTGTGCGTGTACGGGATTGCCGCGTCAAGACCTGGAATGGCTCTTCGAATTCGGCAAAGAAACGCCCGACAGTGCGCTGAAGACGCTCGGCACGATGCAACCGACCAGCCGATTCGGCGAACTTTTCCAATACTCGAATCCGCTCGCCGCGGCCGCGGGATTCATCGGCGGTCACGTCGCGTTTCCAAAACTCGAAACGGGCAAAGCGTATGACGAAGCCATGCGCACGCTGGTCTTCGAACCGCTCGGCATGAAATCCACGACGTTCGATTTCAAGAAGGCTCAATCGGGCAAATTCAGCACGCCCCACGCGCCCGATATCGATGGAAAAGTCATGCCCGCATTGGTGCGACTCAACGACGCGATCATTCCGGTTCGTCCGGCAGGCGCGGCATGGAGCACCGTCAACGACGTGTTGAAGTATGTCCAAATGGAACTCGCCGAAGGGAAATTGCCGGATGGAAAGCAATACATTTCCAAAGACGCGCTCCTTGCGCGACGGGCTCCGCAAGTCGCCCTCAATGCCGACGCAAGTTATGGAATGGGCCTCATGGTGGATAAGACGTGGGGAGTCACCGTGGTCCATCACGGCGGGGATATGATTGGGTTTCACAGCGATATGCTCTGGCTGCCCGAGCATGGCGTGGGCGCGGTCGTCTTGACAAACGGCGATCCGGGTTGGCTGATTCGGGATGCATTTCAACGCAAGCTGCTCGAGGTTCTATTCGATGGTGAATCCGTGGTGGATTCGTCGCTCGAAACGCGGGTGAAGATGTTTTTCGATCAAATGGCGGTCGACCGAAAACTCCTCACCGTACCGGCGGACAGCGCCGAAGCAGGCAAATTGGCGGCTCGATACAAGCATGATGCGCTCGGGGAGATCAAGGTGACGAAAAAAGGCGCGGCGACGATATTCGATTTCGGGGAATGGCAAGGCGAAGTCGCTTCGCGCAAAAACCCGGATGGAACGACGTCATTCGTCACGACGCCCCCGGGTGTCGCCGGCGGGTTCGAGTTTGTCGTGGGATCTGCCGCCAAACGCACGCTCACGACACGCGACGGGCAACACGAATACGTGTTCCAGGAAATTTGACGGTCAAGGCATGAGGCGCCGCTGCCCGCGCAAAAATCGCCGGCCTTCAAACCTCCAACGCACGCGCGCCAAACTCGACGAAATTTTCCCCGGGTTGACAATTCCGTGATATCGTCTCCGTCAAGTCTTCGTTTGGAGCACGATTCACTATGTTTTTCACGTCCTCCCCATCGCCGCGCACCAAGCGTGCGTTGCGTGTCCCGACGCCCACGCTCCATCCTTTCAAAAGCACCGACGGTCTCGATCTATTGCTGACACGTTACCGCGGCGGCGACAAAGGCCCGGTCATGCTGGTGCACGGACTCGGCGTGTCGAGCCTGATATTCTCGATTGATACGATTGACACGAATTTGGTCGAATATCTGGTCGACAAGGGCTTCGATGTTTGGCTGCTCGATTATCGTTCGAGCATTGGTTTGCCCGCTGCGCGTACGCAATACTCGGCGGATGTCATTGCCAAGGACGACCTTCCCCGCGCCGTCGAAGAAATCAGCGCGGCGACCGGCTCGAAGGGAATTCAAGTCGTCGGGCATTGTTATGGTGGAACGACGTTCACGATGGCGATGCTGGCGGGAATGCAAGGCGTACGCTCGGCCGTCATTTCCCAGATCAGCGCGCATGTGAACACGCCGCCGCTCGTGGGCTTCAAGTCAGGATTGCGCACGCCCGAAGCGCTGGAAAAACTTGGCATTTGGTCGCTCGATGCGTCCCCGGCCAAACCCGAGCGTTTGTCGGATCGGCTTCTGGACGTCGCTTTGCGGTTGTACCCGGTGGAATTCGAAGAGCAATGCTCGAGCAACGTTTGTCGGCGCATTACCTTCATGTATTCGCTTCTGTACGAACACGACCAATTGAATGAGCAAACCCACGATGCGCTCGGAGAAATGTTCGGCGCAGCAACGATGACCGCATTCGACGGCCTGGCGAAAATGGTCCGCGCCGGGCACATCACGGACGCCCACGGCTTCGACGTCTATTTGCCGCACCTCGATCGATTGGCCATTCCGATGCGTTTCATTCATGGCGCGGAGAACCAATGTTATCAGCCGGAAAGCACCGCTCGCACGCTGGCCGCATTGCAAGCGCGTAACAATCCCGCCTTGTATTCGCGTGTCGTCATTCCCAACTACGGGCACATCGATTGCATCTTCGGCAAAAATGCCGCCCGCGACGTTTACCCTCACATCACGGAACACCTCGAGCAAACATGAGTACGCATTGGGACGCGATCGTCGTCGGTTCGGGTTTTGGAGGGTCCATTGCGGCGCTGCGGTTGGCGCAAGCGGGAAAATCCGTCTTGGTGTTGGAACGAGGGAAACGATATCGTCCGGGGGAGTTTCCACGAAATCCCAACAACGCCGACAGCCTGTTCTTCCGACAGAAAAGGCATCCACAATCTCGCGGTATTTATGAATTGCGCAGTTTTTCCGGCATAGCCGCGGTCGTATCGGCCGGGGTCGGAGGCGGATCCCTCATTTACGCCAACATTCATGTTCGTCCCGATCCCATTATTTTCGATGACGCCCGGTGGCCGCGAAGTTTCACCCGCCAATCGCTCGATCCGTATTACGATCGCGTGGCGAGCATGCTGGAAATCGGGCCCCTACCGGCGACGATTTCGCTGCGCAAACGCGAAGTCTTTCGCGAAGCCGCGAAAAGTCTGAATCGCGAAGTTTTCGATCCCGACGAAGCGGTCGCTTGGACCAATGCCCCAGCCCCGGGACGTTCCGCCTGCAAGCTGTGCGCGGAGTGCGAATTCGGCTGTCAACACGGCGCCAAACATACGCTCGATTTCACCTACCTCGCCAAAGCCGAATCCTACGGGACACAAATCCAGCCGGAGGTCATGGTTTCGCACGTCGAACCCATCAACGACGGTTATCGTGTTTTTGCCAAAAATCTGGCTAAAGGCGAAGATTTGAGTTTTACCGGACGACGTGTCGTCCTCTCGGCCGGGACGTTGGGCACGAATGAAATCATGTTTCGTTCGCGCGACGAAGCCCGCACCTTGCCGAATGTGAGTCCCCAGCTGGGCGTGGGTCATTCGGGCAATGGCGACTTTTTGGGTTCGTTGCAAAATAGCTCCCGCTCGCTCGAACCTTGGTACGGCCCGGATGTCACCTCCGTCATGCGATTTTTCGACAAACTTCCGGGTTTTACGCTGGCCGCGCCGACCTTCAATCGTCCCGTCACCGAAGTCCTCGCCTCGCTTGGGCAATCCAATGCTTCATGGGCCCGCCCCCTCGGACCTTTGGTATGGCCCAAACTCGAACGCATTTTGCCTTGGCTTTTCGAGAAGCAGTTGATGTCGAAGCCATTAAAGCGACCTGGTCCTCATGCCGGACCGCCGGATCGCATGACGAATCTTTTCGCCATTGGACAAGACAACGCGGGAGGACGCGCGTTTTGGAAACATGGAAAGCTCGACATTCAATGGGATTATGCTGCGGAAAACGCGGACCTCGTCGAGCGAATGATGACGGCCATGCGGGAAGTCGCGGGGGCTTATGGAGGCAGATTCGCCCCATTGCCCACGTGGGATGCATTCAAACGCATCATTACGGTGCACCCGCTCGGAGGTTGTCGATTGGCGGAAACGCCGGAGAAAGGTGTTGTCTCGACAAACGGTGAGGTCTTTGGACACCCGGGCTTGTTCATTGCGGACGGTTCGGTCATCCCGACGTCCATTGGATTTCACCCCGTCATGACCATCTCCGCCGTCGCCGAACGAATCGCCGATGCGGTCGTGGCGAGTTATCCATGACCACCGATGCGGGAAATCTCCCTCATTGGCGAGGTGATCCGCGATTTTTCGAGATATGGTTTCTCGTGGTCTTCATTCCGGGACAGCAACGCGCGCTTTGGCTGCGTTATACGCTGTTTTCGCCCGCTCCCGGTCAACCGGGACAACCTCGAGCGACGCTCTGGGCCGCGGCCTTCGATGCTCGAGCCGCGACACCAAGGTTGGCCCTGAAGTCGATTCTCCCCATTGAAGATTACGTGCCGCGACAAGATGGAACCTTCGGCATACACCTCGGCGATGCCGAATTCGCCACCGGGGTTTGTCGAGGTTGTGTCGAACAGGGCGGACATTCGATTGCTTGGGATTTGTCCTTCGATTCCTCGGCCGATCACGCCGAACGATCGTCCATCATTTTGAATCCGCGGCTGCCTTTGCCCACGCACGTGGTTCACGCCCATGAAGGTGCGAAGTTTCGCGGCACGTATTCGGTCGACGGACAAACGTATACGATCGACAATGCGCCGGGGCTTCAAAAACACCTTTGGGGCGACAAACGCGTCGAGGAGCTTTTTTGGCTATATTGCCCGGCCTTCGACGAGGATTCGTCGGCGCGAATTGAAGTCACGAGCGTCCGGCCTTCACGAACCTTGCTTGGAAATATCCCGTTCCCCGCGCTGGCGCCGATATGGTTCGAAAGTGCTTCGGGTTCGTACGATTTTTATGCGGCGTGGCATCTCTTCCGCAATGTCGTGAAATTGGTCGGTCCGGGAAAACTCGAACTTTCCGCCGCGTCATTGCTCCAATCGATCGCAGTCGAAGCCGATTGCGAAATGAATACGTTGGTCGGGTATGTGTACCGCGATCCGCAGGGCATGGATCTCTACGTCGCGCAAAGCGACATCGCGAGCTGCGAAGTGCGTCTTTTCGAACGCCCCCATCCATTCGCCTCCTTTCGTCAAACGCAAAAATTCACCTGTAACCATGGCGCGGCCATCGAGTTTCACCTTCCGGAACCATTGGAAGGAGTCGAATACATCGGCTGGGACGAAACGAGTTTGTCTCCTCGGACCTAAGCTTCCTTCTCGCTCGTTTGCTCCCGCGTAAAACGTAGCCAGAGGACGATCAAAAATATGGCTCCAAGCGTCCCGAATCCGATGAACACCATCGTGGATTGTTCGGGAATACGCTGGATTGTGTACGCTCCCAAGAGAAAAACAAGACTCAACCACGCGACGCGAGAAAAGATGGCAATGGCAAACGACGTCGACAAGATCGCGGAAATGATCATATCCGTCGTCAACATCGTAGGAATCGATTGCCCTTGGGGAATGGCGAAAATTCGATGAACGAGCAGAGCGATGGGGTAGAGGAGGAG
>CAYSYX010000391.1:3241-9146 GCA_964435055.1 uncultured Polyangium sp. | reverse complement strand
GCAGAACGCTCCTTATGATCCGCAGTTGTCCACACCGGGCGTCGGGCGTGCCGACGTGTGGGTCTATGACGCCAATAACCTCGGAGACAGCACGCTCGGCGGCACGCCGTTGACGATTATTTCGCTCTTCAGTGATACGCCTCGTTCGCTCACGGTGACGCCCGACGGTACGCGCGTGTATGCCGCGGGTTTCCATACGGGAAACAAGACGACGGCCGTTCATCGCAATATCGTGGAAACCGAACCGAACATGCCTCCGCGATTGACGGATTACACGGGCGCCGAGCAGCCACCGACGGCGCGTATCGTCAAGCACGACGGCACCAAGTGGGTTGATTCCGACGGTCATGATTGGAGTCACGGCGTCCGGTTCACGCTTCCTGATAAAGACGTTTTCGTTCTCGACGCGATGGCCGATCCCCCCGCTCAGCTCACCGGCAATGCTGGGTTTTACACGGGCGTAGGCACGATCCTCTTCAATATGGCGGTCAATCCCGTCAACGGCAAAGTTTACGTGACAAACACCGATGCAAATAACCTCAATCGTTTTGCGGGACCGGGCATTTTCGCCGGAACGACGGTGCGTGGACATTTGCATGAATCCCGCATTTCGGTTTTGTCTCCGACCGGTGGCGTCGCGTCGCGCCATCTCAACAAGCACATCGATTACAATGCGTATCCCGCGCCGACTGAGGTGAATGAAAATAGCCTCGCGACGCAGATGGGAATGGCGGTTTCGCCTGCGGGAGACAAGCTTTACGTCGCCGCGTTCGGTTCGAGCAAGATTGGTATTTTCAATACCGCGGAAATCGAAAACAACACCTTCGTGCCGAATGCGGCCAACCACATCGCTCTTCAAGACGATGGCGAACCGGTGGGACCGACGGGCCTTCTGCTGAACAGCTCGGGCAGTCGTTTGTACGTATTCAGCCGATTCAACAATGCCGTGACGGTCATCAATCCCGTCACGAAATCGGTTCTCGATCGCAAACATCTTCACAATCCCGAACCCCAAAGCGTGCGTGAAGGTCGTCGCTTCTTGTACGACGCGCGATATACGTCGAGCAATGGTGAGGCATCGTGCGCCAGTTGCCACGTTTTCGGCGACTTCGACAGCTTGGCCTGGGATCTCGGCAATCCGGATGCGGGAACGAGTCCCATGCCCGGGCCCGTTGCCGAGAACTTCCCGCCGTTCTTCCCGCTCTTCATTGATTTCCGATCCCTCAAAGGGCCCATGACGACCCAGAGTTTGCGCGGAATGGCCAACCATGGCCCCATGCATTGGCGCGGAGATCGCACCAAGGGCGATGAAGTCCCGAGCGCGCAGCCGAACAGTGGTTCCTTTGATGAAGTCGGCGCATTCGAGGAGTTCCAAGAAGCGTTTGCGGGTTTGCTTGGACGAACCGGACCGCTCACGGCCAACGAAATGACCAAGTTTGCCGACTTCTCTTTGCAGATCATGTACCCGCCAAACCCGATTCGGAACCTCGACAATACGTTGACCGCATTCCAAGAAGGCGGACGGCAGCACTTCTTCCAACCGGGCGTCGATTTGCATCATTCATGCGAAGATTGCCATAAGCTTGATCCCGATGCGAATGCCGAATTCGGCGAACCGATTCCCGGCTTCTTCGGAACCGATGGTCGTTATGTGACCGGAGAGATTCCGCAAACGGTCAAAGTCCCGCATTTGCGCAACTTGTACCAAAAGGTCGGCATGTTCGGAATGCCGCAGGTGTTTTCGATCATTCCGGGCGACAACGGTCAGAAGGGCGATCAAGTTCGCGGGTTTGGCATGCTCAACGACGGCGCGGAAGATACGGTCTTCCGGTTCATGATGACGTTCGGCTTCGACAAACTCAGCGGTTTCCCGCCGAATGGTTTTGACGATTCTCCTGGTGCCGATGGCGAAGTGAAGCGTCGCCAGGTCGAAGCGTACATGATGGCGTTCGATTCCAACCTCGCTCCGATTGTCGGACAGCAAGTCACGCTGCATCAAGCCAATACGGCGGCTGCCAATACGCGAATCGATTTGCTGCTGCAACGAGCCGACGTGGGAGAATGCGACGTCATCGCGAAGGTGCGCATTTTCGGTCAGGAATATGGATTCCTGTATACGGGCGCGGGTCAATTCCGGACGAGCTACAATGCCGAAGAGACCATTGGTCGTGCGGTCCTGACGCTCGTCGCCCAGGCCCCGAATCACGCGGTGACGTTCACGGCCGTGCCGCCCGGAACGGGTGAACGTATCGGTCTCGGCGAAGACCACGGCTGCGAAGATTGATTCCCCACATACCCCGCTGACCATCCTGCCGCGCCAACCTTGTCCAATCCGAGGTTGGCGCGGTAACTCCAGTTACCTGCATACTGTTGGTTGCGCCGATCACACCCAATCACTCGACCATCTCAACTCACAAAAAAGCGTACTGAGCGGACAGAACTCTTGCAATGACGCATCGGGCACTGTAAGTCTTATCCGTTTGTCGTTGAGATTTTCGTTCGAGACGCACGTGGCGTTGAATCCAGGAGCATGAAGAAGATGGTTGCGGCATCGCTCGATTCTGAGTCTGGACGAGTTCAAGATTTTTCGCTCGATGGCTACGGCTCTCTCGAACCCATTTATGAAGGTGCCGAGACATACGTGTTTCGCGCCAAAGCCGTGTCTACCGGAGTACCGGTCATCTTAAAGTGTACGAAGAACGAGTATCCGACACAGCGTGAGCTGGGACGCCTTCGTCGCGAATTTCTCATTTTGAAACAGCTCCCGCATGATTGTGGCCCCGCTGTCATTTCGCTCGAGGAGCGTGGGCGTGGTCTTGTGTTGGTGATGGCGGATCGTGGTTGGCCGACATTGCGCGAGGTTATCGACGCCGGGGTTCTCGACGTGCAGAGCACGCTCGAGCTGGCCATTTCATTTGTGAATACCTTGGCGCTGGTTCACGCCGAGGGGATTGTGCACAAGGACATCACGCCTCGAAATGTGCTGGTGGATCAGGCGAATTGGTCGGTGCGTCTGATTGATTTTGGAATTTCCGCCCGCATTTCCCGTGAAACGTTGCGCCCGGTCGCGGCTGAATATCTCGAAGGAACTCCGCGGTACATATCGCCCGAGCAAACCGGGCGGATGAATCGGGCGGTCGATTCGCGCTCCGATTTGTATTCGTTCGGCGTTGTTTTGTATGAAATGCTCACCGGGGTGCCGCCATTTACCGACGCTGATGTCGACGCGCTCGTTCAGCGTCATTTGACGGTGATTCCCGTGCCTCCCAACGAGAGGCAATCGATGATTCCGCAGGTTTTGGCGGACATCGTCATGATGCTCCTGCAAAAGATGCCGGAGGAGCGTTATCAGAGCGACGCCGGCTTGCGGCTCGACCTCGAAGAATGCCTTCGTCAATGGAAAATGAAGGAGACGATTGAGGCATTTCCTTTGCGACGTCGCGACAAGGCGCCGAGTTTGCGGGGTGTGCAGCGTCTTTATGGTCGCGAAGCCGATGTGGATGAGCTTCGGCGTTCTTTCGAGCGTGCTTGCGAGGTCGGGCCCGAATTCGTCGTTGTTCGAGGATATTCCGGGGTCGGCAAGTCGTCGCTCGTGCACGAGCTGTACCGTTTCATTGCTCAGCGTAATGGCGGCTATTTCATTTCGGGCAAGTTCGACAAGATTTCGCAAGATGTACCGCTTGCGCCGGTCATCGCGGCTCTTCGCGAATTGATGAAGCAGTTGTTGACGGAATCATCGTCGGCGCTTGCGCAATGGAAAAAGTCGATTCTTCAAGCGGTTGCCGGCAATGGTCGCATTCTCACGGACCTCATCCCGGAACTCGAGCTCATCATCGGCCCCCAACCGCCGGTTGCGGAAATCGACACCTATCGAGCGAAGAATCGCTTTGAATTGACGTTGCAGGACTTTTTGCACGTCTTTTCGGTCCGCGAAAAACCATTGGTGATTTTTTTGGACGATCTTCAATGGATCGATCCGGCATCGCAAGGGCTCTTGAAGTTGCTCTTGACCGATTCGTTCAGCCAGCATCATTTGTACGTGATCGCGTACCGCGACAATGAGGTCGATGAGGGGCATCCCTTGCCGACGATGCTCGATGAGATCGCGAAAACCGGCCGTAAATCCACGGAAATCGACCTGCTGCCGCTCGACCAGGGGTTGACGACGCGCCTCGTCGCGGATCTGCTCACGAGCTCCACCGACGAAGTCGCCGATTTGGCGGAAGTCGTATTCGAGAAAACGCGAGGAAATCCATTTTTCGTGCAGCAATTCCTCACCACGTTGATCCATCGCGATTTGCTGCGATTCGATGTGGAGCGCGGGGCTTGGCTGTGGGAATCGAGCGCCATTCGCGGCGCGGATCTCACGGATAACGTCGTTGAATTGATGGTCGAGAGTTTGCGACGGTTGCCGGCGGACACCCAGCGTGTCGTGACGTTGGCATCCTGCATCGGCCATTCTTTCGATTTGCAGACGCTGGTGGCCATTTCGGACAAACCGGCGGTGGACATTGCGGCAGCTCTCTTCGACGCGATGAAGACCGGTCTCATCGTGCCGCTCGATCACGATTATCGCTTTGCGGAAGCCATCGGTACGAAGGAGTCCGGGGCGGAGCTGGCGGCCGTGCGTTATGCGTTTGTCCACGATCGTGTCTTGCAAGCGGCGTATTCGCTGGTTTCGCAATCCGAACAGCAGCAGCTGCATTTGCAGATTGGTCGCCATTTGCGCTCGCGGACCGGCGGCGTCGTGCGGGATGAAGACATTCTCGATGTCGTTCACCACTTGAATCGAGGCGTTTCGGGGGTCACCGAGGCCGGCGAGCGACTCGATATCATGGCGCTCGATTTGCGCGCTGGAAAGCGGGCCAAGTCGGCGACCGCTTATAACGCCGCCGCCGAATATCTGCGTGTGGCGATTGATTTGCTCCACGAGGAAGATTGGCGGACGCACCATCAACTTTGTTACGACCTTCATTACGAAGGCGCGGAGGCGGAGACGTTCCGCGGGGGATTCGATCGCGCCAAAGTCCTGATGGATACGCTCATCGACCATGCGCAGAGCGGCTTGGAAAAAGCAGCTGTCATTCGCTTGCGCGTGACGTGTTTGATGAACATGACGCATTACAAAGATGCGCTCATTGCCGGTTCGGAAGCTTTGCGGATGCTCGGACATCCCCTCGAAATCGAGGAAATCCTCTCGCCTCAAGTCATGATGGCCGAGCTCGGCAAGATTGATGCGTTGATGCAAGGCCGCCAAATCCGGGACCTCGTCGATGCGCCGGAAATCGTTGATCCCGCATTGAGAATGGTCGTTGCGATTCTCGACGTGATGGGACCGGCGGCATTTTACTTGGGTCCGATTGCCTTTGCCGTCGTCAATTTCCACACGGCGCGATTCGCCATCGAACACGGGCATACGGATCTTTGTGCGTATCCGTATTCGAGCGTCGGGTATTGCTTGGCCGGCCTTTTCGGACGGGTCAAGGATGGTTGGGAATTCGGTAAACTCGCCGAAGCGGTGAATCACAAGTTTCCAAGCGTCGTGCAAGCTGCGCGTCTCTATATTCCTTATGCCAGCTCGCTGTACATGAATCTGCCGTTGCGCGAAGCGACCCCGTTATACCGAATTGCTCACCAAAAATCGGTCGAATCCGGGGAATTCCTCATGCTCGGCACAGCCGGCTTTCTGCAGATCATCGGCTCGATCATTGCGGGCGATCCCTTGGAAGAATTGCTCGAGGAAGCCGATAAGATCCTCGCGGTTTGTCGGCGGACGCGCGACATGTATTCGATCGTCTCCGTCAGCGCCGCCCGACAAGCCGTGGCCTGTTTGGTAGGGCAAACCAAAGGTCCCATTTCTTTCGATGACGGCACGTTTTCGGAAGAACAGAACATCCTCGGCATG
>CAYSYX010000391.1:0-3231 GCA_964435055.1 uncultured Polyangium sp. | reverse complement strand
TTTCGGGCTCATGAAGACGCATCATTTCATCCTGAAAACGCTCATTTGCCTCATCCAAGGCAAGTACGCCGAAGCGCTCGAGGCAACGGAAGCCGCCGAGCAACGAATTCAAATCGTCGCTGGAAACCCCGCCTCGAAGACGCATCCCTTCTTGCGGGCGTTGGCTATGCTTGCCGCTCCGAATGCCGGAGATTCCGCCGAAATGGTGCGTCGAACCGAAATCGTCGAAAAGTACAAAGCCGAAATGGAGCAGCTCGTTGCGTGGTCTCCGACGAACTTCGCCCACTTGAAAGCGCTCGTCGACGCCGAGCAATCACGTGTTTCGGGCGATATCGAAGGGACGATCAAGTTGTACGAACGGGCCATTCAATTGGCTCACGACAACAAGGCGCCGCATTTCGAAGCCATGGCATCGGAGCTCATGGCGCGCTTTTTCCACCGTCTCGGAGCATCGACGGCGGGAAGCGGTTACATTCGCAATGCGTATCGTGGATTCAAACACTGGGGCGGGGTGGCGAAAATCGCGGCGCTCGAGGAGCACGCGACGCCGATTTGGCCGTCTTTGCGAGAAATCACGCGTACGCGCACCGAACCCCCGCGCAAAGGCGAAAGCACGCGCTCGCATGCGACGCGCACGTTGCTCGATCATACGAACATCGGCGGGATTCGCGATGCGGCGCTTGTCGTTCGAGCTGCGCAAGAGATCGCCAGTGAGATCGATTTGCCGCGGGTGATTGATCGTCTTGCCAAACTTGTTTTGGACAACGCGGGAGCCGACGGCGGGGCGCTCATTCTTGCTCGCGACGGCGAGCTTTACGTTGCCGCCACGTTGGGCGCGGATTCGAGCAAGCTTGATCGGGCGCACGGGAAAAACCTGGCCGAATCGACCGATTGCGCGCATAGCGTCGTCCTTTACGTGGCGCGCACGCAAGAGACGGTCGTTATCGACAACGTGCTCAAATCCACTCGTTTCAAAGAAGATCCGTACCTCTCCGGGGGGCTCGTCAGGTCGGTTCTTGCCGTTCCCCTCCTCCATCAGGGGCGACTTTCGGGCGTGTTGTATTTGGAAAATCGCTCCACGTCGGGCATTTTCAACGCTGCGCGCGTCGAATTGCTCACGCTTCTCTCGTCGCAGGCCGCCATTGCGATCGATATTGCGCGGCTCATCGAAAACGTTCGAGCGGCGAATGAAGAAGTTCGACGAACCAATGAAAGGTTGGAGCAGGAAGTCACGCATCGGACGGAAGAATTGCGTCACGCGAATGAAAGTTTGTCCACGGCCAATCAACGTCTCGAACAAGAATTGCACCAACGGTTGGCCGTCGAGGAGCAACGAGCGCGACTCAACGAGCAAATGTTGGCGTCGCAGAAAGAGCGTTTGGCGGAACTTTCGACGCCCCTTTTGCCGATTGCCAAGGATATCGTCGTCATTCCGCTCATTGGCAGTATGGATACCGAACGTGCCGATCAAGTGCTTTCCGTGGCGCTCGACGGCGCTCAGCGTTTGGGCTCGCGATTCGTGATTCTCGATGTCACGGGCCTCAAACACGTCGATACGCACACGGCAGGCATGCTCGGTAATGTCGCATCGGCCTTGCGGCTGCTCGGTGCGGAGACGGTCATTACGGGCATTCGACCGAAGATTGCGCAAACATTGATTGCGCTCGATATCAATCTGCAAACGTTCGTCACGATGGCCACGCTGCAAAGCGGCATGGACTACGCGCTCGCCAAAACGCGTGGACAGCGTTTGAACCGCCAAACTCCTCGCTGAACGAGCAGCAAATGCAGTTTTTGGGGTGCAGGGCGTCGGAGACGTGCCAACCCCAAACGTCAAACCTCAATTCGCGAGTCAGTTGTACTTGGCCTGAATCTCCTCGCACCGGCGCGCGTACGTGCGAGCTTCGGACTTGCGGCCCATTTCTCCGAGAAGCTGCGCCAAATTGGTCAGGATCGGCTCGAGCTCCCGAGCGTCCGGTCCGAGACGTGATTCGACGACGCCGAGCGCTCGACGCAAAAGTTTCTCCGCCTTTGCGTACTTTTTCATTCCGTAATGCCCCGTCGACAAACCCGCCATGACGGCCGCGAGAAACCCCGGATCCACCATGGCTTCATTTTGGAGTTTTTCCAAAATGGGCTCGGCGAACGTGATCACCTCTTTGAATTTACGTTGTGCATTGAGCGCCATCAGCGTGTTGTTGAAGGCTTTGAACAACGCATCGAGCTCCGTTTGATGCAGCGGCAAGAGGATTTTGACCGCTCGACGCAAATGCGGTTCGGCCAAATCGGGTTTTTCAAAACCGAGCTGCACGAGCCCCAGCATGACGAGCGTTTGAGCGACCTCCGGGGTTTCCGCATCGGAACCGCCGCCCGCAACGAGCGCTTTTTCCAGCGTATCAATTGCTTTGGTGTGATCTTCTTCCACCGCGGCGATGACACCTCGCGAACCGAGCGACGAGGCCGCCAAACGACCGTCGACCGGCAGCGATTCCAGCCCCGCGACGGACTTGTCGGCCAGTTCTTCGGCCTCCCGAGGGTTACCGGCGAACATGCGCGATATGCCCACGTGATTGCGACAATACGCAACGAGCTGATTGTCTTCACCAAGGATTCGCAAACGAATATCGAGGGCGCGCTGAAATTGCTCTTCGGCGCGATCGAAGTGTTTGGCCGTTTGTTCGGCCATGCCCAGAATCACGCACATTGCGGCAATCTCGAGTTCATGCGCATCGGGGGCTGCTTCGAGCACTTCGAGGCCCCGGCGCAGGTGCTCGATGGCCGATTTCGTTTGCTGCAGGCGTGTTTCGACGAATCCTATGGCCTTGAGCGTATCGGCGGCGATGATTTGTTCCTGTTCGGTGGGACTTGCAAAAAATGTCGAAATGGCGACCTTGGCCCGCTCGAGCAGCGACTTGGCTTCCGCCGTGCGGTGCATTGAAATGGATACGCAAGCCAGCCAGCCTCGCGCATGAGCCGCCCGTATGCTGTTCGGCCCGTAAAGTTCAGTGCGATCCGCGACGACATCGGCAAACGCATCCCACGCGTCTTGAAGACGGAGCTGTTCGAAACAGCATTGGCCCAGGACAAACGCCGCGTCGGCGGCAAGAGCCTGATTTTCAGCGCGTTGCGCGTCCTCGCGCACTTGACGTGCCAATCGTTCGCCATCGGCAAAACGAGCGTGAAGGACCAGTTCTTTGAGTTGCTTTTCCGATTCTTCGTCCGTCATGGTTC
>CAYSYX010000390.1:0-9163 GCA_964435055.1 uncultured Polyangium sp. | reverse complement strand
GAAGTGGGGAAAGTGTGATCCACACTTCATGAAAGATGTGGCGGGCGGGGCTGTGAGAGCTAGGTTTGATGGAGAGGGAAACAGGGTGGGCAATAAGGGGGCACGGTTCGGTTTGTCCGAGCGGTGCTGGGATCTGAGGGGGTGGCACACCTTTCGCGTGGAGTTCCGATGATGGCCGGAGTACGTGGAGAGAAATTGTTGACCGCGTCCGACCTTGCAACACTTTGCGAGGTTGATTTGAAAACCATCCATAACTGGGTGGATCGCGGCAGGATTGCGCATTTTCGGACGCCGGGCCGCCACTTGCGGTTTCGCGCGGCGGATGTTGCGGAATTTCTGCGAGCATGGGGGTACAGCGTTCCGCGGGAACTTGCACGAGCGACCGCGCGTACGGGACTCGTGGTGGGATCAAAGGATACGGTTTCACATGTCACACGCGTGCTCGGTGAAGCGATGCCGCTCAAGGACGTGAAACATCCTTACGACGCACTCGTGTTGGCCGGTGCCGATCCGCCCGATGTATTTCTCATCGACGCCAAGTTTGTCGGGACAGACGTCGAGCTCGAACGGTGGCTCGAAGCGCTCAATCGAGCTTGTCCGGACGCACGAATCGTTTTGCTCGCCGACGAGATCGCGGAAGTACCATCTTTCGCTACGCGTGTGGGGCGGCTCGATGCGCAAGCCCTGAGCGCTTTGTTATTGCCCGAAGTACCGATTGCAGCGCCGCCCAGCGCAGCGGCGGAATCGGTTGAGGGCGAAGGTTTGGCGCGGGCTGTTGGGAGCCGTTGACCGAATAACGACCGGGCGGCTGCCGCGTTTTACCGGGCAGCCGCTTCGACGCATTAAAGCGCCGAATTGGCATCGATGCACTTGCCGACATCCGCGATATCGTCAAGGCATTCGAGCTCGGGCGCGAAATTGTCCAACGTGCAGTCATTGTTGATCATGACGCAGTCGTGCGCCCGATCGAATTGATCCGTGCATCCGTAGGTATCGGCTGTGTCTTCCGACGCCTCGTACCGAATGACGCACTCGTCATATTCATTTTCCGAGCAATTTTCGCATTGACACGCAATGTCGCAGTATTCCGCGGCCCGGCTGCATGCGGTCAACGGTGCCACTGAAAGGCACGCAAGCAAGATCAGGATGTTTCGCATTCGTGCCTCCTAGTCGACACAGTTTCGGTAATCGTCCCACTCATCGCCGCAGTCGCCATCGTCGGTCCAGATGTCGCTGTTTTGGCAATGAGCCTGTTCGGCATGACAATCGACGTATCGATTCCACAGATCCGAGCAACCATAAAGATCGGCAAGATCTTCATTCTGCTCGTAACCAATGACGCAGGCATCGACGTCGGCATCGTTGCCATCGCGGCATTGCATTTCGTCTGCACACATATTTTCGTACGTGCAGCCGCCAAGAGTGCAGGCGATCAACACTCGTATCGCCAAAGCCAAAGTTCGAGGAAGTTTTTTCATTGTTTGAACTTCCACCTCCGGGCCCGAGACTACGAGAAAATCATTCGCGTCGCAGACTAAAAATGCTGCGGACTCGTGCTTTGCGAACTGCGAATTCAGCTTCCCGCAATGGTCATCGACGAAACGCGAAGGGTGGGTGACGCCGTCGCCGTGCGCAAATCCAAGTCATTTCCCACGGCATCCACTCGTTGCCACAGCTGATCGAGGTTCAAGCTGATCGTGACTTCACTGACGGGATATGCGAGTTCGCCATTCTCGATCCAAAATCCCGCCGCTCCGCGTGAAAAATCACCCGTCACTGGATTGTATCCAAAGCCCATCATTTCGGTGACGTACAAACCGCGCGGTGTGGACTTGATGATGTCCGTCGCTCGTGTGCCCGTGGGCAACAGCATGAAGTTCGAGGTCGACGCTCCCACGCCGCCACCTCCACCACGCGAAGCGCTCGCCGTCGACGAGCGGGAAAGCTTGCGCGCGCTGTACGAATCGCAAAGGTAACTTTCGAGTATGCCCTGACGAACCACCATGTTTTTCCGGGACGCAAGTCCTTCACCGTCGAACGGTCGTGAACCGGGGGCTCGAGGTACGAGCGGATCATCGACGATCGTCACGAGATCGCTGGCGATACGCGATCCTTCGCGGCCCATGAGGTAGCTCGATTTGCGCCAAATGCTGCTGCCCATGACGGCTCCGGACAGAAGTCCGAGCAGCGCGCGTGCGGCATCCGGATCGAAGACGACCGGAGCTTCGCATGTGGGCACTTTGCGTGCGCCGAGCTTGCGTACGGTGCGTCGCGCCGCTTCACGTCCCACGTCTTCGGGAGCATCGAGCGCTTCGAGGTGGCGTTTGGCCGTATAGTGATGACCGCGTCGTTTTTTCCCATCGGCATCATCGGCGATCGGCGTGACGACCAAGGACGCCGAAGACCCTGCGTAGCTGCCGGTAAAACCCCCCGAAAGAACGATCGCGCCCGCGCCCGCCGAGCGGGTGAACGTGGCGCCTTCGCTGTTCGTGATGCGTTTGTCCGTGCTCCGAGCCGCTTGTTCACCGCGCCGCGCAAGCTCGATCGCTCGCGCCGCCGTCACGCCGCCGACGTCCTCGTCGTACAGATCCAAGTCGATGAACGGACCCGAAGCCAAGAGTGAAGGATCCGCCGGACCGGCGAAGGGATCCTCTTGCGAGATGTCGACGAGCTCGAGTGCGTCCTTGACAAACCGTTCGAGGCCGCGGGGTGTCAGGTCCGACGTCGACGTGAGGGCGACTCGACCTTGTTTGATCACGCGCATACCCAAACTGCGATGCGCCGCTTCTTCCACGAGCTCGGGTTCTCCAAGACGAACCTTGGCGGTGAGTTGCGAACCCGAGCGAGCGATGGCTTCGGCGACGTCCGCGCCGCCTTTGCGCGCACGTGAAACAACGTCGGCGGCTAGGTTCTCCAGGTCGGTGATCTCTTGGTCGAGCCGGTTTTGCGCGGTCATGTGGGCGCTCAGAGTGGTAGATGCGCGAGCTGTCGTCAATCAGCGAGGTGTCTTTCCACGTCCGAGAAAGCGTCTTTGGGCATCATCGTCCGTGACGGAGGCAACTCGAGCGGGGCGGACCGGAGCCGGGGTGGTTTGTCCGGGCTGCCTTTTCGGAGCCAGCCACTCGGCGGTGATGATCGCTCCTGCGGCGACGATGCCATCCATCCACGCGACGGCGAGACCCAAGCGACTCGTGAACAAAGGCTCACGACCGAAGTCACTGACGAATTGATCGTACGTGGCATCGACTCCCAGCCGTTCATACAACGCGATGACCAGAACGAGGGCGACGGCGAGGGGCAAACCGGCGAGCCATGCCAGTTCGCCCGGAGCGTGACGGCCGAGGGCATGGCGACCCGCGACAAACCCGGCGACGACCGAGCCTGCCGCGACAAACACGAGCACGAGGGAAACTGCGGACGGAACACGTCGTCCATCGATGAGATACGCACAGGACCAATCGGTGGCAAACGCGGCGAAGTAAGCGGCAACGGGGGCGAAGACGAGCAGAGCGTAGAGCGCGACGGCGAAGACGTGCGAGTTCCACAGCGGTTCGGCATCGTTTGTCTCGGTACGAGTCTTCCAGGCCAGGAAGACGCCGATGGCGAAGGCGATGAACGGAGCGAGCGGCAGGGGCATGGCGATGATTGGTTGATGGTCAAACGAATAAAGCGATGCGTCAATGCGGGGTTTGGGGCGTCGAGCGGCGCAGGCGATTCGAAGCTCCAAGTATTCGACACGTGCAGGTTGTCGGGTGATTCGTGCTCGAGGCCGGCGGACCCCGGGATCATTGACGCGCGAGGAGCGCCGGCTTCTACTTTCGGCACGATGCTTCGCAAAAAATCTCCCCGCCTCGCTGCGGCGTTTGTCGTTACGATCTCGGCCGGTTGCGGTTCGGCCGCCAAACCCCCCGACCATGGCACGCCGGACATGAAGACTCCACCGCCGGATGCGACGGGTACGACCGGAGAAACGCCGGATGTGGACAAGAAACCCCAGAGCGATCCGAGCGGGCCCAACGATCCCAATTGGGTGCCCAACATCGGGGCGGTGAAAGAGGGATTCATTCGCGGAGCCGACGGAAAATGCTTCATTCAGCATCCGGCAAACCCGCCTTGGCATGAGCCGGCCGATTGCGAGACGCAAAAACCCTTGCCCAAAGCCGATACCGCGACGCCCGCGCCCACGAATACGGCCACGAATACGCCAAAAGCTCCGGTCGTGGACGAGTCCAATTTGCCCGATGCTCCGGCGGGATGGGAGGTCATGCAAAACGCGGACGGGGGATGTCGCGCGTTCAAGCACGTCACGTGCGCACCCAATACCCGGTGCAATCCGCCTCCTCCCAAAAAGGTCAAATGCCCGCCGAACATGCCCAAAAAACAATAAAAGCCGCAGGCGAGTCAAAGGGGTTCGGTTACACGAACGTTTTTCGATTTTTCCCAGGCCGCTTTGCCATCGATACCGCGGGCTGAAAATCGCGGCCCCCAATCACGTTCCACTGTTTTGAACACGGCCGCGGCATAATCCGCCGAGGACATGAGTCCCCAGACTCGGTCCGCTTCGTCGATTTTTTTCGACGGGTTTTTCTTGGTCGCGCCATAGTTGTGCGCAAGCGTCGCGAACATGATGGGCAATTCTTCCTGCGCGAGCTGCCGAACTTGGTCGGCATAAGGTTGCTCCAAAAGCCAATCCAATAAAAGCCATCCGAAATCCCGATGCCGAACTTCATCGCGAAGAATGCGATCGAGCGCTCGGCGAGCGACAGGGACGGTCGCGCCTTCGCGTAGACGTCGAAATAACGGCACGGCTACCGTTTCTCCCAAACAAAATACGGAAATGCATATTCGCGCGATATCCGCTTCCAAAGAATCGCGAAGATTTCTCGACAAACCCAATTGTTCCCGGACGAGCGCCGGTGGGTTTGTCCCGCCCGCTCGTTGATAGGTTTCGTGACTCAATCGAGCATGCATGAGTTCGTCGGTGACGATACGTAATGAAGCTTTGATGAGATCCGGGGAGGTACCGGCTTGGATGAGCCAGAGACCCAAGTGTTGCGTAATGGCTGCGGATGTGTATTCCGCTTGCACGCGCCGCAGCCATTCGTCGCGCACTTGATTCGATGCGGGCACTTTGGAGCGCATGGATTGGCACGGTATCATGAAAATGAGCCTGAATTGATAAATTTTCCGGAACCCGTTGACTTCGCGGGTCAATCACTTCATCACGCCCGCCATGAAACTCATCTATTTCGGTGTACGGGGTCGAGTCGAAACGGCTCGGTTGATGCTCGAACTGACCAAGACGCCCTACGAATTCGAGGCAGTGCCATTGGAATCGTGGCTCGAAATGAAGCCCAAAATGCTCGAACGCACGCCGCTTGGTCAATTGCCGGTCCTCGAAGACGGTGCATTCACGTTGTGTCAATCGGCGGCCATCAATCGCTATCTGGCGCGTAAACTTGGTTTGGCCGGAGCGACCATTGAAGAAGAAGCGTGGATCGATGAAATCGCCGAAACCGCCGGCGACCTGATTTTCCACGCCGCGATGCTCAATTGGAATCCGCAGTTTGCCGAGGTTCGAGCGAAAAATCGCGAAGAAATGCAAACCCGCTTGCGAAACCTCGATAACTTTTTCGAGCGCACCGCGGCCAATGCCGAGTTTTGGATCTCGCCCGGCAAATACACGCTCGCCGATGTGCTCATGGCGTTTGCCTTGGAGACGCTGCTGCCCTTGCATCCGGGGCTCGTGGAGAGTTTTCCCAAATTGTACCATTTCATGAAGGCGTTTTTCTCGGCGGACGGCGTGCGTGAATACGTGCGCAGCGATCGTCGATCCAAGACGTGGACCATTCCCAATGCATTCTTCGCGGGCAAACCGGAAGAAACGCATCAGTGGACGGCGGACTGAAGAGCTCCGACGAGATCCACCCTGAACATTCGGCCCCGAATTTCGGTGGCTCTTCGCTCCAAACCGGATCCCCACCACCGTTTCGTCCCCAACACGCGGCGAAAAAATCTCGCATCTCGCGCTTCGACGCCTACCGCGCTCCGGACATGCTATGGGGACGCCCATCATGGATCCGCGGCGCGTACGTGAACTGCTGGAGCAAGTGCGGGATGGCGACGTGAACGTCGAGCAAGCCGTCGCTTCGCTTCAAGGTTTGCCCTTCAAAGACTTGGGTTTCGCCACCATCGACCATCATCGAGCGCTTCGGCAAGGCGTGCCCGAGGTCGTGTTTGGCGAAGGAAAAACGGGCGAGCAGATCGCGGGGATCGCGGAAGAAATGATGCGTGCCCGGACAAACGTGCTGGTGACGCGGCTCGATGCGGACAAAGCCGCCGTCGTCTCCCAACGAGTGCCGCAACTTCGGTATTCGGCGATCGGACGTACGGGGTTTGTCGAACTGACACCTCCGGAGAAACGTCCCGCCGCTCCGGTCGCCGTCATCACGGCGGGAACGAGCGACATGCCGGTGGCCGAAGAAGCGGCCGAAACGTTGTACGCACTCGGTCTCGAACCTCGGCGCATGTACGACATCGGCGTGGCCGGGATTCATCGCCTGCTCCATCGCGTCGACGACTTGCGCTCGGCTTCCGCCGCGATCGTGTGTGCGGGGATGGAGGGAGCGCTCCCGAGCGTCGTCGGAGGAATGGTGTCGACGCCGGTCGTTGCTGTACCAACGAATGTTGGTTATGGAACGGCTTTGAACGGGTTTACGGCGCTGTTTGCGATGCTGACGTCGTGTGCGGCGGGCGTCGTGGTGGTGAACATCGGCAATGGTTTCGGAGCGGCGATGGCGGTGCATCGAATGATGCCGTTGGTCGCGACCACCCTGGAACATCGCGCAAATAAGACTGAATAAGACACGGGAAGCGAGCTCGGCATCATGCACGGCGGACACGATCACGACCATTCTCACGACCATCATCACGATCACGACCACGAGCATTCGCACGATCACGCGCATGATCACGCGCATGATCACGCGCATGAGCACAGTCACGCCCATACGCACGATGGCCATACGCACACGCATCCGCATGCCCATCCGCACGGGCACGAGCACATTCATCCGGTGCGTTTGCCCCTGCTCGAACAAGGTGCCGGAGCGGGCAAAATTCTGTTTTTCGATGCGTTCAGCGGCGTTGCCGGCGATATGACGATCGCGGCGCTCTTGGACTTGGGTGTGCCGCTTCTGGTGATCGAGCGAGCCGTTTCCGCGTTGCCGCTCGAAGGGGTTTTTCTGGAACGCGGGCACAAACATCGCAGCGGGATCGTGGCGACTTCGTTCGAAGTCCACGTGGGTTCGCCGCAACCGGAACGTACATACGCGTCGATCGACGCGATGCTGGAAGCTGCGCCGCTGGAAGCCGATGTGCGCACGTTGGCGCGACGGATCTTTCGTCGACTGGGCGAAGCGGAGGCCGCCGTGCACCGCATGCCGCTCGAAGAAGTGCACTTTCACGAAGTCGGAGCGGTCGATGCGATCGTGGACATCGTGGGATCCGCAGCGGCGCTCGTGTACCTGGGGGCCGAGGTTCGAGGCGCTCCGCTGCCGATGGGACGCGGGTTTGTCAAGGCACGGCATGGGATCTTGCCGTTGCCGGCGCCTGCGGCGATCGAGTGTTTGCGAGGTGTACCGACGTACGGAGTGGAGCTCGATGCGGAGCTCGTGACGCCGACGGGAGCGGCGATCGTGGCGACGGCGGCGACATCGTTCGAGCGTTGGCCGTCGTTTGCCCCGGAACGAGTCGGCTGGGGCGCGGGTTTTCGGGAATTGCCCGATCGGCCCAATTTGCTGCGCGTCGTGTTGGGAACGCGTAATGGTGCGTCGAATGAAACCATCGTGGGAGCGTCGCACGTGGTCTTGGAAGCCAACGTGGACGATATGACGGGCGAGGTCGCGGCGCACGCGATTGAAGCGTTGCTGACGGCGGGCGCGCTTGATGCTTGGGCGACTCCGATTACGATGAAAAAAGGTCGCCCGGCATTGACGATTTCAGCGTTGGCGCGAGCTCCCGAGGCCGAAGCTGTGGGCACGGCGCTCTTGCGGGAAACCACGTCCATCGGCTTACGAAAGATCCCGGTGACGCGAACGGAACGTCCGCGCCGAACGGTTACGGTGGAAACGGCGTTTGGCCGGGTACGCGTCAAGGTGAGCGAAGGGCCCTTTGGTCCGCCCCAAGTAAAACCTGAATTCGATGATTGTGCCGCAGCCGCTCGCACGCATGGCGTGACCTTGCGCGAAGTGATTCAAGCGGCAATCCAGGCTTTGGAAAATGCGCCGGGATGAAAATGGGAGGCGAACATGAGTGAAGCGAAAGAACTGCAATACGAATTGTATTATTGGCCCGGGCTGCCTGGTCGAGGTGAATTCGTCCGCTTGGCATTCGAAGAAGCTGGTTGCCCCTACGTGGACGTGGGTCGTTTGCCCGCGGATCAAGGCGGCGGCGTACATGCGATTCAACGATTGACGCGAGGAACCGGCGTAGGCTTGCGCCCGTTTGCCCCGCCGATCCTGAAATATGGCGACGTCGTGCTCGCTCAAACCGCCAATATTTTGCTCTGGCTGGCCCCGCGTTTGGGATTGGTTCCTCAGGACGAACTTTCTCGAGTCACGGCAAATCAGCTGCAATTGTCGATCATGGATCTGGTCGCGGAAGTCCACGATACGCATCATCCGGTAGCGTCGACGCTTTATTACGAAGATCAAAAAGCCGAAGCGAAAAAGAAAGCGGAGCTCTTCGTGTCGCGCCGTATGCCGCAGCTGCTCGGCTATTTCGAGGACGTGTTGCAACGGAATACGTCGAGCCAACAAAAGCACATGGTCACGAGCGGACTTACGTACGTGGATCTATCGATGTTTCAAGTGCTGGAAGGTTTGGCGTACGCGTTTCCCATTGCGTTTTCGCATGCCAAACCATCCATTCCACGGCTGCTCGTCTTGCGCGATTCGATCGCTCAGCGCCCGAACATCGCCGCCTACCTCGCCTCGGACCGCCGTTGCCCATTTAATGAGCACGGCATCTTCCGCCGCTATCCCGAATTGGATTTTCCGCCGAGCGCGACGTAACCGTTGCGTTTTGCTGGGCTTTCAGCCCAGACCTGACCAGGGGCTATCCGCCCCTGGACCCGGACCAGCGAGCGCTGGACCAATATTGA
>CAYSYX010000389.1:8549-9164 GCA_964435055.1 uncultured Polyangium sp. | reverse complement strand
CGCCGTCGAATGCGTGGCTGATGGCATTGAACACGACGACCGCTTTGGCAACCACGCCGGGCGCGGCGATGGTGATCGGGCTGAGCACACCGGTGAGGTTATTGTCCGGGATCAGCAAGGCCGATTGCGCCGATCGTTGGACCACCAGGGTTTGTCCTGAGCCGCAGGTGATTTCGAGCTGACACGTACTCGAACGGCCATCGCCGCTCGTGGTATTTTTGTCGTCGCATTGCTCGTTTGCCTCGACGTACCCGTTGCCGCAGATGCTGGGAACGCTGGGATCGATGCACAAAGCCAAGGTCCAGCCATTGAGCGTGCCCGTGGATCCGGCGGTATCGTCCGACACGCGGAGCACCCAATTACCGGCCGCGGATTGGGTGGCAAACCCATTGGCATCGGAGAGCGTTTCGAGCGGTATGAACGAACCCGTGTAGGGCGCAACGCCCGTGGCAATACCGCTCGTCGCGCTATCGCTGAACATCGTCGCGAGGAGGTTTGCCGCCGTCCCGATGTCCTGCATGAGCACCCGTTGCTGCCCATAAGGCGATTGCAGGAAGATATCGAGATTGCCGACGTTGCCGTGCGTGACGACCAACTGCGGAATGACTCTGCGCA
>CAYSYX010000389.1:0-8539 GCA_964435055.1 uncultured Polyangium sp. | reverse complement strand
GCACGATGCCCGTTTGACCGATGTTGATTTGGCTGAGCAGGCCATCGTAGGTGTCCGGAATGGACGCGAACACCGTATTCGTCACGATGACGGGGATTTCGCCCATTGCGCAGCCGATATCGCGCTGACAAGAGCTCGAGCAGCCGTCACCGCTCACCGTGTTTTTGTCGTCGCATTGTTCCCCCGCACGAAGCAATCCGTCGCCGCAAATGGGCGCACAGACGCTGGGCGCGCCCATACAGGCATAACCCGTTTCGACTGCACAACCAACGCAACCGTCGAACGGCATCGCATTGCCGTCGTCACATGCTTCCGCGCCATTGACGATTCCGTCACCGCACGCAACGCACGTGCCCATGGTGCACGCGCCCGAGACCATGTTGGACGTACACATCGTGCCGTCCATTGCGGCGGGATTCGAGCACGTGCCGGTCATCGTGTCGCACGTTCCAGCCACGTGACAAGCATCCGACGCGGTGCAAGTCACCGGGTTTGCCCCGGTACACGTGCCATTCGAACAAGCGTCCGTTTGTGTACACGCATTGTTGTCATTGCAGGTCGTGCCGTCCATCGCGGGCGGATTGGAGCAAGTTCCGGTCATCGTGTCGCATGTTCCAGCGACGTGGCATTGATCGGAAGCCGTGCAGACGACGGGGTTTGCCCCGGTACAGGTACCGGTTTGGCATGCATCTGTTTGCGTACAGGCGTTGCCGTCATTGCAGCTCGTGCCGTCCATTGCGGTCGGATTGGAACACAAGCCGGTCATCGAATCGCACGTTCCGGCGACGTGACACTGGTCCGAAGCCGTGCAAGTCACCGGCGTTCCGGCCGTGCATACGCCCATTTGGCACGTATCCATGAGCGTGCACGCGTTGCTGTCGCTGCATGCCGAGCCGTTGGCCACGTCGGGATGGTTTGGCGCGCCCATCGAACAGGTTTCGCCGGTACACGCATTGCCATCATCGACCGGCAAGTCGGCATCGTCGGGCGAGGCCACGATATTGCCGGCGCCGTCGCAAACTTGGACCAAGCAATCGTTAACGGTTTGCGCCTGGACTGGCGTCTTGTCCGGCGTATAGCTCACGCCGCAGACGTTGTTCACGCAGGTGCGTTGCTTGCACTCGTCATCCGTTCCGGGACAATCGCTCGGCGCATTGCAACCCACGCATTGAGTCAAGGCATTGCAAACCAGCGGATGGCCCATGCCGTCCATTCCGCATTGCGTGCCTGCGGCAAGCGGCGGATTCGACGGCGTACCCGCGCTACACACGTTGTCCGTACAGGCGTTGTTGTCGTCAGGAACGTCGGCGTCGTCATTGTTGTCGATCTGCGCGCCCATTCCGTCGCAAACCTTGAGTTTGCAATCGCCGGCCATTTGCACATTGAGCGGCGTGTCTTTCGGCGTGTAATCGAATCCGCACGCACCCATGGTACACGTGCGCGTCTGGCACTCGTCGTCCGTGCCTGGACAATCCGACGCCGTCAAGCAAACCACGCACGTCGCTTTATCGTCGCAGAACATATCTTTGTCCGCGCCGCACATCGTGCCTACGGCCAGAGGCGTATTGACCGGCTTTCCGTCAACGCATTCGTCCGTCGTGCAATCGTTCATGTCGTCGACAGGCGTGCAGGTCGCGCCTCCGGCGCCGGCCGTGCCACCCATGCCGCCCATGCCACCATTGCCGCCGCCACCGGTCTCACCGAGCGCCGTACGATCGATCGTAGCAATCAGCTCGCAGCCCGCCATTCCCCCAATCGAGCTTGCGAACAAGACGAGCGTCGTCGCGACAAACCGCTCCGACGCAAGACGTTTCCATCGACTCATGTAGTGCCATCTCCTCGCGGCGCACCCAGCGCGCCAAGACCAACGGTCCAATCCAATGGCAAACCTCACCACGGACGGATTGGGTGGTCAAGACAGAACACAAACGTCCAGGCAAATTATTTCGAGGGTTTGGCGATGACGCCCAGGTGTGAGCAGGGTTCGCCGGGTGAAACGACGGCCGCGTTTTTCCGTGCAGCTACGGAACGGTACAAAGCACGAGCGCCCAGTTTTGAAGCGTTCCGAAATCATCCATCGCGTCGTCCGCGACCGTCAGCTTCCACAAACCTTGCGCCGATGTACCTCCAAGCGCGGCAAACGATGTTTCCGGCGCGTAACAATTCGAAAACGGCGGATTGGCATTGGTGATTGGGGGACACGAGGTCTGGAACAACGTGCCCGTGTAATCGTCTCCGCTGCCGCCGTTGTCGCGCGTCACGAAAAACGATGCATTCGAAGGCGAAACGAGCGTCACATCCACGTCCTCGATCCAGGTGTGCGTCACGTTCAACAAGATCGCGCTGTTCGCGATGGTGCCGACGTTGTTCACGACCGACACATTGCTCGTGATGCCCACCGGATTGTTGTCCGGAATCGCTTTCGGCGTGTCGAACGACTTGTAGACCCGCAACGTTTGTCCCGCCATACAACCCGGGAAGTACGCCGGTAACGTACAATCCGCATCCATTGCATCGGCGTTGCCGTCGCCATCGTTGTCCAGGCCGTCGCTACAGTTTGTTTCGTACAAGGCGCACACGCTCGGCGCTCCGCTGCACCGATAATCCGCCTCGACCGAACACGTACTCGAACAACCATCCCCGTTCACCGTTGCGCCGTCGTCGCATTGTTCACCGTTGGCGATTTGTCCGTCGCCGCAGAACGGCAGAAACATGCAATCGGTTCCGCAGTTTGCCCCACCGTCACATTGCTCGGAACCTTCCCGAACTCCATTTCCGCACAACGCATCGAAGGTCACGCGTAATTGATACGCCGCGATCGTCCCATTGTTGAGGTAATCTTCGACGCGCACGAAATACGTTCCCGGCGCCAAGTGCCTGGCCGCTGCATCTTCAACCTTCGTCGAATCGATGAGCGAACAACTGTCGAGGCCATCCTCGTCGTCGGTCACCAACACCGTCGAGCAATTCGGGCCCCGCAACTGGATCACCGTGTCGTTGCCCGGCGTGCAAACTCCATACGTCGGCGCAAAGGTCTCCAGCTTCAAGTCCGCGTACGCCGCAATCGTGACCGCAATATAGTCTTGATCCCCCACGGGCGTGATGGCTCCGGCAATCAAAAAAGGCGGCGTAAACGGACCGCTCGTTTGTCCGCACGCATTGTTCGGCTCAGTTTCGGCCGTCGATTCCAGCAGGCATACATTGCTGCACCCATCGCCGCTCATCGTATTGCCATCGTCGCATTGCTCGTTGCCCGATACCGTACCGTTGCCGCACGTCAACATGCAGCTGCTTGGTTGTCCCGAACAACTCCAGCCCTGTTCGATGGTGCATCCGGACGAACAACCGTCGCCGCTCATCGTATTGCCGTCGTCGCAAACCTCGCTCGAGGTAATGACGCCGTCGCCGCACGTCGCCAACGTCAGATCAATTTGCAGCGTGTAATCATACGTGGCCAAACCTGCCGGCGCGAGCGTCGTGCGCTTGGCTTCCACGTAATACGTCCCCGGATCGAGGTTCATTACGGTGACCTTGGAACAATAATTCGTCGGCTGGACAATATCGTCGTTCGTGGCGATTGTCATTCCCGCCGCATTCCGCACCGTGAGATAACTGTCGATGTTTGTCGGATTGGAACATTTCGAACCCAGCGGCCCGTCCTTCACTTCAGCCGTCAATGAACCCTTGTTGTTCGGCGGCACGACAATCGAGAAGACGTCTTTGTCGAGCGTCGGGTTGTTGAAGGCCTTGACCTTGTTCCCAATGGCCACCGTCGTCCATGCATTGGCGGTCGCGTCGGTGTCGTTGGGCTCGATTTCGCAACCGGATTCGACCGCACACGTCGAATTACAACAATCGCCCGTCGTGGTATTCCCATCGTCACACGCTTCATTGCCCAGTTTTTGCCCGTCGCCGCAGATCGGCGCGCAAACGCTGGGCATGCCCGTACAGGTAAAACCCATTTCCACGGTGCATGTGCCGCTGCATCCATCGCCGGCCAGGGTATTGTTATCATCGCAGCCTTCGGTCCCGCTCAATTTACCGTCGCCGCAGACCGCTCCAAAACAGAGACCGCCCACGCAATCGTTGCTTGCGCAATCACTGTTTTGCTTGCAAACCTTGCCTTCGCCACAAGGCGCGCATACCCCGCCACCGCAATCGACATCCGTTTCCGATCCGTTTTTGGCGGTATCCATGCACGTCGGATTTTCGCATTTTCCGTTCGGGCAAAAACCGCCGCTGCAATCGGTCGCGACCGAGCAGGTTTGCCCTACCATACACGGATTACAAAGCGGTCCCCCGCAGTCCTTGTCCGTTTCATTGGCGTTGGTCACGCCGTCCGTACACGTCGGCAAACAAATCGCTCCCGAGCAGCTTCCGCCGATGCAATCATCGTTTTGCGTGCACGCAAGGCCCGGCGCGCACGGACTGCACGTCGCTCCGCCGCAATCGACGTCCGTTTCGTCGCCATTGACAATGTTATCGCTGCACGTCGCGGTTGCGCAAACCATACCCGTGCACACGTGGCTTTGACAATCTCCCGCCGTGTCGCACTTCAGTCCATCCGCGCAATCCGCACAATCCGCCCCGCCGCAATCGATGTCCGTTTCACTGCCGTTTTGCACGCCATCGGCGCACGTCGCGGGCACGCATTGATTCAACATGCAAACGCCCGTCGTACAATCTCCGGCGGCATTGCATTCGACACAAACGCCCTTGGCGTCGCATACCTTGCCCCCATTCGACGCACAGCTCGTTCCCACCATCAAAGGCGTATTTTCCGGGACGGCACCATTGCAGGAATCATTCGTGCAATCGTTCGTGTCATCAAAGACGTCCGTTGCATCGGTTTCGGTCGTCACCGTGCCCATTCCGTCGCAAATCTCGCGCTTGCAATCCCCGGCGCTTTGATTGTTCGTCGGCGTGCCGCTCGCCGCATTCGAAAACCCACAAATACCGTCGACGCACGTTCTGCTTCGACAAACCGTATCGGTCCCGGGACAGGTGTCCTTCGTCGTGCACGCGGCCATTCCGCCCTCGCCACCCATGCCCGCCATTCCGCCTTGAGCATTGCCGGCGCTGCCCCCCGCGCCGCCGGAATCCAATGTCGAGCGATCGATTGCGGTAATGATCTGACATCCCGACGACCCGACGAGCGAAGCGATGAGCAATGCAAAAGACGACGCGGCAAAACGAGTCGAATCGAAGGAAATTTTACGTTTCATAACCGATCCATTTCAAGGTTATCGCGGGCGCTCGAACGTGCGCCCAACTGCACGACATCATGTCGCCACCGTGCGGTCAAGCGTTATCACCGACGCACGCGTAATCGACGAAGTCGCGATATTGATGTTTTGAGGGACGAATATGTCGGGAGGGCAGGGGCCCTCCCGTTTTTCGAGGCGGATCAGGGGTTTGGGGCGAAGAGCGCCGAAAGCGGCTCAAAGCCCCAAAGGATGAATCAAGGCGTCGCGCAGAAGATCATGGCCCAACGGTTGACCGTTCCGGAATCGGTCGTCGTGTCATCCACGACTTTGAACTTCCAGACGCCTGAAGCGGGAAGTCCGGCAAGCGAGGCGAACGAAGTTTCAGGCTGGTAACAACCCGAGAATGGGGCCACGCCGCTGGCGACGGACGTCGCACACGTCGAATCGAGCACCGTATTGGTGAAGTTATCGCTCGAGCTGCCGTTGTCGGAGCAAATATCCATATTCGTTCCGGACGGGGGAATGAGCGTCAGGTCCAGATCGGCATCCCACGTGTGGGTGATGTCGTACAAGATAGCGGCGCGATTGACGGTGCCCGCGCCTTGTCCCACGATGAGATTGCTCGTCACGCCGGTCGGATTGCCGTCGAGAATGGTCTTGGGAATGTCGATCGACTTGGCGACAATGAGCCTTTGTCCCATTGCACAAGCCGGGAAGTACGCGGGAATGACGCAATCCATGTCGGCGGCGTCGGTCGCGCCGTCGGCATCGTTATCGACGTTGTCGTTGCACAACATTTCACGCGCCGTGCATGCGCTCGGCGCGCCCGCGCAAGTGTAGCCTAGTTCGACAAGGCAGGTATTGGTACAACCATCGCCGTTGTTCATATTGGCATCGTCGCATTGGTCAGCCCCATCAACGACGCCGTTTCCGCACGTTGTCATGCATACGCTCGGCATGCCCGTGCACAGATATCCGGGTTCGACCAGACAAACGTTCGTGCAACCGTCACCCGATGTCGTGTTGCCGTCGTCGCAGGTTTCGGTGCCCGTGATGGAGCCGTTGCCGCAATTGAATGCGCAGACACTGGGCGCACCCGTGCAGGTCCAGCCTTGTTCGAGGCGACAAGTATTCGCGCAGCCGTCGTTTGAATTCGTATTCCCGTCGTCGCAGGTCTCCGAACCTTCTTTGATCCCATTGCCGCAGGTCGCATTGATGCTGACGAGCACTTGGTAGTTGGCGATCGCCGCATTGTTGCCGTTTTCTTCGATTTGCACGTAATAGGTGCCCGGCGGCATATTCGTTGCAGCGGCATTGGTCGCGGAATCAATGAGCGAACACGACCCGACCCCACCGTTGTCGTTGGTCGTCATGATCGTGGTGCAATCCGTATTGCGCAACGTCATGACCGTATCCACGCCCGTCGTGCACGTGTCGAATCCGGGGGCAAACGATTGCACCTTGATGTCCGAATAGGCCGTCAACGTGAACGAGAAGAGATCCTTGTCATTGCCCGGCGTAATCGATCCACCCAGCAAAACCGGCACGGCAAAGGGGCCCGTGGCGCTGCCGCAAACGTCGTTGGGCTCGATCTCCGGCTTTGGTTCGGCCCGACAATTGGTGCCGCAACCGTCTCCCGGCGTCGTATTGCCATCGTCGCACGTCTCCGAACCTTCCTTGATGCCGTTGCCGCAAAGCGCGTTGTATTTCACTTCGAGCTTGTACGTGGGAATCGTACTCGACGTCGAGAAATGGCGAACGCGAATGTAGTACGTTCCCGGCGCCATGTTCTTCGCTCCCAGATCCAGAGTCGAATCAATGAGCGAGCAAGGGGACAAACCACCGTCGTCGTCGGTCGCCAAAATCGTCGTGCAGTCCGTGCCGCGTAGGTCGATGACCGTGTCGTTTCCGGTTGTACATTGACCAACCGTCGGCGCCCACGTGGCGACCCTGAGATCCGCGAACGCAGGAATCGTGATTTTGATATAATCCTCGTCGCCGGCAGGCTGGATGCGGCCGTTCATGACAAACGGCGGGGCGAAGGGACCACCCGCGGTATTGCATGCGCCGTTCGGTTCGAGTTCGATGGGATAACACACGCTCGGCTCGCCCGTGCATCCATAACTCGATTCGACGTTGCACGTGTTATTGCAGCCATCGCCGTTGATCCCATTGCCATCGTCACATTCTTCGAATCCGACGATTTTCCCGTCCCCGCAAATGGCCGAGCATACGGTGGGTTGCGAGCCCATGCACGTGAATCCGGTTTCGACGGTGCACGCCGTGCTGCAGCCGTCGCCGCCGAATGGATTGCCGTCGTCGCACGTTTCGGGAGCCAAGACGACGCCGTCGCCGCAGACCGACGTGCACACGCTCGGGCTGCCCGTACAGCCATAACCCATTTCAACGGTGCACGTCGCCGAACAGCCGTCACCATTGGTCGAATTGCCGTCATCGCAAGGTTCGCCTTGGACGACTTTGCCGTCATTGCAAATGGGCGTGCATACCGTAGGCATCGCCGCATTGCAGTTGAATCCCAGTTCGGGAGCGCAGGTCGCGCTGCAACCGTCGCCGCTCGTCGCATTGCCGTCGTCGCAAGTCTCGGCTCCCGTGACCGCGCCGTCGCCGCAACGCGAATCCACACAGACCGAACCCGTACAGATGTTGCTCGCGCAATCCGCATCCACGCCGCAAGCTTTGCCCAAATTGCAACTCGGACACGTTCCTCCACCGCAATCGACGTCGGTCTCCGCGCCGTTTTTCGCCGTATCCGAGCAGGTTGGGACCTGACAAACCATACCCGTACAAACGCCGCTCGTGCAATCGCCGGGCACTTTGCACCCGCTGCCATCGGCACAAGGTGCGCACAACGCGCCACCGCAATCGACGCCCGTTTCCGAACCGTTTTGCACGGTGTCCGAACAGGTTCCAGTCTGACAAACACCCATCGTGCAGATCTTGCTCGCGCAATCCGAACCCACCGAGCAAACCTTGGTGTCGGCGCACGGACTGCACGTCGGACCACCGCAATCGATGTCCGTCTCGTTCGCGTTCTTGATGCCGTCGGTGCATGTCGGAAGACAAACCGATCCCGAACAAGAACCACCGACGCAATCGCCGTCCACGCTGCATCCAAGCCCCGGAGCACAAGGCGCACACGTTCCGCCGCCGCAATCGACGTCAGTCTCGGCGCCATTCTCGACCGTGTCGGTACAGGTTGCAGGTTGACAAACGTTGCCCGTACAGATCTTGCTCGCGCAATCGTTTGCCACGACGCACGCCTTGCCGTCGATCTTCGCTGTACCGCTGATGTTCGCTGTACCGTTGATCTC
>CAYSYX010000388.1:0-9179 GCA_964435055.1 uncultured Polyangium sp. | reverse complement strand
ATGCAGGCTTGGGCGTTTCTTGGGCCAAACCGGCAACGCTCACATTCGGCGGTGGAGCTGGAGGTGCCACCGCGGGCTGCTGTTGCCTGGCTGCGGTAATTGCGGCGAGGTCTTCGAATGTCATCGGCCCCGACGCAAATTGGGGCGTTTCTTGGGCTGGACCGACGGCCCCCACATTCGGCTGTGGCACAGGGAGAGGCTCGGGTTTTTCCAAGCGTTTTTTTGCGCCGAACTCCGCTCCGAGTGCGGCCGTCCATGACGCCAACGCACCATTGGCAATATCGTGAAAGAACTGGCCGACCCGTTGTCCTCCTTTACTGATGGACGCGCCAAAACAAGCCGCGACGACTTTCAGTATGAGGCCGACACCGGCATCGATGGGAATGCCAGCTATCGATGCTCTCTCGCCGAAATATGCTCGGACATAACTCATGCCGAACGCCGACGTGGGAACGACCAGGCTCGAGCAAATTTCCTGCAACGAGTCGGCGTTCTGCGTTTTAAGCGCGTTCACGCGCTCGCGTTCTCGGGCAACAAGCGCCTGGTTCTTCGCGAGAAGAGCCTCAACTTGTTCGATATCAAGCGGCTTGGCCATGTGCGCCTCCCTTCGTGGCCGACCTCGTTCACGCAAGCACGGTTTGCGACGAGTTGCACGAGAAAATCGGACATCGATGCCGTGGGCACCGTGTCAGAAATCGACGTTACACCAATGATTCCAAGCAATTGGAGAATCATCGTATCTCGCTTTTGCGTTGCTTCGAGCAGCACTAGATGCGTAATCCGTGTCACTAATATGGGTGTTTCAATGGTGAAACCACGGGGATAACGGCTTGTGCGATGTGGCGATCGATCGCAAGCGATCGATCGGGTGTGTCCAATCAAACCAGCCACAATGACACTGGTGAGGCCGTATGCACGTCCGAAGGAGGTGAGCAAGCGGCTGTGCGCGAGAATCGTCACAGGTTTTTTGTCACAGTGTGACGTTTCGGCTCGTAAGCTCGGAAGGAATAATCGAGGAATTTCGATTACTTAATTTCACAGGACTGTCACAGTTTTCGGTGACTTAAAAATAATGATTTTGCGCCAAAGTGCGGTTGACTTGGGAAAACACTTGCATGCGCCATGACCCAAAATTCCCGCTGATTGAGGCATAAAATCGGCCGGACGAACACACGGTCCCGAAGTGCGTCACGGCTGAATGCGACAGGATCGTTGGCGCATGACCGCGTCGTCGTGATGTGCATGCACGCCCGGAAGCGCTGCGCAAGGCGCCACCTGGGGACCATCATGTGGCACTGTCATAATGCCAAGTGAAAACTGCGGTCAAAAAGGCCCATCTTTTCAGGCACATGATTCTGCAGGGATGCAGCATCATCGACCATAGTGTCCATCGACATCGAGCACTTTGCGTAGGCAAAAGTCGCGAAGAAACATGCACCCGGAATTCGTCCAAATTGCCGATGATTCTTGCGCAAAATCGGCCTGACGAACGATGGCACGCAGTTGGGTTCGTCGCGGTATGGTTTGGCGGACTAGCACAATCACGTGCGCCACATCTTGCGGCGTGGTTCGTCGCGCCCCCGAGGTAACCATGGACAATGACTCCCGAGGTAGTGTGGCTGTCCACAATTAAGCCATTGAAATGATTCCTGTTATGCTCGCGACTTTGCAGATGACCACTATGGTCATCCGCCACTACCTCGCGGCCCAGACGTTGACGACAGGGGGCCATCCGTGCAATGGCCGGGACGAGTCCCGTAGGACGTAGGACCATGACAAAGTCGTGCGAGGTCTCAATGGCAAAACCAGTGGTTTGTCGAGTGAAAGTAGTCGCTGGAGCGCTGCCGGGTTTGGCGGACTCACACAATCGCGCGCGCCACACCTTGCTGCATGCTTCGTCGCGGCACCGATATAAACATTGACAAGACCCCGCGGACTGTCACAGACCTGTTAAACTAAACCATTGAAATTGGGCAGCTTTCTCATCGTGGCTTCCGAGCCAACAATTCACAGACTGTGACAGTCCCTCGCTGCAAAGAGCTTGACCGACGCAGGCAAACCTTCGAGCCAAAGGCACGCGTCCACCTGCACGTCGTCGTGATCCGCGTGTGCGCGATGGCGGATTCGTCGAATGAAAGTCGTCGCTGGAGCGCTGTCGGGTTTGGCGGACTCACACAATCGCGAGACGCACACAAATGAGCTTCTGGATCAAGCCAATTGTGATGGCTCGTGGGACTGCCTTTCGGCATTCGAATGGAGCGCGAAGTGAATGCTGCATCGGACATAATCATTCCGAATCGTTTCACGAACGATGCAACCGCACCTTTTAAATGGCGTTCACGGTTCTTTCTTGACATTTGCAATATACTTCATGTCAGCCATAACGCTCTCACAGCGTTTGACCGTCGTCATCAAATGTCCAGCAAATGTGTTGCAACGCACCGACAACCTTACGCATTGACAATACGAATAAATGCAATTTGGCCATGGATGTTGTGGCTATGCGCACCCTGCTTTGGCATTGCATCCTGCATAACGTTCACTCGCAGCACGGAAGTGTGCTCTTCGGTATGCCGTGAATTGAACATTTGTTCATAAATTCAAACGGATACGACTATGTTTCGAGTAAATACGTCAAGATGTTTGCTGCCCACATCGTGGTTGCGTGTACGACTCAAATGGGTGGTGGATTGTTGTTTGCCCTGGACGGCACGTCGTTGAGGATTCAATGATGCGATTCTTGGGAACTTCGTGGCGCCCGCACACGCGGCGAATGGGCCGTCGTGTATGTGCATTGCGTGCGATTTGTCGTCGCGCAGGAATGCAATGAAGGTGCCAATGTAGCAAGCCAATTGGAGGGCGTTATGCACGAGGGTACGAACAATACGAGTCCATGGCCGGTCACTTATCGCCTCGAGGGGGAAATCGTCGATATCGAAACCGGCTTTGGCATTGCTGATCTGCGTATTGATGTGGTGGACAAAGATGGCTGCTGCACGGATCTCGTGGGCACTGCCAAGTCCGATAGATTTGGGCGCTTCCATATCACGTTGAGCAGCGATTATCTCGATTCGATTCTTCCGGGCCGGACCCCGATATTGGCGTTCCGTGTATACAAATATGTCGAAGCCGGCGACCCGCCGTTCTACCAGAAGTTCAACGACCCCGCAGAATCCTGGACACTTTCGACAACCGTGACCCGAATTCGTATTGGTTTTGATTTGAATGAGGACCGGACTGTCACGTCGCCGTATTCGTCCATCGTTCGTGGACGCGTTTTGGATTCAAGCGAAAAGCCGATTGAAGGCATACGAGTTATCGCGTACGATAAAGGTTTGCAGACCAATACGATCCTCGGTCGCTATTCCACCGAAGACGACGGTTGGTATTACATCCGTTATGCCCCGACACAGCTCAATCGCGTCGGAAAAATGCACGCGGACCTCATTGTCCGCGCATTTGCCCCGGGTGACGACGAGAATGCCATTGCGGATACCGGCGTCCTCTGCCACGCGCCGACGACGGCCATTGTGAATCTGATCAACGGGAATGTCGCGGTCCGCGGTCAATCCGAAGAACAGCGCGTACTCAGCCAGATAACGACGGTCATTGGACCCACGGCACCGATTGCAACGCTGACCGAAGAGCAAATTGCGCACATTGCTTGCACGATGGAAGGCGACCGCGAGCTGATTACGACGTATGTCAAGTCAGCGCAAATCGCGGAGACCATGGAATTGCCCGCGGCGGCGATCTACGCGCTACTCCGGCAGGGCCTACCGCCGTCACGTCGCGGCATCCTCGCGCACCAACCGGCCGTGTTGCATCAAGCTTACGAACGCGCGGTGATTGAGAATATTCTGGCTGCCGAGGACGACACGCCCCAAGCCATCGACCAAATCGTCAATGTGCTGGTCGAAAAAGCCGTCGAACTCGCATTCGAACCACGTGAAGGCGGCGGAACATCGCTGGGCGACGTGCTTGCGCCGGTGTTGGCGGAATCGGACCGAGCAATCTTCGTACGAGAATTCATCAATAACGAAGGGGCGGTGAGCACATTTTGGTCAACACTCGCGCAGCTCCCCGCATTCACCGCGTCTGCGGAGATTCCTCGATTGCAGCGCCTCATGCAATGGGGCGCGCTCACGCGCTATCATGCGCCGCTTGTGGCCAAGCTGGAAGCATTGTGGACGTCGGAGCCATGGACGAGCGTACGTAATGTCGCGAAATATGACGACCTGGATTGGAAAGCCATTCTCGATCTCGACACGCCACTGGCAAACGTGGCGATTGGTTGTCCCCCGGATACGCCGGGCGCAACCGAAGATGCGAGACGAACCAATTTCGCAAAAATCCTCGAGCGTTCAGTGGAAACCGCATTTCCTACGGCGGTCATTGGGGCTCGAATCATTCGCAGCAACGACGATGCCGACTTGACCATGTTTTTTGGCAATAACCCGGATTTCGATTTCGCTACGGCGCGGGTTGCGACGTACTTGGCGGCGCATAACACCGCAATGGCGGGCGTCGTGGATCCGGAAGCAACGACGCGCAAGCTCGAGGCCATCGAACGGCTTTTCCGTGTGACGCGTCGATATCCTGAAATCAAAGCCCTTTTGGACGCCGGACTGCATTCCTCACAGAGCATTCAGCGCCTTGGCCGCTCCCGCTTCGTTGCTCGATTCTCGGGAAGTTTCGGCCCGCAAACAGCCGAACGAATCTTTGGTCGCGCGTGTTGGATCGCGTCGACCGCCGCGGCACTCTATACGAAATACGGCGCGCAACTCCATGGTTTGCCCGTTTTCTCATTGCCCGATTTGGCATCGTCGTCGGATAATCCGCAAGCCATCATTGCCGACTGGGCGACTTTGTTCGGAAATGCAGATACTTGCGCCTGCGTGCATTGTCGTTCGGTTTATGGCCCGGCCGCGTATCTCGTTGACCTCCTCGATTTCCTCGAACGGCAAAATGCCGAAATCGAAACGTCGGCAAGTACGCCGGAAGCTCCACTTCACTTCAGCGCTCGCGATGTCCTCATCGGCTATTCCGGCACCGACGCGAATAAACCCACGGCTCGACGTCCGGATATCGCGCACCTTTCCCTCTCGTGCGAAAATACGAATACGACTCTGCCGTATATCGACCTCGTCAACGAAATTCTGGAAGTCGCCGTTGCGAACCTCGTCGATGAGCCCGATCACTTATGGCCCGATACCATCGACACGACAAAATCATCCAATGAACTTCTGGCGGAACCGGAAATCACTCATCCAACTGCGAGAATCGTTGCATACACCGAACTTGCTCAGGCGGTGCATCCCTTCGAACTGCCGTTCCATTTTTGGGAAACAGAAACGTGCGCGTACCTCGAACATCTGGGCGCTCCGCGATACGCATTGGTCGAAACGTTCATTTTTCCGAAGAAACCATTCGATCCCGACGTCCCCAAGCAGATTGCACGAGAACGTCTCCGTTTGTCGGCACGAGCGTGGGATGTTTTACGTGGTGCAACCATTTCCGGCGTCGATCCCAACGATTATTGGGGCGTAGCGCCCGGCGCAACGTGGTGGTCCGGTCAAGGTGCGATCGAAGAAGTTCCGCAATTCTTGCAACAATCCGGTTTGTCGTTTGAGGACTTGCGTGAGCTTCTCGCGACGGACTATCTCGGTAATGCAATTCATCTAGCTCCGGAAGAGGGATGCAACATCGACGAGAAATCGCTGACCGGTTTGACGGAAGCCATTCTCGGACGAACGCATCGGTTCCTACGACTTCGCAAGAAACTGGGTTTGAGCATCACCGAAGTCGATTGGATCTTCAAATCGTTTGGCCTAGCGGACCTCGACGAAGAACCGCTGTGCAAGATCTCCGATGCTCTCGCCCTGCAAAAAGACCTCGATGTGCCCCTTCCGGTGGTGTTGTCTTTCTGGGGGGATATGAGCACACGCTCGTACAAGAAAAACACAGCCCTGTACGAGCAGCTTTTCTTGACCAAAGCCATATCGCAATTGTCGACGGAGTTTGCCGCTGTCGCCCAAAGCGATGGAAATGCCGCCAGTACCACACCCATTCTGCAACTCGCGGTGGGTGTGATGTTGGGCTTGCGCATTCAACTTGACGAACTGGCCATGCTGATGGTCGACGCCGTATCTGATGCTGCGATGGGTTTGCCTGCGGTGCTCGGTTCGGATGCGTATATCACCATGCCAAACCTTTCGCGCTTGCATCGTGTCGTGGCGTTTGCGCGAGCGATACGCATGAGCACGCGTGACTACCTCGTGTTGCGCGAACTCTCCGGCATGAACGTGCTCGAGGGAGACGTCGAGGGAACGACGCCCGATCCTGCGGACACGCGCGCGTTCGTCGCGCTTGTCAATCAACTGCGCGCTTCGGGGCTTACGGTACCGGAAATCCATTATGTGGTGCGTCACGTTGAAATGCCCCCGACAAACGTTGGCATTGCGAGTGAAACCGTGGATCGAATCGTCGATGAACTCGAAAAGCTCGCCGGCGATGTAGCGAAAGACGTTGCAGCATCGGACAAACCATCCAACACACACGTCGCGCTCATTCACGAGCGACTCGATGAAGCTGTTCCACGGCAACTCGCTGCCGAAATGCAGGTGGACGTTGAAATCGTCACGCACTTGTTGCGGCACGAATTGCACTCGGTCGTCGTCACGACCGACGGGGCATTGCGTGATTTTTACCACGACAGCACCGCCACGACAAACGAACGCAAAAACCTCGTGGTACGTCTCTACAAAGCCGTTCTGTTGGTAAAACGTCTGAAGCTCGATGTTACGCAATTGCAATGGCTTTACGTCGATTCCCCTGTGGCATGGCTGGAGCTTGATGAGCTGCCTATCGAGCGAAACGATACTGTCGCCAATTATCGGGCGAAATTTGCAGCTTTGGCTCGACTCGTCGAATTCGCGGCGGTACGCGACCTCTTCCCGGATGCTGGAGAAGCGTTGGTCTCGATTCTTGCGTTGGCGAAAAAGGTGAATGCAGGAACGGCAACCGAAACAGCATTCTACGACGAAATCGCGTTGCGCGTGGACCTGGAATTCAAGGGAGGAGACGTCAAAGCGCTGTCCGACACTCACTTTGGGTACAAAATCGTGCCTGTTCCGGAGCAACCAGTGCCCGATTTCCGGGACGAACGGGCGCTGGGAAATGTCGTTCGTGCCTTGAAAACGCTGCATGATCTGGGCGCCACGGTTGCCCAGGGCATAACGTGGTCCAATCTCGATATTCCGTTGCCACAAACGCCCCTGGAGGCGGAAGAGATAACTCTCGAGCTCAAACACCTGGTGCAAGCGAAATACGACGATGCGGCGTGGCCCACGGCTGCTCGGCCCATTCGTGACGGATTGCGCGAAGCGCAACGCGATGCTTTGGTGGGGTATTTGATCTCCGCGGACGACGATGTCACCCTGCCAAACGATTTGTTCGCCAAACTCTTGATCGACGTGGAAATGAGCCCTTGCCAACTCACGTCGCGCATCAAGCAAGCCATTTCGTCCGTGCAAACGTTCGTCCAACGGTCCTTCCTCGGATTGGAAGACGATGTAAAGCTGGACGAGAACGCCGCGGGCGAATGGGAATGGTTGAAGAGTTACCGGGTTTGGGAGGCCAATCGCAAGGTTTTCCTGTATCCGGAGAATTGGATCGAACCGGAACTGCGCGACGACAAAACGCCGTTTTTCGAGACGCTCGAAAGCGGCTTGAACCAGGGCGAAATCGATACCGAATCCGCCGAACGCGTGTACGTGGAGTATCTGGACGAACTACACGGCGTCAGTCGCCTCGATATCGCAGCCGTATGTCACGAGCGCGAAGACGATGGCGATTGCAAGGGCATCGATATCGTGCACGTGATTGCTCGAACGCATGCGTCACCCCACATCTACTATTATCGCAAACGTGTTGAAGGGTCGTGGACGCCGTGGGAAAAAGTCGATGCGCAAATTCAGGGCGACCACTTGATGGCTACGATTTGGAATCGGCGATTGTATCTGATTTGGCCGACATTCGAACAAGCGGCCGACAATCCGCAACCGCCGAATGGTCCGGTGCAACAGAATTGGCGCGTCAGCCTCGCCTGGAGTACGTACGAGACCAACGGGTTCGGGCCCGTGCATACGACCAAAGCGCTTTTCTTCATGATGCCCGATGTCGCGCTGAAATGGACCTCGTTCGTGGTCGGTAAACAAGACAATGACTTGCTCGTGAGTTGCTTGGTCAATTGGTATGGGCTCATGAACAATGTCCCGACAAACACAAGATGGTCCGTCGTTGCCGGCACTTTTGCGTTCCAACCCTGCCTGGGCGAGTGGACCACGACGTACAATGCCCCGCCCCTTACGACATGGCTCGGACGAGTGAACATTCCTGTATGGACGCCCATTACCGCGACAACCGAGTTCATGCGTCTTGCGGAAGTCAACTTGCCCGTATGGTCCATCAACCCCGACGTCATTCCGCCGCCCGACGACACATTTCGTTTTCCCAGGTTCAACGGCGCACCCATCGTTCTGCTCGAAAAGACGCCTGGACGGTACTTCATGCATATGGATCGGACCGTGCTCAATGTGACGTCGCCCTTCGGGCCACGTGATGCATTTTTCTATATCGATGCGACACGCACGTTTTTCGTGGAAAAACGTTTTCGAATCGTGACGGCTTGGACCGAGCCGGGCGGCGCGTATCCCAATATGCCCGCGCGAATCGCTCGAGATGCGACGCGGGGCCTGGATTCGGCCTTGATCGATTGGGGTAACAAGGCAGTTCTCGACATGAACAGCGAATACACGATTGAAGAGCAATATCGATTCCATACGTTTTACCATCCGTACGCTTGCGAATTCATTCGCCGGCTTGGTCGAGATGGTATCGATGGATTGCTGCGTTGGTCGTCCGCAGAGGAAACTCCGGTACAGAATCTTGCCAAACTGGACGTCCACGCTGATTACGAGTCGACGAAATATGTGTACGAGCCTTTCCCGATTGAAAACGTGGATTTCTCTCATGGCGGGACGTACAGCCAATACAACTGGGAGCTGTTTTTCCACGCGCCGTTCATGATTGCGACGCGTTTGTCGAAGAACGGGCGGTACGACGAAGCCGACAAGTGGTATCGTTATATTTTCGATCCCACGGGCGGTGTTCCGGGC
>CAYSYX010000387.1:0-9183 GCA_964435055.1 uncultured Polyangium sp. | reverse complement strand
GCCAAGAACATGCCCACCATTGCCCCGTCCGACGTTCCGGCGAACATATCCGTGGACGCCAAAAACCCCGGATATCTCTCCTCCACCTTGCGCAACATGCGAACTTGCACGGGGGCGGCCGGACCGCCGTCGATGGAGAGAATGGTAAATGTCTCTTGTGAATCGGGCATGGGACTCTTTCGGTTATTCGACGTCGGAATCGCGATTTTTCGGCCATGTCTCCTGACCGCCCGGTTTCATCCACCGGTGCTTGATGAATCTGAGCATATTGGTCGTCGGATTGTCGCTTCCGAATCCCTTGGTGCGGCGGGCGTCGTTCGCCCACAGTTCTTCAGCGCATTGTTCCGCCTCTTGAATAACCTTGTCCGCATTTCTTCGCGCGAGGTCGAACACGACGGAAATCGTGTTGCTTGGCGGCGCATAGCGGTGATGATTATAGGGCGTGAGAAACATATCCCCTTCGAGTGCCGTTGCTGCGCTTTGTGAATGGTAGACGATGCTTGCCAAGAGCGCCGGTCGTTCCAGGAGCCATTGCCACCATCCCCATCGTAAAGAACCGTCATGTTCCTCGAGCCAGTCAATGCCAAATAATTGCTGACATAACGACGGAATCGATTCGATTGGGCGTTGGGCTTCGGCGTGCACTTCACCCACGCCCATGGACAAAATGCGTACGCGTTCGACGATCTTGTGCCACTCGGTGGTGTTTTCAGCGAAATGATGGGTGAGCCAGATACTTTGGAGCAACGTTCCCGTCGCAACCAAACTCGGATTGTTTCCAACGAATACACCGTCGAGAAATTTTCTGCCATTCGAAGCGCGGTACACCGGCGCATAAAGGGGCAATGAAGCACTGGCCAAGATCGCTTCATACACAGGCATGTCGGCTTGTTTGGACAGGATGTCGACGTTCGTGAAATTCCCCATTGTCCAATTGTTGCAATCGTAGGAAGCAATCAGGATTCTCCGATTGATATCCTTGATTTTCATGTCCCCAAACGCATACTGGAGCGCGGCTTCCATTCTTCGGTATTCGACGAGTGGACCAAAACCGGTCATGAATTGCAGCATCGACCACGGGCGCGGCTGCAACGCCCGAATGGTGATGTTCGACAATTGAATCGCATCGTCGATGATATCCAGAGAAATGCGTTTGGCTTCTGCCTTGTCCTCGGGCAAACGCGATGCCAAGAAGGCCGTCAACACGGCCCCGTCCGACGTTCCGGCAAACATATCCGTTTCGGCAAGGAATCCCGGATATTTCGCTTCGATTTTTCGAAGTATTCGAATTTGAACCGGCGCCGCCGGCCCGCCGTCCATCGAAAGAATGTTGTACTTGACGTCGGGGTCCAACATGGTCGCCTCGGTTCAGGTTTGCGGCTTCTTGTCTTTACCTTTGCGACTGGCACTGCCCGCAGTGGGGGCCGTTTTATAGTTGTAAGTCACGGGCTCCGGAGTCGTAGTAAATACGCCCAAATTGAGGAACCCAAGCGGATTTTGCAGGAGCTGCACGAAAATCCTGATATCGCTATCCACCATGGCCAAGGTTTTCGAGCCTGTGGAGGTTGTGTCGAAGGTGAGCCAATAGGTAATTAGTTTGGCATGCAAAACGCCGAACATCGTTGCAGCGACGTTGGGAATGACCCAGGATCCCACCATTCCGGTGCGCCGGGCGACTGCAATTTGTTCGCTCACATGCGCGAGCAATCGCTGTATCGTGGGCGTTTGGAGCAAAAGCTGGACGGACGTCGGGTTCAAGAATTCGAGAATCGAGCGCCTCACGAATGCGGTGTAGGGTTGAAGCATCTGCATTTCCGCAATGACAATGGCGCAGAGGTTGTCATGCAGGGTGCCCGTTGCGCCTTGCGCGGCCACGTACTCGGGAATCTTGTCGAGCACTTCTTCGTAAATGCCTCGGGCGAGATAAGCAGCCGAGGGATAACGACGCCGGGCGTCGTCGACATTCACGTTGGCGCGTCTTGCGGCTTCTTCCACCGTGACCTCATGAAACTGGCGTTGATTGAACAGCATTGCCGCAGCAACGAGCAAAGGATCTTCCAATTCGAGTGGTTTGGGGCTTGGCGCTGCATTCGGATCGGGTTGCATCATGGCACGTTTACCTCATTGGGGTCGTGAACCGGTTGGGTCCGGTTGTCCCGACATCCATTCTTCCTTGACAAACTTTACGAGTTCTCGCGTCAATTTGGACGCTGGAGCGGCGGCGGGTGAATTCCACAGTGTTTGGGCGTCGTGCTCCACCACCGGAATCAAGTCTTTGGTTCGGCCTGTCATGACTTCTCCCAAATCGGCGAACGCCGTCGTGCAGGGCGCATAGCGGAAATGGTAACGACAACCAAGCAAGGCCGCGCATTGTCGCGCAACTTCACTATTTTGGCCTTGGTAAAACAATGCCGCAAGCAAGCTCGGTCGAGAAATGATGAATTGGAGCAATCCCCAAGGCAATGCTCCCGGCTTCATTGCGTCCCCCGAAATCCTCTCGAGCAGCTTGATACCCGTCAATGCTTGATGCAGACCTTGGACCGAATCATTGACGCCGAGCGATAAAACTCGACATGTGGCCAGCTCATCGGCGGTTGCCGGACCCATACTGCGTTCCGAGCGCGACGAAAATTGGCGCAACAAATGCGCCACCGCCATCATGGAGGGATTGTTTGCGACAAACGCCCCGTCGAGAAAATGGTTCCCTTCTTCGTTTCCAAATAAATCGAAATACATGGGCAATGAACCACTGGCCATCATCGCGTCGACAATCAACATATCGCCGTCGAGTTCGTCTGATTCACGCACGAAACGGAACGATCGCGGCGTGAATTCGTTCATCGACATGCTGGCGCAGGCGGCTATACGCGTCAAATCACGCATGCGCATATTGCCGATTGCCCCTTCGAGCACCGCACGTAATCGTTGCGAGGTCGTGATCGGACCGATTCCCAATAAAAATTTGGCGGCACTCGCGAGCGTCGGTTGCATCGCCAACATAATCTGATTCGAGAACTGAATTGCGTCATCGAGAATCGCGGGCGAAAGCTTTATTGCCTGCTCGCGGTCATCGGGCATTCGTGACGCAAGAAAAAGCATTATCATGGAGCCGAATGAAGTTCCCACGAAAACGTCCGTTGCCGCCAGAAATCCAGGCACGGCGTCTTCGAGTTTTCGCAACATGCGTACTTGCAACATTCCCGCGGGGCCGCCATCCAGCGACAGAATGTTGTACGTCTGTTTGCCCGCATCTGATGCGGGTGCCGCGGACATCATGATCGCATCTGCCGTCACTTTTACTCGAGCCATGGCGCTTCACTTTGCAAAAGTGTATGATATTCGAGGTTACACTGCGCGTAGAGACGTCGTCAACAGAAATCAATCGCTTTCGAATGCGAGAATGTCCTCCAGATGGCGGCGCATGGCTTTGGCAGCGGGAGCTTGGGGCGTGACCAAGCCTGTTCGGAAGATCCAAATGGGGAGCTCCGTTGCAGGGTAACCGAAATGCCGGGCCATGATGTCTTTGCCAATGGCCGAGATCTCATCCCATTGCTCGTGTCCGACCGGCGCGCTCCGTCCGTTGGCCTGCTGATAAATGGGTAAACAGGAAAAACTGATCGGCTGTACGCCCCATCCGATTTCCGTCAAATGAAGCCAAATCAAAAAACCGACTCGTCCCGCCGCAACCAATGCGGACTTATCCGCCGAACGAACCGTCATGCAAATCAATGCTCCCGCCGATTCCAATGCGGCGCGGAAATATCGTTCCACAATGCGGTGCAGCTGGAGTCGTTCGACGGCCAACTGCACCGCGGGAAGCCGGGTGAGGGCCAAAGCGCGCATTTCAGGAATGGGCAACCCGATGCTTGGCCAAGGTATTCCGTCACGTGTTTCTTCCATTTCAAGCCGCGTGAAACGTAAGAATTTGGTTACATCGGCCATTGCCGCCGAATGCTTCAAAATATACGTATCACAACGGAGCTGGTATTCAATGAACTCCGGGGCGATCTCGTCGAGTACGTACACGCCGAGATCGGGCTCGAGCTGTACTTCGCGGTCAATGTTTTCGCGAATGCGTTTCGGTAATCGGCCGCCTTGAAATGAGCGTCGGTCGGTCGATCGACGGAACATCGCTTCCGCCAAGGGATGTGGCTCGTCGGTGTGTCCCGTAAAACGAACCGTAGCCCAAGGTTTTTCCGCGCCGGCATCGAGGGACAAACCTACGTCGGCGTGAAGTCCTTCGAGACCAGCGCCGATTTCCAGGGCCTGCAGCAGGCACCCAAGTCCGATGCGCGACAAGGAAAGATCGTGATTCAAGAAATGTTCGGCCCGGGCGGCGTCATGCATGACCAACAAGGTGCCGTCGCGATAACGAAAGGACCAAGGTTGGCAATTGTCCGCGCTGGGTGCCGAATTCGCCGCCGCGACGATGCGCGCCAGCTGTTCCGGCGTCGGAAGCACCCAATTCGAGGGCCTTTTCATTCGTCGACGTCGTCGTCGTGTTGCTTCCCGTCGGGTGCGCTGTCGCGTTTGGCACGGACGGGTATTGAAACGATGAACGAGGCAAATTCACCCGGTTGGGTTTCGACACGAATATCGCCCTGATGACCGTCCACAACGATGTCCCGCGAGATTGACAAACCAAGCCCCGTCCCTTCGCCGGCCGCTTTGGTCGTGAAAAATGGATTGAAGATTTTCGCCGCGACGTCCGGCGGAATTCCATGTCCATTGTCGCGAATGATGACCTCGACACGATCGTCCTTCTTTTGCGTGCGCAACGTGAGCATGGGGGCATAACCGGAACCCACTTGCTTCGCTTTTCCGCGCATCGAATGCAGCGCGTTGTTGATGATGTTGATGAACACCCGCCGCATTTCGTGGTTGTTCAAATACACCGTGCCCAGGTTCGGCGCCAAATCGTTCGCTATCTCCACCGAGAATGATTCCGCTCGGGCCGAGTGACAAGCCAATTCCACACTTTCACTGAGCAGGCGATTCAAATCCGTCGGTTCATGCTGTCCCGCCGTTTCTCGCGCATGGAGCAACATACCATTGATGATCGCATTGGCGCGAGCCCCATGCTTGTTGATGGTATCCATGTTTTCGCGAAGTTCTACCACCACGTCGTCGAGCTCGTCTTTGACCGTCTTTTCCAATTGATCTTGATCGGCAAGAATGGTGTCGAGCGATTCGACGAGCTCCATCGAGTGCTCGGCGAAGTTTTTGACGAAGTTCAGCGGATTCTTCAATTCATGCGCAATACCCGACGTGAGCGCACCGAGCGACGCGAGTTTTTCCTGGGTGACCAATTGCCTCTGCGTCAATTTCAGATTTTGCAGCGCCAGCCCAAGCTCGTGATTACGCACCGACAACTCCTTCGTGCGCGCATCGACGAGTTGTTCGAGCGTATCGTACAGACGCGCATTTTCGATAGAAATAGCGGCCTGCCCGGACAACAATTCGAGCACCGTGCTGTGTTTCGGGGTGAATGCCGAAGCCACGAGGTTGTTCTCGAGATAGAACACGCCGACCAGCTTCTTTTGCTTCACGATCGGCAAACACAGAACCGAGCGCACGTTGCCTTGCGCCAGATACGGATCCGCTTGATACTTTGCGTCGTTTTTCGCGTCCGCAACGACCACACCTTCGCGCGTGCGTTCGGTATGCCGAATCAACGAATGCGCAAGATCTTTGCGGGTTTCAATGGCTTCTCGCCGCACGTCGATCGTCACCTGGCCGTCGGCGTCTTGGGCCGCAGCGACGTACAATGGATCGTCACCCCCGATATGGAGAAAACCGCGTTGCGCACCTGCGCTGACGAGCGCCGTATTCATGAGCGTGCGCAGAAGATCGCTCAAGACGATTTCCGTCGAAATCGCTTGGGACGCACGAATGATGGCCATCAGGTCGATATTGGCATTGGTCGTACCTCCACTTTCCGCGGCGTCTCGCGCGGAGAGAATTCCAGCGTATCGTTGTTCGAGCTGTCTGACTTTGGCATTCGCGCCCCAGCGGCCAAACGCGTGCCGCGCATCGCGCAAATAGGTGCGAGCCACCCGTTTGCGACCCTTGTCGAGGTGGAATCGACCGGCCAGTTCGTACGCCATACCTTCGACGTAGATGCATTCATGCTGTATTGCGGAATCAATGGCTTTGTCGTAGAGATCCGCGGCGTCGTCATTACGCCCCTCGATACGCGCCAACTCCGCCTGCATCAGGTTGTACTTGGCCTCGAAATTGCCCGGACAATACATCGCCCGATGCGCCATTTTTTTCACGGCCTTCGCAACGATTTCCTGGAACCGCACCTGCTCGTCCGCAGTGGAACCGCCGTGCCTCTCCGCATAAATGAGCGCTTGGTAAAACTCCAGCTCCGGCTCACCCCCGATATGACTGAATCCATCCCCCACGGTCGCAGCGACGATGCCCTCCGTTTCGATGGCTTGCTCCATCTCTCCAAGCATGTATGACTCTTGCATGTACGCGACGTTCGAGAGCAGGAGAGCCGGCTTGAAATGGGCGAGTTTGGCCCGGATGACTTCGATTTCGAAGGGCGTTTCACCCGGCGGCAAAACGCCGTCGCTCAACATAATCGCGGCACGTTCAAAGACGCCGATGAAGTAATTCAGATCCTGCTGATTCGTTCGCTTCGTAACGTCGCGATATTTCCGTGCACGCGCACGTAAACCGCGCAATTCGTCGCCTCGAAGCCAGGTGTGTATCGTGAGTTGAAGGCCGGCAAAACCACCATAAGCCACTTCGCCGCATTCGTAACAACCCGTGTAAGCCAATTCGAGGTGCGGTATGGCTTCGGAAATGGGCCGCCGCCAATTGTTGACGAAGGAGCCGAAGTAAAAGTTAATCGTTGCCCGCCAATGCAAATCGTCGTATTTTTCGCTCGTAGCCAGGGCGACTCGGCCGAAATCATAGGCTTCGGCGGGATTCGGCACCAGCATTGCGTACGTCACGTATCCGGCGGCCGTTCCCAACGCATGACCATATTCAATCGCGCGGTTGACCATCGTGTATGCAACCAATTGAAACAATTCCGGATGCGCGTAAGCGCCGTAGATCATCGATTGCGCCAGCAAACGATGAAGTACCCGTTCATCATCGTCTTTCACCGCCGGCAGATTCTCGAGATCTCGAATGGTTCGGCCTTCGAGCAGCGAATTGAGTTTTTCCCGGATGCGAACAATGGTCGGTCCGAGCTCGGCGCCTGTTGGAAGATCGACATCATACAACCGGACGGCATCGATGCCGGCTTCGGTTCCTTCGCGGTATTTTCCGCGCATGGTCAACAGCGCGCACTTCAATTCAAAGATCTGACTTCGTTGCAGTCGCGACTCGACTTTCGTCAAGAGATACTCGAAATCCGCTTCCGCTTTATCGAGATTTCCATGCAAGAACCGCGCTTCGGCGAGGTGCAGGTAAAGTTCGAACGTAACCTCATAATGCGTTTTCCACGGATCTTCCGGCAACAGCGTGACCCCTATTTCAAGGTACTTCAATGCCGGCCCGTACGCAGTGGCCGACTTGGCTTTTTTGCCGGCCAGCAAATTGATTCGTGCCAGTTCGAGGCGCTCCGCAGGATCCATAATGAGATCAATCGCCAAATTCAATTGGTTGGCAATATCGAAATTACGGCTTTCGAGTTCGTCCGCTTTCGTTCCCGCAAGCAGCGCCCGCCCAATGCGCAGGTGAACGGCGCGACGCAACTCCGCCGGCGTTTGCGCATAGGAAGATTCCTGCAACTTGTCGTGCAAGAATTCATAACGAACTTCCTCGACCCGCTCTTCTTGTCGTGCTGTCTGGCCAACTCCAATGTAACGGTATGCCCCCGTCGCCGGCCGAATGAGCTCCAAACTCATCGCGGGCCAAAGCGATTCCGTCAGCTGTCGTATCGATGAATGCTCGCTGATGGTGGCGAGCGTTCTCAAGTCGAATTGACTTCCAATACACGCGGCGAGGTTCAGGATATGTTTGGTGTTGTCGGACAAACCCTTGATGCGCTCGGCCAGGAGTCCGGCGACATCCGCGGTGACCCCAACCCCGTCAATCGCATCGGGATCAAAGACCCAACGTCCGGTTGCGGCGTCGAAAGAAATGAGGTCTTTGGCGTGCAAGAAGGACAGAAACTGATTGGTGAAGAATGGATTGCCTTCTGCTTTTCGATAAACGATGGTCGAAAGCTGTTCCAATTTCGCGTCGGGCTCCCGTGAAAGGACTTCGGAAATCATCGCGGTGACGTCGCCGCGTCCGAGCGGCGTCAACATGATTTCCTCGATTGCGGCGTTGTCCTTGCGCAAATCCAGCAACAATTGATGCAAAGGGTGCGTCGTGTCCACTTCATTGCTGCGATATGAGCCTACCAGGAGCATGTGTTTTACAAGGCTACCCGTCATGATGGACTTGATCAGATTCAGCGAACCCGAATCCGCCCATTGAAGGTCGTCGAAAAAAACCGCCAACGGGCGCTCTTCCGTTGCCAGAGCTGCAACGAATTGCTGGAAAAGGATGTTGAACCGATTTTGCGCTTCGGTGGGACCAAGCGCCGGAATCGGCGGTTGCGGACCAATGATCTGCTCCACCTCCGGAATCACTTCCACAACCACTTGACCCGCCGTTCCGAGCGCACTCGTGAGGCGTTCTTTCCACGAGTCGATGACGGAAGCACTTTCCGTCAAGATCTGCCGTACCAAGTCCTGGAACGCATGGATCACGGCGCTGTACGGAGCATTTTGAAATTGGTCGTATTTACCGGATACGAAATAACCGCGACGCTCGACGACGGGCCGCTGCAATTCATTGACGAGGGCCGATTTGCCGATACCCGAATAACCCGACACGATGGCCATGCCCACCGGACCTTGGCTCGTCTTCAGGAATGCGGTAATCAAATCATTTCGCGCGGCGTCCCGACCATAGAGTTTCTGCACGTGCCGAAATACCATGGACACATCCCGACGTCCGGGAACGAAATCTTCCCCGGAAACACCGGATTTGTGGATCTCCGCGCAGGCCAGCAAGTCCTCGGTCAAACCATAGGCGCTCTGATAACGATCCTCGGCATTTTTCGCAAGCAATCGCCGCACGACATGGGAAAGCGCAATCGGTACGGCCGGATTCGTCTCATGTACGAGGCGCGGTTCGATCGCAATATGCGCATGCACGAGCGTGAGC
>CAYSYX010000386.1:0-9192 GCA_964435055.1 uncultured Polyangium sp. | reverse complement strand
CCCGTGTACATCTTGCCCGGGCTTCGGTGCTTGGGCGTATTCGTCGTCTCCGCCGCCAGGGCTTCGGGCTCCGCAAAACCCACAATCGCCGCCACGATAACCCCCATTGACAAGCATATTCGCTTCATGAAGCTCAACCTCCACGCATACCATATCACTTTTCGTCATGGTATGGCAATGATTTCAACGTGTTCCGCCGAGCCATTACGACACGGCAGTTGCGAGGTCATTGCTTGCGAAACGGCCCGTGCGAGGATGGGAATGGGTTCAATGATTTTTGCGGTGGGATTTCCGTGACGACGTCGTGCGGGTATGACCGCAGCATTTCATTGTCGTTACGATATACGTGAGGTGGGAAGGCAAGAAGGTTTCAATCCGCGTGCGCGCGAACGTAGGCCGGGCGTTGCGCCAAACCTTGGAAATAGGCCGCGAATGCGGGATAATCGCCGAGCATTCCCAAAAAGCCCAGCCACCCGCCGGCGCTGCCGAGCACGATATCCGCCGCCGTGAACGAATCGCCCACGATAAACGGTCGGCCGCCAATCGCGTTTTCGAGCACCTTCATGATATTGCCGAGCTGCTGCTTGGCTTGCTCGACAACGGCCGGGCTGCGTTTGTCCTCGGGCAAGAATCGCGTTTGCATGGTCAGCGTCATGAGCACCGGATCGAGCGACGCCGGAACATACACGATCCAGCGATAACACTCGGCACGCGCATTCGTACCCAATGCGGGCAAAAGTTTCGCCTCGGGAAACTTGTCGGCCAAGTGCAGCACAATGGCCGACGATTCGGTCAACGTGAGATCGCCGTCAATCAACGCGGGCACGGCACCCATCGGGTTGATCGCCAAAAACTCGGGCTTCTTGTGCTCCCCCTTCATCAGAGATACGCGCTCGCATTCGTACGGCGCGCCAATTTCCTCGAGCGCCCAGCGCGGACGGCCTGAACGTGTGTATTGCGAATGAAAAAGCTTCATCGGAAAAAACCTCCCGGACGGCCTCGTACCAGAGTTTTGGAGCGATGACCAGAGGATTGTGGAGAAAAAGAATGGTCTATCGGCCAACCATAAAAACACGGCGAGCGGCACGACACACTGGCCAACCGCCTTCGATTCAGGCATTGTGCGGGCATGGTTCGTCACGCGTCGGTTTCATGTCTATGTCTCGTTATCGCTGTTTTCGGCTGCTCAGGGTCATCGTCCCCGCATGAAACGCCTGCGCCCCCGCGAGCCTCCGCATCCGCCGTCGCGCTCGCTGCTCCCCCGTCCCCGTCCGCATCGGCAGGGGCGTTTGTCGAGGCACCCGGGCCCACGGATGCTCCGGCGCCCGTTCCCGAAGTCGAAGTGCCCTCGCGGGCGACGTTGCCTCCGGGGTTCGTGTATGTCCCCGATCCGATGGACGATCACTGGAAACCTACCGTTCATTGCGGCGATTTTGCGATTCAAAACGTACAACCCGCCAATATGACGACGTCGTACGAGCCGTTTGTCGTTGTCAATGACAAGGCGGGAAAAAAAGTTTATGAAGCCCACGGGCGGCTCGATACAATCGAAGGCGACAAATTCCGCCGGTCTTTGGTGGTCGATATCTGCGGCGATTTGACCGGCGACGGCATCCCCGAAATCATCATGACCGAAAGGACCATGGGCGCACATTGTTGCTACACCCATTACGTCGTTTCACTAACCAATCCCTCCTCGCGCCTGTTGATGTGGGAAAAAGGCGATAGCGGCGATGGCCTCGTTCCGATCAAACTGGGTAAAGGCAAAAGTTATCAGCTCATCAGTTACGACCGCATCTTTCCTCCTTTCAAAGGTGAAAAGGGCGAACCGCCGGTGTCGTATGCGGATGTTCCCGGGTATCCGATTCTCTTCGAATTGGTCGGGAGCGAATACAAGGCACGGACGTTTCTGTTCACCGACGCGCTCCGTGGTATGCGGGAAAAAGGCCGCGCGGAATGCAAAACGCAGCCCGGATGCGAAATAAGCGAACTTTACGAATGGGGATTGGCGCTCATCATCGGCGATTGGGATCAACAAAAAGCCACCATTCTACCGGACCCCGAAGACCGCAAGGTATTCGATCGGCGCAGCGCCGAAATGCGGTCACTCTTGCGGCATCGATTGGGACCGTGAAATCCATCCGGTTTTTCTTGACATCGTTCCTCCCGATCCTGGTGCGTCCGGGACAATCTCAACCCACACTCCGCCATCACGACATCTGGAACCCGGTTCGTCGTTACTTTTGTTCCCTCCGCCCGGTACCTCACGGTCGGGCGCGCCAACCTGGTTTTGCGGAAGTTCGCCTCTAAATGAAGGCTTTTTCAAAAATCGACGGGCTCGCGAAAAAAAGTTCGTCGGCGTGTCGATCCGACGTGCCCTCGTTCGTCGTCATGTCAGAAACGAGTTCGTTACGCCGAACTCGAACGACAACAAAGAGGAAGACACGATGCGATTCATGGTGATGCACAAGGTGACGGAAGAGTTGGAAAAGGGTTTGCCGCCGGATCCCGAGGCCATGGCGGCCGTGGAAAAACTCATCGGCGAAGCGGCGAAAGAGAACATTTTTCAGGGCGGCGAGGGGTTGAAGCCGACCGCTCAGCGATTGCACATCCATTACAAGGACGGTAAGCGTACGGTGACCGACGGGCCGTTTACCGAGGCGAAGGAGCTGGTGGCGGGGTTTGCCCTCATGCGGGTGAGTTCGCGTGACGAAGCCATTGCGTGGTCGGATCGGTTTGCCGTGGCGATGGGTGGAAATGTCGAAATGTTCTTGGGTCCCGTCGTCGAGTATTGGGATCTGGGGTTCGGTACGAAGCCGGAGAACGCGCCGCTCCGCTTTTTGGCGATGCATAAAGCGGACGAACGTTCGGAGAACGATTTGCCACCGGATCCCGAACATGTCGCGGCGATGATGGCGTTGATTGAAGAAATGACCAAAGCCGGGGTGCTCGAAGCGACCGGGGGTTTGGCGAGTACGAAAAAGGAGCGCGTATTCGACTCGGCGCGGGCAAACCTACGGTCATCGATGGACCTTTTGCCGAATCCAAGGAGCTCATTTCGGGTTACGCGATTCTCGACCTGCCTTCCAAAGAAGCGGCCGTCGAATGGGCCGTGCGATTCGGCGAAATCGTCAAAGTCAACGAGGTGGATGTTCGGCTGATGTGTTGATGTCGATGCTTCGTCGAGCATGACAACGGCGTGCGGGGAGGGGAGTTGTCCGAGTGAAACGGAGTTTTCCTCTCTCCGCTGCGCGATGTCATTGCATGGATGACGCGAGGTGCGTGTATGGTCGTACTCCCGGCGGTTTTCACGACGTACGGTGAGTTCTTGTCCTAAAACGCAACTTTGTGCTAGCGTGCGCGACGTATGGCCACGTCGGCGAATTTGGAACTCGGCCAAGATGCTCCGGAAAGGCTTCGCGACCGGTTATGGCGCGCTTTTTCGCTGCGCCGTAACCTTTATTTGCTGTTCGTCCCTCCGCAAAGTCACCTGCGCCCCATTGATGGCTGGCGGGCGATTTCGATTCTCTGGGTCGTCGTTTTTCATACCGCGTGGTATTCCTTGGGCAACATTCCGATGGCGAACTATTCACAGATGGTTTTCTCATCGTGGATGCTCCCGGTTTGGCGCGGCGATTTCGGCGTCGACATTTTCTTCGTCATCTCGGGGTTTCTCATTGCGGGAATGCTCTTGGACGAACGTGAACGTACCGGACGATTGCGCCTGGGATTGTTTTACGTGCGCCGCCTCATGCGTCTTTGGCCCGCGCTTTTCGTGGCCGCCATTGTCAATGTAACGGTGCTCCACGACAACCCCTGGAAGTTATGGGCGAATCTCCTTTATGTCAGCAATTTTTTTCCCATTTATCGCCTCACGATGGTCTGGACCTGGTCCTTGGCGATCGAAGAGCAATTTTATTTGGTTTGTCCGTGGCTCGTCAAAGCGCTTGCTCGATTGACCCATTCGGCGCGAATGGTGGCGCTCGCGGCGGTTGCATTCGTGCTTTTGGCCGTGGGGGTCCGGGTTGTCTTGGCTGGTGATTTTCACGCCCTCGATTCGGAAATCGTCATCAATCGCGACATCATCGTTTGGGTGCGCGGGTTCGAACGACTTTATGTGAAGCCTTGGATGCGCGCGGGCCCGTTGCTCATGGGCGTCGTCGCGGCGTATTTGTTTCGTTCCGCGCGCGTCATGGAATCGATCGCGCGAAAGCGAATCTCGGCTGCGGTTGGGTTTGCCCTCGCGCTCGGCATTGCGGTCGTGAGCACGCATTGGCAATATTTTGCAAAAGTCCCGCGTGTTGTCGAAATTGCGTACCTCGTGTCGTATCGAACGGCATTCGGAGCGGCAATCGCGTACATGGTGCTTTTGTCGCTATCGCAGCACCCCATGGGAAAATGGCTGGGGCGGGCTCTTTCTTCACGCATTCTTTACCCGATCGGACAGCTCGCGTATTCGGCATATCTGCTCAATCCGATCGTCGCCATGCGTGTTCACCATGATCGCGGTCCGCTCGTCGGTCAGGGTTTGGGTTCGCCCATGGGCCTATTCCTGCCGCTCGACGTGGGTATCACGTTTCTCGGCGCGGCGGCATTGTATTTGTTTGTCGAGCGTCCCTCGATGGAGCTGCGTCCGAAGGCGGAGCAAATTCGAGCTTCTTGACGAAGGCGAAGGTTTTATCGCGGATGCGCGAGCACGTGGCGTTCGACGTCGTCCGCCCACCTTGTTCCGCGATATTTCGGCACCATGATGGCGGCTTCGCGTTGAGCGTCTTCGAATCGGCCTTCGACGGCCAGCGATTTGACAATGACCCAATACCGTTCAGGCGCATCCGAGCTGTCGGGGTCGCGATCGAGGTCTTTGCGTGCAGCAGCTCGGGCCGCCGGCGGATCTTTTTCGAGCAATTCCCGCAGCTTTTGCATAGGCATGGGTTCGCCCTGGAACGCGGAGCTCACGGCGCTCGGCGCGGGTAAAGTGGTTTTACGTGGCGTAACCACCACTTCAGCCGAGGCGGCGGGGACCGGCTTCGATGCTTCCATTTCAACGGACGCGGGCGCTCGAACCGCCGGAGCAGGTGTTTGTCCGCTCGTAACGCCGCGGATGACCAACCATAAGATTCCGGCGATCGCGGGCAGCGAAATAGCGACCACCCACCCTTTGTGCATGTCGCGGCTCACTTCAGGTTCGGCACCATATCGCGGGTGATGGTGTGCGGATCCGAGTAACATTGAATGGTGTACGTCTTCGGGTTTTTCCCGTATTGATTTCCCGGCTCGTATTCGAATTGGGTCCACGTATTCCAGAAGAGCCACGGCGCCAGGTTTGCGTTGAACATTTGGGCGGGGTCGGGAATGAGGCCGTTTTCTTGGAGCGAAATCGGGACGATGTTGCCCACGATGTTACGCGACGCTGCATATTGCCCGGCAAAAGGTGATTGACTGTCGTAGGTATCCGGTCCGGCGAGGTCATAATACGCTTTACCTGGGTCCCAGGTATTGTCGGGATTGGGCTGCGCCCAGGAGACCTCCCACACCAAATTGTGCAGGCCCTTGACATTGACGAAATAGTCGTACGTGAATCGGAACAATTTTCCGAATTCGGCGCCGCCTTCCATTCCCCACCAAAACCATTTGCCGTTGGATTCGTGCCACGGTCGCCAAATCACCGCCACATTGGCCGCTTGGAGTTTGCCGAGCTCGGTGGCGGCGTGATCCAGACGTTGCTTCAAAACTTGGTTTTTGAAGGTCCCCGGCGTCAGCGCATCCGCGATGCAGCCCGATCCGCAACTGGTCAAACTGCTCCCGTAACTGTCGTCTCCGCCCGGATTTCCCATGTGATAACTCATTTGAGAAATGCCGCCCGCTTGCCACCAATCGATGGCTCGAGATGTCGTCGTGCGGCCTTTTCCGTCGGTTTGCTGATAAAGGAAATCTTGTCCGCGCAGCGCGGGGAATTTGCCCGTCACGCTTTGGATGTAATTGTTATCGATATCGGGATCATTGTCCCAGCTTTGCTCTTGTTGTCCGGCCAAAACGTGATTGCCGTAAATACTGTACAGATAACAAAGGAGTTTTCGAGCTTCGGGCGTCGCCGCCGGATCCACCGGATCGTGCCCGCAATTGACGCCTACCGGACCGCCGCTGCTGCTGCTGCCGCCACCACTGCTGCTACTGCTGGTCCCGCCACTGCTGCTGCTACTGCTGCTGCTTCCGCCGGGCATGCAGTCGCCGCAAGCTTTGAGGCAATAACCTTGCATCCAGGGCTCATTGCATTTGCCCCAGCCGACTTGTTGTGCGCAGGTGAATTCGCCGGGCGGAGGAGGAATATCGACGCATGCGCCGGGACAAACTCCGCAGGTCAATAAGCAATAACCTTGCATCCAGGGTTCATTGCATTTGCCCCAGCCGGCTTGTTGTTCACACGTGTATTGCCCGGGCGGCGGGGGAACATCGACGCATTCGATGGGCGCGCCTCCCGCGCCTGATGACGACGTGCCGGTTCCACCGGATCCGCCCATGGAAACGCCGCCAAACCCACCTGTTGATGCTCCGCCGGCCCCACCCGTGGAAAAACCCCCGGCGCCTCCGGTCGACCCGTTTCCGCCCGACTCGCCGGGTTTGTCCGGATCCTCGTTGGTGACGGGTTCCGCGCCGCAGGCTCCGAACACAGCCGCGCCCAGCACGCTGGAAAGAACCATGCCTCTGGAAGTCATTGCTTTTCCTTTCTCCTTGGGTCGAGCCTGCACAAATGGACCGAACGTCTGCTTAATGGGTGTATCGTAAAACGGAGGCTTTGCTTGTCGATGTTTTGGGCTTGACCGGAATCACCGACGTCTTGGCGGGCGCAAGTGCGGATGCCGTGGTGGGAACGGCCGGCATTGCTGTGGGAGCATTGACTTCGATTTTTGGAGGCACGGGCCCATTCAAACTGATGACGACATCTTCTCGCTTATCGTTCGGCCCAAGGATGACGTGCACGTGCCGAACCGTTCCAATGGCGCCCTTGATTTTGATCTTCCCGTTCGACACTTCCACGAGGCGTCCGTCGACCTCCACAACGGCATTGGCCGGAGCGATCCCTACGTCGACTTCCACGATTTCGTGGCCCGACGCCGAATTCGTCGTCGCCGCGGACAAATCCGCTTGTTGGCTCAGAAGCCTCCAGCGAAAAGCGACAATGCCCAGAATCAACAGGCCCGCGAGAGCAAAAAGGCCCATGGCCGTGGTCAAGGAAAACGAATTCTTTTTTTCACGTGGATTGGGCCACGTCGCCGTCGTCGGCATCGCCCCCGACGAACTCGAACGACGGCGTTCATCCGCAGCATCGACCTGCAATTCGGCCAACGGAATGGCGCTCAACCTTGCCGACGAGCTCGCCACGAGATCATCCATGGACGCATCCGGCGCCGAAACGCGATCGGCAAATGGTTCGACCGCCGCAAGGAATTCGACCATCGAAGTGTGGCGATCTTCGGGACGCTTCGACATCGCCTTTTTCACGAGCGCCAATACGTCGGTAGGTATGTCCGAACGAAACGATTCCAAAGAAGGTGGAGGTTCGTGCGCAATGGCGTAAAGGACCATCGGAAATGCAATGCCGTGAAATGGGCGTCGCCCGGCGAGCATTTCATAAAGAATCACGCCGAGCGCATATATGTCGGCGCGTAAATCGACCGCTCCCGCGTCCACGACCTGCTCGGGCGCCATGAAATCCGGCGTTCCGAGCATGCTGCCTTTTTGAGTTCCCACGGGCTCGGAGCTGAACTTGGAAACTCCAAAATCGAGCACCTTGACCCAATCGACAATTCCGCGTTTGCGCGAGAGAAACACATTGTCCGATTTCAAATCGCGATGCACGATCCCGGATGCATGCGCCGTCGCCAATGCATCGGCAATGCGTGAGGCGATTTTTGCGGCCCGACCGACAGGCATCGGCCCTGAACGAATGATTTCATCCGCCAACGAATGACCCGTGAGCAATTCGAGAACCAAATAGGGCCTTCCGTCGGCTGTCGTTCCAATGTCGGTGCATTCCACGATATGCGGATGCCCGAGCGTCCCGGCCGCACGACCCTCATTGATGAATCGTTGCACGACGTCGGAATCGTCGGCACACCCTCCCTTCAATACTTTGATCGCGACTTCACGACCAAGCACCGTGTGCTTCGCGACGTAAATCCTCGCCATGCCGCCTTCATTCAAGAGACGCAGGATCTGGTAGCGTTCGTTGAGCACACTGCCAATGAGATCGTCAACTTTCGATCCTACACTGTGGCGATCTGATGTGGGCACGGAGGACGTCATTTTCCACTAATTCGAAGCCGGTCGCAAATGGCGGATCGAGGAGGTGAATGAGCCGTCCTCGAAGGAGGGCTGTCGTGACAAACACGACGGCCTATTTTCCGACCGTACCTGGGCATGAATCCGACGTCAACAAGATTTCCGAGCGCCAACGTCCACCGCATTTGACACGACGCGCTAACCGCGTGACAAGGATCGCCAGAGGTCTGACGCAACAGCGCGGACGATTGCGAGATGGAACCGGATTACGGCAACCGCGGGCTGGATTTGCAAACGAAGTTGGGCAAGCTGAACGAACTGAGCACCATTGTGTGGATTTGGGACGGCGCATGCGGTTGAATCAACAAAGCCTTGCCGATCCTGCATGATGTTTCGATATGAGGTTGAATCCGTGCAATCGGCGCACGGAGAGGGAGCTTGCTGTATGCGGATCAAACAATGGTCGGTCGTATTTCTTGTAACGATCTTTTGGGGCGGTTGCGGTTCCGGTGGCAATGCATCTTCCACCGGCAATACCAGCGCCAATGGCGGTGCGGGTGGAAATGGTCAAGGCGGCGAATCGACGGGCGGAGGCGGAGGCATCGGCGGAGGTCCTGTCAATCCTCCGGCGGCGGATCGCAATATCGTCACCTATGCGGGTAATGAAGGCGCGGATCGATTCACATCCGTCATTGGTTTGTCCGATGGATCGTTTTTATTGGGTGGGAGTGCGGCGAATCTGGATTGGGTGCCGGCGTCCGCTACGCGGCAGGAGCTTTCGGCGGCGGGGATCAATTCGGCGGCCGCGGGCAAAGTGGCGTTTTTGCTGCATGTCGGACCGGATTTGCAGACCATTCGTCGGGTCGTGTCTTTTCCGGCGGGAACGGTGCGGGACGTAAGGCGCATTCGTAC
>CAYSYX010000385.1:0-9198 GCA_964435055.1 uncultured Polyangium sp. | reverse complement strand
CGATCCTGTTGCGAAGGGCGAACTTGTAATACGGCTCCCGGCAAAGCGGATCACAGGCGATGATCAGCGCATCGAACGCTCGGATTGCACAGGCTCGTTCCAGGGCGGAGAGAGCATCGGCCTCCGAAGAAAGAAAAATCGCCTCCGTTCCGATATGGGCCTCGTCGAGAAGGCGTTCCACCGTTGTTTTTCGCCCATGAAGCTCGAATACGTGGGTCAGCTCGATAGCCCCACGTTTCGCCAGGTCCGCGAGGAGCGGGAAGTAGATCCGCTGCGCGTGGGGACCAAGGCCCACGAGCGCAACGCGGCGATAGCGGAATTCTGCCGCGGTCACAGGAGGAACCTCGCGAGCCGGTAAAGCACGAATAGTTTTTCCTGATCAACGATGAAGCCACGACGACTGCGACCATATTCTTCGACAAACTCGTTTTTCAATGTTTCGTCGGTGTTGTACCCCGCAGACCAGGCCGCGATCGAAATGTCCCAATGCGGGTCGCTCAAACCGATGGACCCGTTGTCGATGCACCCGATGACGTCGCCGGATGCATCGTCGACAATCAAGTTCGGTGCACAGGGATCACCGTGGACCAGGCAATCGTCGGCGAAAACGATGGACCTACAGATCGCTTGGATTTCGTCGAGCTCCGCACGCAAATCCATCGCGCTTTCGACTCCATACTTCTTCACGAACGACGACGCTTTGACGATGCCGCGCGACAGCCGAAGTTCGGCACGATCGAGGAGAACGGGAATGGATCGGTTGGAGAACGCATTACGAGCCCCGGGTCGAAAATCGTGAATGCGCGCCAGCGCCCGAGCCCAGCATCGAAGCAGCTCGCGTTGCCGATGCGGATTCTTTTTGAGCGCGGCCTTCAAGGTCATCCCCGGGATCTTTTTGGACAAAAGCGCGGTGACATTCGGCGTGAGTTTCACTTCGCAAACAACGTCCGGGACCAGCAACGGAAAACCCTCGGCACGCAAAGCCCGCAAGAGCGAACCCTCGGCGCTTTGGGCATTCGTCAGCGCTGTTTCCGGCACGAGCTTGAGGTAAAGATCGTCCGTTGCTCCGGAAAAACGATACACGAGAGCTCGTTTGCTCAGGTTCTTTTTCTCGACCGAATAATTCGTCAACAGATCGCAAAGGTCTTTCGGGAAAAACTGCGCGGCGAACTCGTAGAGTCTCCGGTCGACGAGGCACCGAATCTCTTCGACGATGTGTTCCGTGGACTGTTCGGCGTCGATCTCCGTGAGTTCGTCGCGTTTGGCGAACTGCTCCACGAGCGGATACGTGTCTTGGTTCCAGTCGATCATCCGCGCCGCGAGACCGTCCGGCGTATCTTCCGGTCGAAGGACGAGGTCCGTTCCCGCGGCGTCTCCGGATCGTCCGCGATCCAAGATCCGCCGGCGCTGGGTGGCTTCGGAGATTTTCAAATGCACCGCGCCGAGCAGCAACCATTCCGATCGCTCCAACAGCAACGACTGCGAACGCATTTTCGGAAACCCGTCGAGCGCGAGAAACTGATACGAAAACGTTGGATAGATACTCCGGAGGATTTCGGCACATAAGTCGTCCGGAAGCCAGGCTCCCGGTTTTCGCTCCGGTCCGTGCACACGTGCGCGATGCGCGCGGTGGTTGCGAATTCGATCGCCGAGAGGATCTGCGGCAGCGGCGCGTTCTCGAACGGTCGCGCCAAAGTTGATGGCTGTCCAGCCGGGCAGCTCGTCGAGGGCCTTGGCGAGCGTACTTTTTCCGGCGCCGGGGGGACCGAGGAGCAGAACGGTTCGTTTGAGCGCCGACTCGCCACCAAAAAGCGCTTCTTCGAGGTTGAACATCGTATCTCGATAAAAAATATCGGTACGAATGATGTACTTGTCGCGTGGTCCGGGCGTGATCGGGAGACCGGAGTGTCGTGGGCTCGATGGCCCATAGTGCGGAAAAACAAGGGCCATGCCTTGCTTCGGCTTCACGCGGATTTCGGTCCGATCCGTTTGTCCCGGAGGCATCTGATCGCGCGACTGTCCGTCGGGGTAGAAACACGTTTCTCCGCCTTCGAAGTCATCGTTGAGGTAAATGACGAGGCTCAGGAGAGACCGGTGGTCGATACGTTCGGCATAGCCGGAGTCGAAATGGGGGCGAAACGCTTGGCCTTCGCGGTAAACGTTGAAGCGCCATTTGGGATTGAGGAAATCCGGAGCCGGTTTCCAACCGGGCCCGACGCTCGACATGTCCACCGCTGCGATGGCGTCCGCGAGCCTGGGCTGGATCTTTTGAAGGACCTCGTCCGGGGCCAGATACAGCGTGCGTTCGTTGTTTCGGATCGGCGGCCCGGAGCGTCGGCTTTTCTTCGGCGCATATCCCTGGCCCTCGGAGATTCGAATGAACTGCTCGCATTCGTCGGGCGTGAGGCACCCCGAGATTGTGTAACAGTCCGGGACGCCGTCGATCTTCGTAAGCAAAGGCGTTCTCCTGAAAAAATCCTTTCCATGATGCGCGACGATCGGCTCATTCGTCCAATCATTTTTTGTTTTGGACAGAAGTCTTCTCGGTGGTTCGAGGCATCCGAATCGTAACGGCAACCAGAGGCGGTTAAGTATGCAATCACTCGGTGCATGGATGAAGCGCAGCAAATGCATGTTCCCGCACGAATTGCGCCTCGATCCCTGCCGAACTTCGCGACACTCCTCAAAACGAGCGCTGAATGTCGAAATTCCAAACTTCTCGTGTTTGGTATGAATCGTGCTGTTTTGTCATACAGGCACTTTGTGATCAGCGACAGTGGTGTTGGGAGAAGGAGTTCGAAGTATGTTTAATTCGCGTTGGATTCGCGATGTGGCGACGGCGTCGATGATGTTGCTTGGGGCGCTTGCGAGTTTACCCGGATGTGGCGAAGAACAATCGATCGTGAGTCAATCGGGATTCGAGCGACTGACGATTGCGGGGGCATGGTGTTGGTTTGCCGATCCGCGCGCCATTTATTATGAGGGGCAATATCGGCGTACGTATGGCGGTTGGGTTTCCCCCAACGGCACGATTCGGTTTGGCACGTACGATCATGACAACGGGCAATTGCGACGGATGTCGTTACACGAGAAGCTCAATCAGGACGATCATGCCAATCCGGCGCTGCTGCTTTTGCAGGACGGGCGCATGGTCGTGTTTTATTCGGGACATGCCGGTCCCCAAATGCGTTACCGAATCATGGAAGAGCCCGAGAATATCGATTCTTTTGGTCCCGAGCGCACGGTCGTGCCTTATGAACCCAGTTTGGAGTACGAATACACGTATCCGAATCCCGTGCGTCTGACGGCGGAAAACAATCGCATTTATTTATTTTGGCGGGGGAATGTCAACGAGCCGGTATTTGCGACGAGTGAAGACGATGCTTTGACCTTCGGACCGGTTCGCCGCTTGATGACTTCGTCGGACAAGGTGCCGTATGTCAAAGTCCACGGAGATGGCGAGCGACGCATTCATTTTGCGTTTACCGAGTCGCATCCGCGTTACGATGAATTCAACAGCGTTTATTACGCATCCTACGTTGACGGGAAGTTTGTCCGAGCCGATGGTTCGACGATCCGAGACATGGCGCAGTTGCCATTTAACGTCGAAGAGGGCGACTTGGTTTATGACGCCAAAAAAACCGGCGAAAGAGCTTGGGTTTGGGATGTCGCCGCCGACGTGAATGGGAGCCCGGTCATCGTTTACGCGCGTTTCCCATCGGAGACGGACCACCGATATCATTATGCTCGCTGGAATGGTTCGGCGTGGAAGGATTGCGAGCTCACCGCTGCCGGGGGCGCTTTTCCGGATACTCCGGCAAACGTGGAGGAACCCGAGCCTCATTATTCCGGTGGTATCGTGATCGATCACGAAAACCCGTCGGTCGTGTATCTCTCGCGTCCGATTCGTGGCGTTTTCGAGATCGAGCGGTGGACGACGCCTGATTTTGGTGCGTCGTGGAAGGTCGAAGCGGTGACCAAGGCTTCCATCAAGGACAACGTTCGACCTTATGTGATTCGTGATTATCCGGCGGGCAAAAAGCCTTCGGTGATGTGGATGCAAAAAGACCGCTACGAGACATATACGCAATTTCAAGGGTCGATTCTAATGGATATCGATGAATCGGCTTCGTTGGGTGGGCTCGACTTCGGCGTCGAATTCTAGTCTGCGTTGCCGCGGGAAATCGTTGCATGATGTGGTTGCAGCGTTGCAAGTGGCGCGAGAAGCTGTTGCATGAGATTGGGTGTCCGTTGAATTGGGGGGCAAGAGAATTGGTATCGAGTCCGTTGAATTGGGGGCGAGAGGGATTGAGGCCGCACGCGGTGAATTGGACGTTCGCTCCGGGCGCTAACAAGCGCCCTACGCGAAGAAGCTTTGTTTTCGATGGGGGGCTGCGCTCGCCGACGCTCGCTTCGCCCCCCAAACCCCCATTTGTCTGCGAAATGGGACGAGCATTCCTTGATTTGCGGGCATGGGGGCACGCAATTCAACGGACGTGCACGCGATTCCCCAGCGTGCAAATCAACGGACCAGCTCGCAATTCGACTGCCCGCAGATTGACGGACTTGCTTGCAAACGCGTTCCGGCTGGTCTCGCCTTGACGGGCCCAGGCGGTTCGCGCCACGCCATCATCTTCATTGCTGCATTCGTATGCGTGCGTTTTCCAACATCGGACTTGCCCCGGGCGAAAGAGTCGACTACCGTGGCGCACTCGGCTCGAAATCACTGCGCCGGAAGCCAAGGAAACACCGTGATGGATTGCTTCAGCAAAACGTTCCTCGACGAAAGCATCGAGCTCATCAAGCAAATCGATGTCGCCAGCATCGAAGCCGTGGCTCATGGTTTGGCCGACGTGCGCGCATCGGCCGGACGATTGTTCATTTTGGGCGTCGGAGGTTCGGCGGGGCACGCGGGACACGCGGTGAATGATTTTCGCAAAATATGCGACCTGGAAGCGTACGCTCCGACCGACAACGTCTCGGAATTGACCGCTCGCGTCAATGACGAAGGGTGGGACACGTCGTTCTCGGAATGGCTCAAAGTCTCGCGTTTACGCGCCGGCGACGCATTGCTGATTTTCTCCGTCGGCGGAGGTAATCGCGAGAAAAACGTGTCGGTCAATCTCGTCAAGTCCATCGAGCTGGCCAAGAGCGTCGGGGCGAAGGTGTTCGGCATCGTCGGTCGAGACGGCGGTTTTACGAAGCAATCCGCGGATGCCTGCGTTCTGATTCCCACGGTCAGCTCGGCACGAATCACGCCGCACACGGAGGGTATGTGCGCCGTCATTTGGCACTTGCTCGTGAGTCACCCGAAGCTGCAAAAATCCGTCACCAAGTGGGAATCGGTGCGGTAACCGCGGCTCGGACAAAGACGCCGACCACGTTTCGATTTTCCGATCGTTTTCAAAACACCCCGGCTGCGACAAACCCGGGCACATTGCGCCGACCATCCGGAATCAACGTGGGCGCGAGCATAAACCGAAAGGCGTTTTCGATCGTGTGTCGTTCGAGCTCGGCCGTCTTTTTCCCGGACGCCAATCCCACCACGGTCGACGTCGCTCCATGCAAAAACAGAGCGCCCGACCACGCCGTCAACGCGGTCCAGGCAGCTCGATCCGGCAACGTGTTTTTCGTCAGTTGCCATAGCCCCACGATAATCGTCGGCGCCGTACCCGCCATTTCGGACAAACCAAAGACCGTCCCTCCGAGACGCTTTCCGAAAGCTCCGCCCAGAGCGCCCGAGGTAAACGCCAAGTTTGCCCCGATGGCCCACGACAACCCATAAAGGTGAGATGGTTTTTCTTGGTCCAACGCGAGCGACCAGATCCCATGCGTCGCCATTTGACTCGACCAGATTGCGGGCAAGATCATCAAGTTCAGCCGTGGCGATGCGTCGACGGTGCCGCTACCATGCGCCCATGCGAGCACACCGTTGCAATAAATCGCTTGAGGCGAAGTGAAAAGCGTCTCTCCAAGCGCCCAGCTCACCGCGGCGGGCTTCGTGTCCCCGGAGGTGACCGCATCGTGCACCGTAAATGCGATATCGCCCCCAGCGACGCCCAAGCCGACTGTGCCGACGATGGCGACATACGCGATTGCTGCCAAGGTCGCGTCGCCATCTGCACGAACATTGCGCGGAGCTAAAACGAGGAGCGCGGCGGCGACAAACGGCACGAGGATACGACGAGACAAACGTTTGCGGTGCGATGTGAACATGCCCGAGTATCCTTCGGCGCCGTGAATTCCACAACCCGGTCATGCACGTCCTTCGTCGGTGGAGACGATGGTGCCGGGTCGTCGAGACTGAAAAACATCGCGTCGTGGAAAAAGATGAAAGCCAGGCAAAATGATCTCGCCTCGAACGTCGACCCGGGTTATTTTGAGCGCCCGGGGCAAGGCATGCGTTTCATTCTGACGAACTACGGACACCGGTACTTGCAGCACCTCGTGCGTTCGGGGCGACTCGATGATGTGCTCGTGCAGAACGACGTGCGTCGCCTCGGTCGCATTTTCAACGCCGGCGTGCTTGCGGAAGAAGCCGATCCCGAACTTGGGGCGCTCGAAGTGCGCGGAATGATCGAGCCGGCTTCCGGTGAAATGGATGCGGCCGGCGCGCGTCTGCGTTACGATCGAAATCCCCTCGAACACTTGCGACGCGTCGTGTTCGAATACACCACCGTCTGCAATCTCGATTGCAGCCATTGTCGAAATTCTTCCCTGGAAGCGAAGGCCGAGGCCAATCCCGAGCGGCTGAAGCAAGTCGTCGACGCGGTTTTACCGATTGGACTCGAGCGTTTCGATTTCATCGGCGGCGAAGTCACGCTGTATGGAAAAGGCTGGCTCGACCTCGTCGAGTACATTCGGGCTCGAGGCGGCAATCATGTTTCAGTCATCACGAGCGGTTGGTTTTTCGGTGTCACGGATTTTCGAGCGGCTGGAAAGCGTTATGCCGACGATATGGAATACCTCGCGGATCTTCGCGCCCGCGGGCTTACGCATGTCATCGTTAGTCTTGACGGTCCGGCGGAGGTTCATGATGCTTGTCGCAAAACCCCGGGTCTTTATGATCGGGCTGTCGAGGGGCTCGAAAAGATACGTGCCGCGGGGCTGGAACCTCGCGTGTCGCTCGTCCTTGGAATGACGTCTCGACGCGCAGAGATGATTTTATGGCTCGCCGACCTTGCGCGTCGCATTTATGGTTCGGGGCTGGAAGAGCAGATCGCTTTGCAGCGGCTGGTGGGAGACGAATCCAACTACGTGAGCAATTTCATTGATGTCGGCGGCGCCGTACAGCTCCGCCGTTCCCGGGGGGATCTCAAGGCGTATGGCAATGACGAACTGCGGTGCAAGAATTTCTTTCGGCCTGCACCGACGTTGCGAATCAAGGCGACGGGAGAAATCTCGCTGTGCCCCTTGATCGAGGGAGGTGATGGTTATGGCAACGTGCATGAACGCGATATCATCGAGTTGCTCAACCATTTTCAGGACGCATTCGTGTACAAGCTGCACGCCGAGCGTCGTGTCGGCGAGCATTTGCGATTCGTGGACCCGGAGATCTTCGGCGGCAGCATCGGGCATGCGTGCAGTGTTCGCGTCGCCATCAATATGATTGCGCGCAGCATGCATGATCGTGGCATTGCGGAGGACGACAAGGCGGCGATTCGTAAGATCAACGTCGAGGTCGCCGAGAAAATGGGCGTATTGCCCAGGCCGGGTATTCATCGCGCGAATGGTCATGCTCGACCACGCTGATGCTGTCGTTTCGCACACGTCGATTCGAGGCGCCGGCGTGGCCATAAGATGTCGATTCGTAACGTTTTTTGCGTCGCGACGAGGCTCGTGAAAAATCGTCCGTCCTTATGAAGCTGGACGTCTCCGGCGGCGGAAAAGGGATGTAACCCCCGCTCACTCCGGGTGGGCGCATTTCGCTTCAGGAGCACGTCCATGCATCGAGACCCTACGAATCCCAGGCCCGCTTCTCCCATTTCGCGCTCGAAGAACATCACGGTATGGCTTCGGCGATTGCTTCCTTGGGCGTGGGTCATTCCATTGGCGTGCAGTTCGACCACCGGAGTCAAGCCTTCCGGCGCCGGTGGCGATGGCGGAGTCGCAGGAACGGGTGGAGTCGGCGGCATGGGTGGGATGGGCGGAACCGTTATGGAAACCGACGGGGGAACCGCGATTGCCGCCAATACGCCGGCACCTTTTTCCAGCATTCTCGCTTCGAGTTATGCGCCCGCCACAGCCTTGACGCCCGTCGATTCCCTCGTGACGAGGGAGCGTTATCTGCTGTCCACTTCGAGCAGCACATCCGCACCGGGCAATACCTATTTGGCGATCGATCCCGCTGCGAATACGGCGCTCGGCATGACCATGCCGTCTGCGGCGGCATCGACGTATGCCGATTATTTGCAAAGCCTGGTTCAGGCCGTGGCGAATACCGATGCCGGACAACCTCCATGCTTCCGATTCGATTCGCATATCAACCCGAACTACACGCTCGATTTCGACGCTTCGACCAGCGCCCTTGTTTTCCGCAACAACTGGGGCGCTGCGCCCGTCGCGTACGGGTACGTGTGTTTTGCGTACGACGGCGCGAAGCATACCTTGCAAGCAATTCGCCGTTATACCTACGACATCACGACGTATACGCATGCCCTCGATAACAGCTTCACGGCCGCCGGCTGGTACGTTCATTACGAGGGCGGTAAGTTCTCGCTCACGTCGACGGTTGCGAATGCGACGCCGTTGTACGTGTTCAAATCGCCCATTGACGTGAGTATTCCCACGGACTTCAACCCCAAAGGTATTCCGTACCAGCCGAATGCACCGGTGAACATTGCGAACTGGCTCAAACACAGCATTTCGATGCTCGAGGGGTCGAACAACAACGGGCAATTCACGCAAAACCTGAGCCCGAAATATACGCCTCAAGTGGCGGTGTCCGGACCGGATAAAGATACGCTCGCGGCTTCGAACGCAATGCTTCAGACCATTGCCACCACGCTCGCGGCGGAGAACCACGCGCTTCGTTATGACATTTCCGTATACGCGGCATTTCGTGCGGGGTTGCTCGAACGCTCGATGCTAAGCGACGGGACCGCAAACGGCGCTTACAAGCATGCCGTGGCGCCGTATGTGTATTTCACCAATGAGGCGGATGCGAACGGGAGCCATCATCCGTTCATGGTGATTGCG
>CAYSYX010000384.1:0-9199 GCA_964435055.1 uncultured Polyangium sp. | reverse complement strand
GCCGTGTAGTCGTGTCGAGGGGGGTCGTCAAGCGAGCGCGTCGCGGAGGCTCTGTGGACCATGTTCCTCAGACTTCTGACAAGCTGGAGAAGGTGTCCTCACGATGTCGCCTGAAGGTGGGTTCATCGGGAAACGCTTTGTGGTCGAACGAATCTTCGTCACGCGGTTGTGAGGGACTCGATTCGCTTGAAAGGCGAGCGGCGACGTTTGCATGACGATGATGGGCGACGAGATTGTCGCGGGTCGTTGAGCCTCGGCCAAACAATGTCCGACCACGGCAAACCGTCGGTTGACGGGCATTTTCGTGACTGGCATACCCGACCACGGCCGGATTGTCCGACCGATACATTGACCCACGAGGGGCCACGTATGATGTTCCAGCTTCGCGCTCGCCGGCTTGCGATCTTTTCTCTGCTCACGTGGCGCGTGTTCACCCCGCTCGCGCTTTTACTTGCGTGTACGCTTGCGCCACTCGCGTGCTCGTGCGAGCCGACGGGCAATGTACCGGTCGGACCAACCATTGCTGCATGTCGCTCGCAGCAAAAGCGAAAAGTCGCCGCGCCATTGCAATCCAAAACGACGGTTGCCGGAACAATCCCGGTATCGTTTTCCGTCGGGGATTCAGGAGATGCGGCGGCGTCCATAACATTGACTGTTCCGCCGGGACGAGCGGGAATGCAGCCGAATGTGGCATTGCGATATTCGAGCGCTGCGGGCGAAAGCGTTGTGGGGGTCGGATTCGCGATATCCGCAGCTTCGTTGATCACGCGTTGTCCGAAGACGCTTGCTATCGACAACGAGCTGCGCAGCGTTCGTTACGACGAGTTCGATGCATTGTGTCTTGACGGAAAACGCTTGATTGCAGTCCATGAAGACGGTTCGACCATTGAATACCGCACGATTCCGGATTCGCAGATCAAAGTGGTCGGCCATTTCGAGGATTCCGCGGCGTCGCATTTCGAAGCGTTTTTGCCTTCGGGTGACGTGATCACGTTTGGCGGGACGGACGAAACACGACCGATGAGCAAATACGGCGTCCCGCGGGCGTGGCTGGCGACCGAGCAACACGATCCGCGTGGCAATGGAATGGCGTTCGATTGGTGTTTTGCCGAGAATGACGACGATGGTTATGTCGCTGAATTCGCATTGGATCAGATTCGCTATACGACATTCGTCGGCGAAGAGGCGACGCAGTCCATCTCGTTTGTATACGGCCAAAGAGACGATGCAAAATTCGTGTATTCGCGGGAAATGCAACTCCAGCATTCGTTACGCCTCGACGAAGTGCAAATGTTTTCCCGTGACGTACCGGCTCGGCGATATTTGTTGACGTATACGCAGAGTGAAACGACGGAACGCACGTTGCTCACGTCGATCGAAGAATGCGGCGCGGATGGCGCTTGCAAAGCAACAAAGTTTCAATATGGGAAAACGTCGACGGGGTTCGAAGACGTTACGACAAACATTGCGGTGCCGATGTCTTTGCGCGCAAGTCCGATTCTCGCGGATATGAACGGAGACGGGCTCGATGATTGGTTCGTCCCGGATGTGACGGCGGTGTCGACTGAGAGCAATCCGATCACGTCGTGGTTGCTATCGACAAATACGGGAACTGGGTTGGCGGCGCCGAAGCAGGCATTTTTGCAAGAATGGTCGGTTCAACAAGATCCTGAATTGCTTGCCGACGCGAGGTTGATCCAGCCGGAACTCGGAACGGTCTTCGATTACAATCAGGATGGGCGCAAGGACGTACTGCTGCACGACATCTATGGCAATCGAAACAATCATATCGTGTTGTTGTCAAGAGAAGACGGCACCTTCGAGGAGCTCGATACCGGAATTCAACGCCCATTTCCAATTGGTCCGGCGCCGAAGAATTTGAATAGCCCGGACGGCGCGGTCCATCTGGCGGATGTTACGGGTGACGGCGTCGCAGATTTGATTCAATGCACCAATCAAGGATCGGCTTCCGACATCGGTTTTGCGACGACCTGGACGCTGCGTGTCTGGAAACCCGGCGGATTTGATGCCAATGAAACGGAGATTGATACGCTCGCGGGCGTTCGATGCAGCATCAAAGTCCATATTGTCGATTACGATCACGATTCCAAAGCGGATTTGGTTGCTCCCGGGTTTGTCAAACAAGGCGGCATTCCGACGGAATCAACGGGCTTCTTCAGCGTGCATCGTCGCCAGTCGAGCGGAGCGTGGGAAGTCTTTGATGCCGGGTTGCCATTGCCCTGGCCCGGAGGTCGAACGTTGTTTTTGGATGTCAATGGCGACGGCTTGCCGGATGCGGTGCAAAGCGGCGCTCAAGACGGCTTTTTGCATACGTTCATGAATACGGGGCTTGGGTTTGCGCCCGCCGAAAAGAGCTTGAAGGCGGATCTACCGATCCCCCAAGGACTTTATTTTGATTTGGCTCAGCCGATTGACATGGACATGGATTCCAATGTCGACTTGCTCATGCCGCTCGTCGATTCGTTCAGCCCCTTTATTCCTCGCTGGGTGATTCTGCGGGCAACAGGTGGAAAGGATGGTTTTACCTTCGAGCGTATGGACGCGGGTATTCCGTTCGAGCCGGTCCTGAAAGACGCAATCACCTTGGCAGATCCACACGGTCCGCGCATTGGTGACGTCAATGGCGATGGTGCGCCGGATGTGGCGATTTTCTTGGACAACCAATTGCATCTTTTCAAGAATAAGGCGGGTGATGCCGATGTGCTCGTCGGGTTTTCCGATGGAATGAATGAACACGACCCCGACGAACCGACATTCATTCCCAACGTCGACATTTCGTACGAACACTTGATCGATAAATCAAAGGCCGACGGCGCACCGCCGAAAGAAACGGATTTTTATTCGTCGCAGTGGGACGCGGCCAATGATTGCGTTTACCCACGGCACTGTGCGGTGGGCGCAAAGCGTGTCGTCAGCGAATATCGTGTCAATGATGGTGCCGGGGGACAACGTCGTTATGGATTGCGGTATCGTGATGGGCGCAATGATCGGCGAAATCACGGGTTTCTCGGATTTGGCGAACGAATCCTGACGGACCTAGACACCGGCGCAACGACGGCGAGTTTCTATGACAATCGTACCGCTGTCGCAATCGGTGGACGCACGGTATATCCATTTGCCGGGCAAATTGTGTCGCAATGGCGATTCGCACCGGCATTGCCGACCGAGGCGAACAAGAATCGCGTCGAGCTTCTTTTTGCGGACAACGTGCTCGAGGTGGTGCCTACCAATGGTGGACAAACCTATTTCCCGTTGTCGACCGAGCGTCATACGCGGCGTAAGCAAGGCGAGCACGTGACGAATGATTCTATTGAATCGTGGGCGCGCGACGTCGAAGCGAATGGTAATGCGACGTTGCTACGCGATACAACCGTTGATGTTCTCGACTGGGACGAATTCGGCAATGTGCTCGAAGTGGACGTTGCGACGATCGGTGTGGATTTGACCTACCACGTGACCCGAACGGTGAAAAACGATATCGAACGTTGGATGCTTGGGCAATTGCAATCCCAAAAAGAATGCAGTACGGCATCTGGATTGTCGCAATGCCGAACGATGACGCGCACGACAAATGCGTTTGGCGAAGTGGAAACTGAATCGACGTCGAGCGACGATGGCATCGACGATACGAAATTGACCGTCGAATACGATCAACGTGATCGTTATGGCAATATCGAGCACACCGTCGCCAAAGATTCTCTTGGCAATACGCGCAAGTCAACGACAGTTTACGACGCAGAAGGTTTCTTCCCTGCGAAACATATCAACGCCCTCGGACACGAAACGACGCTCGAATATGACTCGGCGCTTGGCGTAATGACCAAGCAGATCGATCCGAACGGTTTGTCGACGGAATGGGTCTACGATTCGTTGGGGCGATTGGAAACGGAAAAGCGTCCGGATGGGTCGCAAACAACGACGAATACAACGCGTGAGAAAATCGACGGCGCTTGGCGATTGCGAGAACGCACGACAACAACGGGCGGTGCAGACGAGGAAGCGGTATTCGATTCGCTGGGGCGTGTCATTGAAACATACTCGTTTGCTCCGCAGCCGAATGGAACGCCGGCGAAGCGAATCGTGCAGTTCATCGAATACGATCGGTTGACTGGCCAGGTTGCGCGAAAGTCTGTGCCAACCGCGGAAGGGACGCCGAATGCGCAATTGAAATGGGATACGTACGAATTCGATGCGTTGGGACGCGAAATTCGGCACACGACGCCTTGGAATGCGGTGACGACGACGAAATACGACGGGTTGATTGTGGATTCGACGGATCCCTTGTCGAATCATACGAAAACAGAATTGGATGCTCTCGGCCGGCCGGTGATCATGATGGATGCGGCGAACGGGAAAACACGACACGCGTATGGTCCGTTCGATACGCTTCGCTCCGTCACGGACCCGGGCAATGCCGTAACAAAATGGACCCGCGATGCGTTTGGCCGGGTACGCAGACTCGAAGAACCGGATCGCGGAGCGACGCTGTACGTGAACGATGGCTTTGGGGACGTGGTGTCGTCGACGGATGCGCTTGGACGAACCGTCACATGGACGCGCGACGCGCTCGGGCGGCCGGAAACGCGCAACGACTCGCTCCAAGGAAAAACCTTGACAACCTCGTGGACGTGGGATAGTGCGCCCAACGGTATCGGCAAACTGCACACGATGACGAGTCCCGACGCGTTGAAGACGTATTCGTATACGAACAAAGGTCAGCTCGACTCGATGACGCTGACGGTGGGAAACGAATCGTTTGTCGTGGGCGCGGCGTATGATTCGTTTGGGCGAACGCGTTCCGTTCGCTATCCGCAGCCGCTTGGGCAGGATGAGTTCGGCGTGACGCACGAATACGATACGCACGGCAACATGATTGCGGTACGCGATAACGCGACGGGCGATGCGTATTGGGAATTGAAGGACGTCGACAATGCCGGGCGTTTCAAGGAGGAAACGTTTGGCAATGGCGTCAATTCAATGCGCAGCTACTTTGACGATAAGCAGACGTTAAAGCGCATTTCGACGCAATTCGGGGCGACGACGATTCAAGCGTTGTCGTACGATTGGGACGAGCGTCTCAATCTGAAGAGTCGCGCGGATGCCTTGCAAGCGCAAAACAAGACGGAGCGATTTCGTTATGATGCGCTCGAACGGTTGACGTGTGCATATTTCGGGTTTGTCGAAAGCGCCAATGCGGCCTGTGATTCGTCGTATGGTTATGCCCCCAATGGCAACTTGACGAGCAAATCCGAACTTGGCGCATTGACGTATGGCGACGCAAAACATCCGCATGCAGTGACGAATGCACTGGGCGCGAGTTACGGCTATGACGCCGTGGGCAATCAAATCACCCGGCCGGGAGGCGTAACGATAACCTATACGCCGTTCGATTTGCCGCAGACGATGACGCAAGCCGGCAAAACGACTTCATTCGGTTATGACGGTGATCAAAGGAAGATTCGGAAAACGTCGACGACAAGCGAAACGATTTACGTGGACGATCTGTTCGAGCAAGTCACGACCGGCAATGCAGTGGAGCTTCGCTATTACGTGCACTCACCCGAGCGTGCGATTGCCGTTGTAACGCGAGGAGGCGCTGAACCCGGGACGAAGTATTTGCATGCGGATCACCTTGGTTCGGTCGAAAGCGTCACGAATGAAAATGGCGCGGTTGTCGAGAAACGCAGCTATGATGCGTTTGGGGCGCGCAGAAATCCGTTATGGGGCGGGCCGGGCGTGGGTGTTGCCGGTAAAACGAAAAAAGGATTCACGGGGCACGAGGAAGAAGACGAATTCGGGCTCATCAATATGAAGGGGCGGTTATTCGATCCAAAGGTGGGACGGTTTACCACGACGGATCCGGTGATTGCGAATGTATTCGATGGACAAAGCCTCGGCGCGTATGCGTACGTCCGTAACAATCCGCTGACGCTCATCGATCCGAGCGGGTTCGTCGCGGAACCGGCGACGGCGTTTCCAGAGACGTTTTGCTGTGTGGATCAAACGGTCGAGACCGAGAATCAGGACGACGAGGCGGAAGACGAAGTTCAGCTCGTTTACAATGATGAGGCGTCGGAATCGACGAATTCGTTGCGATTCTTGACGGATCTCGGCACGACGGGGGATGGGGCGGGAGGGATAACCTCGACAAACGAATCCTCGAATGGCCTTGGCATTATGGGCGACGTGCTTTCCGGGGCGGCGTCTGCGTATGGCCATGACGTACTCGATAACTTGAAGAGCATTGCGCTGTTCACGGTGTCGCCGCAGTTGTATATGGCGTGGCAAGGCTATCGTTTTTGGAGCGGCATTTATGATGGCGCCACGACCGGATATGCGCAGGACGGCGTATTCGGGGCGTTTGCCGGCGCCATCAATACGGTGAATCCGTTTGCCCATGCAGGCATTTCGGTGGCGGCGACGGTTGACGCGGCGGAAAAAGGCGATTACAAGCGCGCGGGTGAGTACGGATATCGCTCGGCGGTCGCGCTTGCGGGAATTGCCGCGGCGGCGATTGGGGTGGGAGGCCAAAGCAGAGTCGCGCGTCAGGCGAGCGCGCCCGCAGAATCGTTTGCCAGAACAGAAGCACTCAGCGGTCGCGCGGCATCGCGTCAAGTTGCGGAGCTTGCGGAAAGCATGCAAAAAGAAGGATGGCAGGGAAACCCGATCAAGGTCGTCGAACACAACGGTCAACGATATGTCATCGATGGTCATCATCGATTGGCTGCTGCTCGAAAGGTGGGCGTCCCAGTTCCGTATGAAACGATTGGTTCTGCCGAATTGACAATACGAGGCTATCAAACAATTGATGATGTTGTTCGAGCCTCGAGTGAGGTCGGACCGAACAGATTGAGGTAAACGTAATGGATCCGCTTGACATTGGCAGGCTCATTCTCGACTACCAGCAAGCCGTCCGTGTTATCGTGTCAGCGCTTCAAGCCTCCTCTGGCTGCACTGATCTCATGGCAGCGCGACGTCAAGGCCGAATACCCAAAGACGGTTCTATTGGCGCTGTTGAATACTCGTTTCACGGTGTCGGATGCTGGGCCTGCATCAACGGAGTTGAAGTCGACTTCGATTTTGGACCACCCGGCCGATACGACGGATTTGATGCTTGGCGACTATGGCACTTTGCCCAACAATTCCCGGAGGTCTACCCACAGTTCCAGAGCGAGAAAGCTGTCGACCATGCGCTTTCAGAGCTTGCTCGTCGTGGCACGATCGAATGCCCCAAACTCGAGCCTAGCCGGCATCTTTGGTATTTTGTGTCCGGCGTGCATTGGAATTGAATCGCTGCCGTTCCGGACTGCCTTGTGGTTTTATGCCGTCAATGGTCTCCTTCGAGAATGCCTTGGACTTCACGATTCGCAAGCGAGCCATTCAAGGGACATGCCCGCATTTCCCATGCGTCCAATCCAACGGACCTCATTCAATTTCGCAGACAAAATGGGGGTTTGGGCGGCAAAGCGACCGTCGCCGTCTGGCCAACGGCCAGACGGCGGTCAGGGGGCGGAGCCCGCCATGGAAAAAAAAAAACATAGCGTAGCGCGCAGGGTGGCGCGCGGAGCGAACGTTCAAATCAAGGCGTGCGTATTCAAATCACACTGCGGACAATTCAACGGACTTGTCCGCAATTCGACTGCGGGCAACGCAACGAACGCGTTTGCCGGTAAAACGAAAAAAGGATTCACGGGGCACGAGGAAGAAGACGAATTCGGGCTCATCAATATGAAGGGGCGGTTATTCGATCCAAAGGTGGGACGGTTTACCACGACGGATCCGGTGATTGCGAATGTATTCGATGGACAAAGCCTCGGCGCGTATGCGTACGTCCGTAACAATCCGCTGACGCTCATCGATCCGAGCGGGTTCGTCGCGGAACCGGCGACGGCGTTTCCAGAGACGTTTTGCTGTGTGGATCAAACGGTCGAGACCGAGAATCAGGACGACGAGGCGGAAGACGAAGTTCAGCTCGTTTACAATGATGAGGCGTCGGAATCGACGAATTCGTTGCGATTCTTGACGGACGTCGGCACGACGGGGGATGGGGCGGGAGGGATAACCTCGACAAACGGCTCATCGAATGGCGTCGGAGCGGCATCGGCGTATGGCCTCGACGTACTCGATAACCTGAAAAGCATTGCGTTGTTCACGGTGTCGCCACAGGTACCTGTAGGCGCACCCGGCTCTCACCCGCGGCATTGACGAATATCAAGGCATAACATTGGTGGAACGAGCCCTGCCGCTAGCGTGTACCCATTTGATTTGTCCGCAGGACGAATCAATGTCCGGGTCAAGGGCCAAGGCCCTTGCCGGGTCGAGGGCGGAGCCCTCGTGGGTCTGGGTGAAACCCGCCGATTCCGTCACATTCCGTGCACTTTTGCCGCACCTACGCCTCACCACCCGACCCAGTCCTCGCCTCACGCCCCTTCGACCCCATCACATCCGCCCAAGTCAACCACGCGAACGCATTCTCGCCCACAACAAGCCACACAAGTCGCCCATTTTGAGTAATGTGAATAACTTTCGGCCTGCCTGGTTGGACATTCGAACGCCTTCGAATGCCTGACCAGCCGAACCAGTTGTGCATTCGAACGCCTTCGAATGCACAACTGGTTTGCAAAGTAAGTCTTCCGTAGCACTTCGGACTGTGCTACCAGTCAACCAGACGCGTGCGTTATCGCACAAGGAGCAAAGCCATGGCCGACGATCATATCGATTATCTCGAGTGCCTTGAATATGGCGAACATCTCGTCAAAGAAGTACCGGCCTTGGCCGGAAAAACTCCGCTGGTGGACATTACCGCGCTCGTGGCATACCTTTCGACGTCAATGACCGCGGTAGCCAACGAACTCGAAAAACAAGGTATCAAGCGCAGCAGTGTGCGTCTCGATCGTCAGGAGGTATCGAGCAAATCTGCGGCGGTTCGCAAGCATTTGGAGAAGTTTCACCATTTTCTCGAGTCGCTCGACGAAGACCAGGGGTATGACGTGCCCGCTTTTTTCCCCGGTGGCAATCGAGGTCCCTTGTCAACGCTCAAACCGGCGGATCTCAATCAATTTGCCGCGTTGGTTCTTCGCGGTTTTGCCGCGCCCGCCAATACGAATCTCCCGGACGGCGCCAAATGCCGTCCTCGTCCGCTTCTGCGATGGCCGGGTCGATCCGGCGCACGATCTTG
>CAYSYX010000383.1:0-9239 GCA_964435055.1 uncultured Polyangium sp. | reverse complement strand
AGCGTAAGGAGCTTTTGGTTCGGGATCGTAATGAGCGTGTCGACGTGTTCGGCGAGCATCGCGAGGCCCGCTTCGGCGCGGCGTGAACGTTGTTTGCCCTCGAAGAAGAAGGGCTTCGTCACGACACCGACGGTCAAACAGCCTTCTTCACGCGCGAGTTGCGCGATGACGGGCGCAGCTCCCGTGCCTGTTCCACCACCCATACCGGCCGTGACAAACACCATGTCCGCGCCTTGAATGAGCTCCTTGAGACGCTGCACATCTTCGAGAGCGGCTTTGCGTCCTTTCTCAGGATCCGCACCGGCACCGAGGCCGCGCGTCACGTTCGAGCCGATGTGCACCTTCATCGGTGCAATGCTCGCACTCAGGGCCTGCGCATCCGTGTTCACGACCATGAACTCGACCCCTTCAAGGCCGAAGTTGATCATCGTGTTGACCGCGTTGCCGCCTGACCCGCCGCAGCCGATGACTTTGATTCGAGCGTCGTAGCCCGCGTGTTCATCGGCAAACTCAATCGAAAAACTCATGAAACGCCTCCCGAGATGTTTGGTTGGCCATCGGGCCAAGGGAGCCTCACCCGCTCCCAGGGTGACTCCGTGGGGCGCCTCTTCCCCGCGAAATCGCTTCCACTGTTCAACTTGTTTGTCCTACGAAACCTTTTCTCGACGCCTGTGATCGGGCTTGGGGCAAACCCCGAATGCCCGATCTAGAAGGCTGCACGCAGCCAATTCCAAAACCGTCCACTTCCGCGTCGTTCGACGCTCGACTCTTCCACCACTTCGCGCCGGTCGATACGCGACGGCGCTGGCGCACGCGAAGGCGTGGGCCGTTGTGAAACTTCGACGGGCTGCACTTCGCGCACGTTGCGAAGCGCGTTGGCGCCGTATTGCACGAGTCCGACGCCCGTTGCGTATTGCGGACCCGCGACGAGTTGCGTGATGCCGCGCATGCCCACCGGTACGCCAAGACGAACCGGCATGCCGAGAATCTCCTCGGCAAATTCACTCATGCCCTCCATCAACACGCCACCGCCCGTGAGCACGGCTCCGGCTGCGAGTTGATCGAGCAAACCCGCGTCTTCGAGACGCTTGCGTACGACGGCGAAAATTTCTTCGATGCGGGGTTCGATGATGTCCGACAGCACGCGACGCGGAACCTTCCGCGGCATGTGTCCGCCCACTCCCGGCACTTCGACTTCTTCGTCCTCCGCAACCATGCGTCCGAGTGCGCAACCAAAGTTGCGCTTGAGTCGTTCAGCTTCAGCCATCGGCGTGCGCAAACCTGCGGCCAAGTCTGCGGTGACGTTGTTGCCACCGGCAGGGATGACACTGACGTGCGCAATGCCTCCGTCAGCGTACACCAGCAGATCTGTTGTTCCACCACCCATGTCGATCACGACGACGCCAATTTCTTTCTCGTCTTCCGAAAGCACAGCTTCGGCACTGGCCAGCGGTTCGAGCACGACATCGGCGACGGTCAAGGTGCATCGTTCGGCACAACGAACGACGTTCTGAACACACGACGTAGCTGCCGTAATGAGGTTGACTCGAGTACCGAGACGAACCCCGCTCATGCCGACGGGATCGCGAATGCCATCCTGATTGTCGACAGTGAACTCGCGCGGCAAAGCGTGAAGGATTTGTCGATCGGCGTCGATCGGAATGGCACGTGCTCCTTCGAGAACACGATCGACGTCCGCCGCGGTCACTTCACCACCCGCGATCGCCACGACCCCATCGGATCCTTGGCAGCGAATGTGATTGCCCGCGACACCCGCATAAACCGTGCGGATTTCGACGCCCGCCATCGTCTGCGCAGCCTCGATCGCGTCTGCGATCGATCGCGATGTCCAATCGATGTTCGAAACGATGCCTTTGCGCAGGCCACGACACGGGACGTTGCCCACGCCGAGAATGGTGATTCCGTCAGCGTCGACCTCACCGACGACGGCGATGACCTTCGTCGTCCCGATGTCGAGGCCCACGACAATTTCGCTTGTCTCCATCCTGCTCTTCATTCCTGTGCACCCGAAGCGTTCGACCAGGGTTTTCGCCCTTCGCGGAGGTTTTGCGACGCTGCCATGACTGATGATGAAGGGCCAAATTTCGAGCGTGTTCCTTTTGTGTTCATCGCATCCTCACGACGACACGCTCGGGATGCGCCTCGTTGTCCAAAAAAATCACCGACGGCTGCGCCTTGCGTCGCGACAACTCCGAGAGCACACGCGACGCTTGTTCAATCTTCTCGCGGAAGCGCGAATTCCCGAGATGCAAGGCAATCGCATCCTTGCCGATCGTCATGACAATCGTTCCGTCTTTCTCGAGATGCACTTCCTGAATCGGATAACGCTTGCTGATGCCCGCGCGGTCCATGTCTTCGACGACGTCGAGCGCGCGACGATACGCGTTCACGACACCTGTACGGTCAAGTGAAACCTTCTCCGCTTCGATGCCCGTAATCACCGGGAGGTCAAACGGATCGCCTTCGCTCACGCGCTTGAACGGATCACCGTCGCGCGTGACCAAATAAAGCTCGCCGCCGATCGTTGCCGCGGCCCACGCTTCGCGCTCGACGACGCTGATGCTCACCGTCGAAGGAAGCTTGCGCGTGACGACGGCTTTCTCCACCCACGGCTCGTTCGCGATCGTCGCTCCAGCCGTTTCCAAATCCACTTCGAAGATGTTGCGCCCGATGGTCACGCCACCATGCGCCGCGATCTCCTCCGCGGACAAACGGCGGTTTCCATCGACCAACACCGTGCGAATTCCAAACCGCGGGCTCGTCGTGATGTACCGACGTGCGCCCCACGCAACGGCGATCGACGCCGACAACACGACGCACACGCCGAGCACGAGCGCCATCGCGCGCGAAAGTTTTCGCACCGTGCGCGGACCTGCCGGAGGTTTGACGGTGGTCGTCGCCGGCGGCGGTACGGGCGAATCGTTGTCGAGGTCCGGCGAAGGATCCGGCGGCGCGGCAATCACCGGCACTTTCGGCGCACGCAAGCGACGGTTTGAACGCAAAACATCACTCATGTCGAGCCCTCCCGCGGCGGAGGTTGGTCTTCCGGTAACGCATCCAATTGCGTGCGCAAACGGCCGAGCATCTTGTTGACGTCGCCCGCGCCGAGCGCGATCACGACATCACCGCGACGAACCACGCGGGCAATCGCTTCGTGCAGCACCATCTTGTCCGCCACGTGCGTGACGTTGTGATGGCCGTGTTGACGAATCGAACGGACGAGTTTCTCCGATGAAACCTCCGGAATCGGCGTCTCACCCGCGGCGTAGATGTCCGTGAGAAACAGGATGTCGGCGTTGTTGAACGCGCGCGTGAAGTCGTCGAAGAGGTCACGCGTGCGCGTGTATCGATGCGGCTGAAACGCGACGATGATGCGTCGACCTTCTTCGGGAAACGCTCGTCGCGCCGCTTCGATCGTCGCGCGAACTTCCGCCGGATGATGGCCGTAGTCGTCGATCAACGTGACGTCGCGCGGCGTGCCCACCACGGTAAAACGTCGGGCCACTCCGCCAAATGTCGCCAGCGCTTGCTTGATCACGTCGAGCGGCACTTCGAGTTCGTCCGCGACCGCGATCGTCGCCAAACAGTTCAGCACGTTGTGCGCGCCCGGCATACGCACGGTAAAACCTCCGAGCGATTGGCCGCGACGATACGCGTTGAAGCTCGTTTCCAGGCCACGGAACTGCACGCCGCGTGCGCTGTAATCCGCGTGCGGCGACAAACCGTACGTCACCGTGCGGCGCGTGATGCGCGGCAAGATGTCCTGCACCGTCGGATGGTCCATGCACAAAACCGTGAGGCCGTAAAACGGTACGCCCGAGGCAAACTCGATGAAGGAATCCTTGAGTTTGTCCAAGGTGCCGTAGTGATCGAGATGCTCCGGATCGATGTTCGTTACGACCGCGACGGTCGGCGTCAAACGCAAGAACGATCCATCGCTTTCGTCCGCTTCCGCGACGAGCAAATCACCCGCACCGAGACGCGCGTTCGAACCCAGCGCGGCCATCTTTCCGCCCACGACGACCGTCGGATCGAGTCCCGCATGGCGCAACACGGTGGCCACGAGCGAGGTCGTGGTGGTTTTTCCGTGCGAACCCGCGATCGCCACGCCGTACTTGAGGCGCATGAGCTCCGCGAGCATCTCCGCGCGCGGGATGATTGGAATGCCCAAGCTGGTCGCTTCGACAAGCTCGGGATTGTCCTTCGCAACCGCGCTCGAAAACACGACGACGTCCACACCGCGGACGTTCTCCGCGCGATGACCGATGTCGATGCGCACGCCGAGCGAAGCCAATCGGCGCGTGGTGTCGCCATCTTTGATGTCCGAGCCGGACACATCGAACTCGAGCGACCGAAGAATCTCGGCCAAACCGCTCATGCCGATGCCGCCGACCCCGACGAAGTGGACATGACGAACCCGTCCTCGAAACATCACACAGACCTTTCTCGAGCCTTCGAGAGGCTGCGTTTTTCTCGGACGTGAGCCAGTTCCAACAAATCCGTGGCGATACGCATCGCGGCATCCGATGCGCCGATCCCTGCGGCGGCCCCGGCCATCTTCACGCGACGTTCCGCGGACAACGCCAACCGTTCCACTTCACTCGCCACGCGTTCGACCGACGCATCGTCTTGGCGCAGCGCGATGGCTGCACCGCGACGTTCGAGCGACTTCGCGTTGTGGAATTGATGATCATCCGCGGCAAACGGGTAGGGGATCAGTACCGATGGTCGACCAATCGCGCACAGTTCCGCGAGCGTCGATGCGCCTGCACGTGCGACCACGATGTCCGCATGCATGAGCGCGTGGGCCATGTCGTCGATGAACGGAACCACCGACGCCGTGTTCGACAAACCCAGGCCGTCGTAGAGCCCGCGGGTCTCCACTTCACGTTCGCGTCCCGTTTGGTGAACGATCGACAAATATGGCACGCGGTCCTTGATGCGCGCGAACGCCTTGGGAAGCGTTTCGTTCAGCGCCTTGGCACCTTGGCTGCCTCCAAGAACCAAAATCGCGAGTTTGTCTTCGCGAGGTTCGTACGCCGCCGGAGTAAATGCGCGACGCAGCGGAACTCCAAAACGACGCACGATGCTCGGCCGGAAGTACCGATCGACCTCGGGAAACGCCGTGTACGCACGCACGGCAAACGGCGACAAAAGCCGATTCGACAAACCCATCACGCTGTTCGGTTCCAGGATGCCCACGGCTACACCCAGCGTTCGGGCGGCAAGACAAACCGGCCCCGAGGCATACCCACCGACCGACAGGACTGCGGACGGACCAAACTTACGCACCAAGTCCCGCGCTTCCGGAATGGCCGCGGCAGCGTTCTTCACGCCCTTCGCAAAGCCGGACAAACCACCGCCACGCAGCGGCAAAATATCCAAGAGCTCGAGGTGTTTTCCCTGCTCCGGCACGACGCGAGCTTCGAGCCCGCGAGCGGTTCCGACGTACACGACACGACATGACGGATCGGACGACGTGATCGCGTCGCCCACTGCGAGCATCGGAAAGACGTGGCCTCCCGTGCCACCACCCGCCAAGAAGATCGTCGTCACGTCGACGCTCCCTCCTCGGCTGCCGTCGCAATTACCGCCGAAGCACTGGGCGCTCCATCGCTCGTTTTTGCGCGAGCTTTGACCTCCGGTGCAACCTCGTTTGTCCGCGGACGACTCACGCTGAGCATGATGCCCACGCCCGCCGCGTTCACGAGCAGCGACGAACCGCCGTAACTCATGAACGGCAGGGTCAAACCTTTCGTCGGCAAGATGGCCATCGCGACGGCCAAGTTCACCAATACTTGGACCCCAAACAATGTCGCGATGCCGAACGACAAGAAGCTCCCGTAATCATCGGCCGCTTCGAGAGCGATCTTCACGCCGCGCGAAACGATGATCAGGTACGCCCCGCAGAGCGCCAAAATCCCCAAGAATCCAAGCTCTTCGCCGATGATCGCGCTGATGAAGTCCGTGTGCGCTTCGGGCAAGTAGAGCACTTGCAAACCCTTGCCCAACCCAAGTCCCGTCCAGTTTCCCGAACCGAAACTCATGACCGACTGGAACGGCTGATACGCCAAGTCCTGACGGTGGTTGTCCATGTCGGTAAACGCGAGCCAGCGCTTCAAGCGGTAGTCGCTGAACAAAACGAGCGCGACGGCACCGATGCCCAAAAGCGCGGTAAACGCCGCGATGTACGGGATGCGTGCGCCCGCGACAAACAGCAGGGTAAACGTCAGGAACAAAAGAACGACGGCGCTGCCGAAGTCCGGTTGTTTGAGCAGCAATAAAATCAGGACACCCACGACGAGCAGGTGCGGCAAAAAGCCCACGGAAAAACTTTTGATTTTCTCGGCCTTTTTCGAGAGCGAATACGCCAGCCACATGACGATGCCGAGCTTCGCCATCTCCGCGGGCTGAATGTGAATCGGACCGAGCGCAATCCAGCGATACGCGTTGCCTGCTCGGTGGCCCAGACCAACGATGGTCAAACCCAACAGCGCCGTCACCGTGACGAGGATCGGATACGTAAACGGCCGCAATTTCCGGTAATCGAAGCGACTCACGAGCCACATCGTCATGAGCGCCGTGACCGCGTAGACCGCCTGCCGCTTCAAGAAGAACTGCGCGTCGTGATGACGCACCGTCGCTTCGATCGCGCTCGCGCTGTACACCATGATCACGCCAAACCCGACGAGGGCGATGATCACCGCGGCAAGCACCGAATCCACCGGCCCGGAAGGACTCGACTTGAGCAAATTCCCGAACGGTTGACTCGTCGGGGTTGCTTCCGGACGAACCTCTTCCTTCGTGTTGCGACCGATGGGGTGGTTCGATGGCGCAACGTGGCGGTTTCTCGGCGGAGGAGCGCTCGAGTGCTTTCGGTCCCCGGCGGGACGAATGGCGTCGATGAGGGCGCTGCCGTTCACGATGAAATCTCCTGCATTTCAGGCATCTCTCGTACCGCACGGACAAACGAATCCCCGCGGTCCTTGTAATCCCGGAACATGTCGAAACTCGAACATGCAGGACTGAGCAAAACCGCATCCCCGGCTTGGGCCAAAGAACGTGCAATTTGCACGGCTTCCAGCATCGAATTCGCCCTGTGCGTCGGGACGGACCCCTCGGCCGCGGCGGCAATTCGTTCCGCCGCTTCACCAATCAGCACCAACGCTCGACCTCGATCGCGAAGCGCCGCGATCAAAGGCCCGTAATCGCCAAGTTTGTCTCGGCCACCCGCGATGAGAACCGCTTTCGGCTCTTCCAAACCGCGCAACGCCGCCACCGATGCGCCGACGTTTGTCCCTTTGGAATCGTCGTAATACCGAACGCCGGCGACTTCACCCACGAGCACCGTGCGATGGCCGAGTCCCTCGAACCTGGCGAGCGCCCGCGTGATGCCTTCTTCGGTCGCACCCATCGCCGTGGCCGCCGCGATGGCTGCACACGCGTTCGCGACGTTGTGCGTGCCCTTGATGCGCAAAAGCGAGAGCGGATAACGCACGCCGCTCACCCGATCGACGATCGCATCGCCGTCTCGAGCCACCATGGCCGATGCATCCGATTCGCTGAACGTGACTTGTCGGGCCGGACCACGATCGGCTTGCTGTTTGACCAGCTCGTCGCCGAGCGGAATGACCGCCGTGTCTTCCGCCGTCATCTGCTCGAACGGATTGCCCTTCGCGTGCGCGTACGCGGCGAAGTCCGGATACCGATCGAGGTGGTCGTCGGTGATGTTCAGGAGCACGTGTACGCGGGCGCGTAACGTGGGGACGCGTTCGGCCTGAAAACTCGAGATTTCCAGCACCAAAGCTTCGAAGTTTGTTCCGACAACCTCGGCCAAGGGTACGCCGAAGTTTCCTCCGATAAACGATGGTTTGCCGGAGGCTTCGAGCATGGCGTGCACGAGCGCCGTCGTGGTGCTCTTGCCGTTCGTCCCGCCAATCAAGGCGATGGGGGCGGAGACAAACCGCGCGGCGAGTTCCATTTCGCCAATCACTTCACGGCCGGAACGTTCGAACGCTTCGAGGGCTGGAAACGAAGGCACTCCGGGCGAAATGACGCACAGGTCGATGCCGCCGAAGAGGTTGTCCGGGTGTCCGCCGGCGATGATGCGTGCGCCTTCGGCTTCGAGGGCCAACGCGTCCTTGGACAAACGATCGCGCGAAGCCGCGTCGTTCAACGTCACGCGGGCGCCTTTGTTCAGACACAAACGAGCCGCCGCGATGCCGCTACGGCCCAGACCAACCACGAGAACACTTCGATCTGCCAGCTGCACGAGCGTCACCTGAGCTTCATCGACGCCAGACTGAACAGCGCCAAGAGGATGGAGATGATCCAGAAACGCACGATGATTTTCGGCTCGGGCCACCCCTTCTTTTCGTAGTGGTGGTGAATCGGAGCCATCAGGAAAATGCGCTTCTTGAAGAGCTTGTAGGACGTGACTTGGACGATGACGCTGACCGTCTCGATGAAGAACACGCCGCCCAAGAGAATGCTGAGCAGCTCGTTCTTCGTGAACACGGCGAGCATGCCCAAACCGCCGCCCAGCGCGAGCGATCCGACGTCGCCCATGAACACTTGTGCGGGGTAGGTGTTGTACCAGAGAAACCCTATGCCCGCGCCAATCACCGAGCCGCAGTACACGGCGAGTTCACCCGCGGAGGCGATCTTGGGTATGTCTAGGTACGTGGCGAGAGAAAAACTCGCGATGGTCGCACCCGCGACGTACGACCAAATCAAGTACGTCCCGGCGTTGATCATGACGGGACCGATGGCCAAACCGTCGAGACCATCCGTGAGGTTCACGGCGTTGGACCAGGCGACCACGACAAACACCGCAAAGGGGATGTAAAACCAGAGCGGCAAGTCGATCGAATGCTTGGAAAATGCGGCGAACGGAAGCGCCAAGTGCGTGCGAATGTCGGCCCAGTCCGCGGGAAGCTTCGAGGCCGGAAGAAATGTGTACGCGATGGCGGAACCACCGATGAGCACCTGGCCGATGAGCTTGTAGCGCCCGGGCAAACCGCCGGTGTTCTTGCGTTTGATTTTGAGGTAGTCGTCCAAGTAGCCGATGACGCCGTAACCCGCGGTGACGGCCGTGGTGGCCAAGACAAACGGGTTACGCATGTCGGCCCAAAGCAGCACGGGTATGGCGAGTGACAACAAGATCAAAGCTCCGCCCATGGTGGGTGTGCCGGCTTTGACTCGATGCGACTCAGGGC
>CAYSYX010000382.1:0-9269 GCA_964435055.1 uncultured Polyangium sp. | reverse complement strand
GGACCGGCAAGCTGCAATTGCAAACTCTCGCCAGGCCACTCGCGAGGCGCCCGCACCTGCTCCCCCGGCTGACGCTCATACCGCGCAAATTGTAAAAATCCGAGCAAAACGGCAATGACCCACGCGCCCGCCAACATCAGCGGCCATACACGCGCCCCCGTCCGACGCTCCGGACTTCGCCAAGGCATGCCGCGAAATGCCTTTAATTCGTGGGCGAAAATGCGCATGTACTTCAACTTGTATCACGTGTACGCGAACAAGAAAAGCACGTTTCCGACGCCCACGACGACGGCCGACCAACACGAGATGACGACGAAAGCATCGTCACGATGTTTCGTTACGTCATTACGTACAAGTTCACTGCGGGCGACCTTGGGCAATCCAGGTCTCGACGAGCTGAATATCTTCGGGCGACACGGAGGGCAGCCCCATGGGCATTCCACGCACGGCAGGGTCACGCTGCCCCGCTTCTTCCTTATGACGAGCAAGGAGCGCGTAAACAAGACGCGGCGTGCCGTCCGGCATCGGCGAGAAGATGCTCCGACGCTCACCTTTGGGATCCACATACCCCGCTTGAATGCCTTCGTATTCGGCCAAATTCAACCCAAGCGGCCGGAATCCAAATCCACCCGTATTGCCCGGACCACCATCCCCAATGGCGTAATCAGGTTCGGCATGGCAATGCCAACACGTATTGCGAAAAACCCGTTGGCTCACTTCTTCGTACGTAACCTTACGCGTCAAGACGGGCAATCGTGCGGGCGGCGGAGCAAACACCTTTTCCGCCAACGCTTGTTGCGTCAAAAACGCCACCAAGTTGCGAATTTCATCGGGAGTAAGCGGCGTCTTCGGCATCGCCGTGTCCGGATTGATCGCTTGTGGATCCTCGATCCACCGTGCAATTTCCCCCACATTCATCCGCTCGCGCACGTACCGCAAATCCGGCGCCAACGAATGCCCCCGACGCTCCCCCGTTCCTTCAATCGCGGGCACTCCCGCCGGCAGCGGCGTCTTCGGCGCCCCCGTGTATTCATGACACGTGCGACAACCTTTTTGCTCGAAGACCGCCCCGCCCTTTTCGGCGCTCGCACCTTCCAACGAAAATGGTTTGGCTTGCACGGACCCTGCGGTCAAATATGTCGCAATGTCTCGAGCTTCCTCCGCGGTCATGTCGAGCTTCGGCATGCTCGTGTCCGTATGCGGGCGCATATCGCGCGGATCCAGCAAAAACTGTTCAATGAATCCACGGCGCAAACGCCCGCCGATATTCACGAGCGACGGTGTGTCGCGGAAATGCACGATGGACTTTTGCCACTTCGCCAGCGTCGTTTTCGATGCGCTGTACGTTCCGGCATGTATTTGCTGATGGCAACGAACGCAATCCTTGTCCAGCGCCGGAACCTCAACGTCGGCCAGGGCGTGGCACCGATTGCATTCGAACTTTCCGACGAGCGTTTTGCCGCGCTGCGCATCGCCGAGGGGCGGGTCCACATACGCCGCGACAGTTGCAGCGGAAACGGATGCGGATGCGGCCGGGGTGGGACGATTTTCCTCGACGCGCTCGGTCTTGCGACACCCGACGAGGAGACCAACGAGCCAAACAAGAACGAGCGCGCGAATCACGATGAAACACTTTCCAGATCAGCTTTGGCCACCGGCGGACGACTGAACTTTGCAGATTTCAGCATCCTTGGCCATCGCCGTGCAACGCTGAATCGCCGCATCACGCGCCGAGGCATTTCCAGCCTGATTCTGCAAACGACCCAGCGCGGCATACCCTTGCGGCGTCGCCATCAAGTCCCGGTCCGCCAAACCCTGCAAAATCCCCCGCGCTTCTTCTTGGCGCCCATCCACCTTGGCCAACGCTTCGCCAAGATCCGTATCGACCGCCGGGTCATTCTTACGCAACGTGCGCAATCGTTCGAGCGACGAAACGGCCCACGCCACGTTCTGCGCCTTTTGTTCCGGCGACTTCGCCCGCCACGTCGGGTCGAGGTCAATCGCTCCGTCCATTCGGACGAGCGCAATCGCGAGCGTCCGTTGCGCACGACCGAGCATGCCGTCCTTGCCCGGATTGATCGTCCGAATCTCGGGGAACATACGCACGATGGACTGCGCCGACGCGACGACTTTGCCGTCACGAAGGGCCTTTTCGGCGTTCGCCAAGCCCTGAATACGATGGTCGATCTCGGGAATGAACACATCACCACACGCCCGAGCATCCTGAGAAAACGCAACTGCTGCCGAAAGAGCGGCACTGACAAGAGCAATACGAGCAACGAGCGACTTGAGCGTGTTCATGGGTATCTCCTCATCCTCCGAGCGCGAACGGTTCCTTGGACGTATCGAGTGGTCGGGTGCTTCTGTGACAACAACAAAGAAAAAAAGTTTTGTTGTCGTTCGTCAGATCGAAAAAAAGAACGCCCGGGGTCGGACTTCCCTTTCACGGTTCGTCACGTCCCCTCACGAAAAAGTTGCGTACCCGTTCTCTTCGGGAGCATCCTTCCGCCTCGAACAACGGACCACACACCTGGTCCGGCAACGGGGGCGCTTTCGCAGCACCATGTACGCATCGTTGGCTGAACACCTCGGAACGACGCAGATGGTCCGCATCGAACGGAGTCTGTCGGCGGAACCATCGCTGCACGGCTACCTCGTGGGACTCAGTCCGGCGCTTGGGCTGATGCACTGTTTCGATGACTTCGACCCCGACGGCTACACGATTTTTCGCTTGGAAGACGTGCTGTCGCACGAGCGCGGCCCGCATGAAAAGCACTGGGATCGCATGCTCGCCGGCGAAGGACTGCTGGGCGGCACACGCTTGCCCTTCGAGATCAACCTGAGCAACCTGCAAAACGCCGTCGTGTCCATCCAATCGCACTACGCGGACATCATCGCGGAATGTGAAGACGACAGCGAAGAAGAGACCTCGTTTTACCTGGGACGGGTCCTCGAAGTCACTTCCGAAGGCATTTCATTGCTTTACGTCGATGCCCTCGGCCATTGGGACGACGTGCCGTCCCTCATTTCCCTCGAGCGGATCACCAAAATCCAATTCGACACGCCCTACCTTCGGCGCTTCATGCGGTACGTCGAGCCTTTCCCGGCGCATTGATCCGGATTTCGGGCTCTGACCCGCGAGTCAGTGTTTCGCGTCGACAGCCCCCGGACCGAGCAACGTTCCGCACATCGTCTTGCACAAGATGTCCTGCGCGGAGCAGGTGCATTGGTTTTGCTTCTTCAGCTCGAGCTTCTGCTGCATCTCGGCGATGGTGAATCCGGCGCGTTTTTCGACCTTTTCAATCGTCCACTTGTCGCGTTGTTGCCAAGGCGTTCGCGGATCGGTCGGTTTGCCGTCGGCCTCGGCGCAGCACCGGAAGCTCAGGAAGTAGTAATAAAAATCTTCGTCGTGCGTGTAGACCTTGGGTCGGCACTGGTTACGCACGCCTTTGTACCAAGGCCCGCCGGTGTGAACGCTGTCGAACTTGGCGTGACGGCTGTTCTTCGGCTGTTCACTCGCGACGACTTCATCGGTGTTGGCGGGCATATCCGCCACTCCGAAGTCGCTGATGCAATTCGGCTGCGAACCGCTCGGGACGCCATGCCAAAGCCGCGCGAGCTCATCGGCATCGCGCTTGGCGACTTTCTTCATGTTCGGATCATCCCAGAGATGATCGCCGTTGCACTTGGCCGCGTCCCGGACAAACCCATGCGGGAACGGCTTCATTTCCGGGCCTTCGCACGCAAAGTTCCACTCGGACTCCGTGCACATGCGTTTGCCCACGGACGCGCACTTGATCTGCGCCTGATGGAACCGGTTCATCACTTCGGGTCGCACGCCCTTTTGATTCGGCCATTCGTAGGTGTCGACGCAGTACCGCTTCTTCACGCGTTGACCGACGCACGTCGCGATCGGTTCGAACTCTTCGCACACGACCTTCTTGTTTGACTTGTCAAACCAGCTCTTCTTGCACTTGTGCTCGACCTCCGTGCAGTAATCGCCGTCGATGAGCTGCATGCCCGCGGGACACGCCGCAGGCGGCGCAGGCGTCTGATTCGTTGCTGCTGCAACGTTCGTCGGAGGCGCTGCGGGCTCGGTCGTCGCGGTCGGCGCAGGAGCGGTATTGGCTGGAACCGCAACGGTCACCGCAGGAGGCGGCGGCGGTGGCGGAGGTGGCGGAGGAACGTTGCGCGGCGGATCGATCGCGGCAGCGGTGCACGCGATACCAAAGACGGAAGTGGCAACGAGGAAGGGCAAAAGAGAGACGTTGATGCGCATGGCCGCATTTCCCCCTTAGCCCGTTTGCATCAGAGCGCCAGTTTTTAACCGAAAAACACGTGAACGCGTGTCACTTGGGGGGCACGGGCGGTTGGTCATCGGGCTGAACGCATGCCGAGAGATCGAAGAGCATGAAGAGCAGCGCCTTTTCTTGAGGTGACAAATCCGTCGTCGTGCAGCCGTTCGGGAACGGCACGTTGATCTGATCGCCGCTCGAGACGTGGATGTCGCTGAGCACGACACGACCGCACTGTTTGTCCTCTGCAACCCCGATGGGCGTGTTGAACGTCAGGTACTGAATCGACTGCGGCGATGTGCCGTAGATCCAACGTCGCGAGATCGTCGGATTGACGGCGCTGACCGTGTTTTGACCTTCCTTGATCTCCAGTTTGCCCGCGGTCGTCGAGGCTCCGACGTTGACCAGCCAGTCACTGAGCGCCTGACCTTTCGGGAATGAAGTATCGATGTCCGCAGTGAAGGGGTTTGGAAGATCGGGTTGGTTGTCCCAGATCGCGGTGTTGGGAAACGCTTCCGGGCCCGCTTCCAACCAGTAGTTGTGGAAGTGCGACGCGAAAATACGTCCGCCTTTCGACGCGTAATCGAACATCGCTTGCAACGCCGACGCCGGTTTCGTCCCCGCGTTCTGTCCACCTTCGCAAGCCAAGAGCACGACGTCGTACTTGGACAAACTGTTCACGCTGTCCCACAACGCCGTCGAAGAAACGTCGAACGATGCTCCAGCGTTCAAGGCCGGCGCGTACTTGTTCGTCCCGCCGGTACCGGCGAAGAGATTCACGCGGCCCGCGCCCGAAGGCGGTGTGAACTCGGCGTCATCGATGCCGATCTTGCGCAAGAGACACTCGAGCGGATCCGCACCACCGGTGCTGAGCGCGATCCGCGGCAAATCACCTTCGCTTTGGTTCCTGGGCAAACGCGTCAGTTCCGTGTCCGTGACCGGATTGTCGACGCACTTGGTGACGGTCGGAATCTTGAACTGACGCCGCCACTTGCCGACCTGAATGACGATCGGAATGTTGTCGCCGACCGGAACGTTCTCCAGGACAAACTGCCCTTGCGTGTCCGTGAGCGCCGAGACGACGGGGGCTCCGGAGAGCACCGATCCGCATTGATCGCAGCTTGCGCCTTCGGGGAACGGGGTGAGCGGCGAGTTTGGCACGTACACCGTGACGTTGTAGAGCGGGGTTTTTCCCGCCGGATCGAAGACTTTGCCCGTGACGGTGGTCTTCGCCGTGCCATCGCACTTCACTTGTTGGCATTCGAGGCCCGTACATGACGAACCACTGCCGGCGAACATGCCGCCGAAGTTGTCGCCGCCGGTGCCCATGCCGCCGACCCCGCCTTTTCCGCCGGCTGCCGTGCCTCCAGTGCCTCCGGTGCCGTTCGAAGTCCCCGTGCCCCCGGTGCCGCTACATCCGCCGAACATCATGATCGCCGCACACGCGACGCCAACGATTCCCAATCCAAATGCGCGTCGAGCCGTCATACGCATCGTCCTTTGGTGCAAAGAAGCAAGGAATTCGTCCGACGCGCGTACCGAGTGCCGCGTGGACGTTACGCATGATGCCTCAGTCGAGGCGCTGTTGCAGCGACGAGTCGCAACAGTTCATCGCTCGGTACTTCCGGCACATTCGGCGGAGCGTCGAGTCGAGAAGACGCGAACACGAATGCGTAAGAGATGCGAAAGAAGCTTTGTGCCCAGGGCCAGAATCGAACTGGCCACACGCGGATTTTCAGTCCGCTGCTCTACCAACTGAGCTACCTGGGCGGGCAGCGCTACGCCTTGCAGCGACGCGGGTCGGAACCTTACGCAAGGCAAACGCCAAGTCAAGCGTATGTATCGAGTTTGTCCGGCGGAGGGGGATTTTCCGCAAATGACGGCTCGGATTCGTGGGAAACAGCGTCGCCCTTGGGTGGCTCGGCGACCGGCTCGTCGATCGGCTCGACGACAGCAACGGGTTCGCGCACTTCAGGTGCCACGGTTTCTTCAACAACGGCTGGAACATCGGGTTGGTTCGAAGGCGTGGGCCGAGTGCGATCGACGTGGCGAATCGCGGAAGCGAACCACGAAGCCTTGAGAAAAAGGCTCAGCACGATCGATGCTTGGTACACCAAGAATCCCAAGAAGACCTTCGCCGACGAGTCGACATCGAGACGCGAACCGAACGACAGCGCCGCATAAATCACGAGCACACCCAAGAGTGCTCGCACGGCCCACGCACCGATCACGTGCACGTGCGCAGTACGCAACGTGCGCCATCCACGCCGCAAAGCCGCTCGAAACGTGAGTTCGTCTCGAACAACGGCGACACGCGCCAGGTCGTGCCACACGCCGATCAGCCCGACGAGGATCAAGGCAACGACCACCCCGATGAGCTTGATGCGATCGGCCGTCGGAGCCTCGAACGAAGGCCGCCGTGAGATCGCCCCGGACAGCGCCGTGACGAGGGCAAACACGATCGCCTGCACGAGGGCAAACGCGCCGAAGAGCAGCGCGAACGGGCCCGCCGGACGAAGCGCAAACGCACCGACATCGCGAGCCGTCACCTTTCCTTTGACGCCCAACGATCCGATCAACGCCGCGAGCGGCATGATGCTCGCAAGCGCCGCGACGACCATCGTGACGGATGATCCGAGGAGCAACGAACCCAGCAGAGGCCCGGCGCGTCGAATCGTCTCGACAAACAGCATGCCGCCGTCGTCGAAGACCACGGCATCGGCTCGCGGATATCCACCGACGCTCGAGCCGAACACCAACGCCAAGGGCGTGGCCACGAGGAGCGAGGCCGCGAGCCTAAAGGCGTACACGGCAAACACGACGCCGGGACGACGCCACGCAGCCGGAGCAGTTTCTACCGAATCTGTAGCGGTTTGCATCGTCGTCATGGCGCAAGGAGGTGGAGCAGAACTTCGGAATACATGACCCCGCGCGACAAGACGCGAGACCCGAGCATGCGCGGCTTCGTGCCGCGCGCGTTGTCCAGAAGGTTTGAGTCCAAATAAACCCGACGATCCGGATCGACGATCGCATACGCAATCTTGTGATCGCCTTCGTAAGGGATCTCGAACGTCGTGCCCTTGCCGTCCCAGTGGACACGTTTGACCGATCCGTCATCGGCGACGATGTCGATGTCGACGGGAAACACGAGCGTTCCACGGCGACGAACCATCACTCGACCGTGATAACGCGTCTCGACCACCGGTGCCGTCGTGGGTTTTTCCGGGTCCCCGAAGACACCTTGCAAAGGTTCACGTTCGGACGAAACGACATCTCCGATACCGTAGTCGACCCACGCGCGATCGAAGAAAGCGGCACGCATGTTGTCCGCAGGCTCCGCGCCGAGTTCTTCACGAAAAACGGCGAGCATGTCGTTGGGGGTTGGATGGGCAAACCGATATTTGCGGGCATAAACGCCCAACGCGCGACGGAATTTGTCTTCGCCATACACGCGCGAGATGGTGTTCAGAATGACCGACGTGCGTGAATACACGAGCGATCCGTAATCACCGCCGCTCGCAAAATTCGCGGCCGACTCCGCCACTTCGTCGTTGTGCTGCACTTCGATGGCCGGCGCTCGCGAGAGCATGGGCATCGAGATCGGAAGCCCGGTCGGCAAGTGCCCCGCCGATGCGTTGGGCCACCAAGCTTCACTGGCAACACCTTCGGCGTACTGATTGAAGCCTTCATCTTGGAAGGGAAAGTCGTGCTCATTCGACGCGATCATTCCTTGGAACCACTGATGCCCAAGTTCATGCAGCGTCACGAGCTCGACGTTACGAACGCCCGTCTTGTCGGCGTACCACTCGCCGCCCGTCGTGATCAGCGTCGGATACTCCATACCGCCCGCTTCTTCGGCTCCGCGCGGCGGATGCACCAGCGTCAACGTGGCATGCGGATACTTGCCGTACGCCGCTCCAAAGTGCGTCAAGCCAAACTTCGCCGCTTCGACTTGGATCTCGGCGACCCGCTCGTACCCCGGCGGAAACAAGCAACGCAACGCGACGCCGTCATCGGACGTCGCGGTGATCTCTCGAAACTTGTCCCACGCGGTAAACGCGAAGTCGTGAACGTTGTCTTGGACGAACCTTCGTTCGACTCGTCCGTTCTGTGTCTTCTCGCTCTCGAGTTTGCCCGTGGCGCCAACGACGAACCCTTGAGGGGCGTCGATCGTGACGTCGTAGCTCCCGAAGTCCGCGTAGAACTCCGAATATCTGTAGAAAGCAAAGTGCGCCCAAGTTCCGTCACGTTCGAGCTTCGCGACCTTGGGAAACCACTGCCCCGCCATGTGAAACGAGTCTTCGAATCCCGTGCGTAAGGAAACCGCAGGAAGATCCGACAACCAAGCCATGTCGATCGTGATGGTTTCTCCGGGCGCAACGGGACGCGGGAGAGGAACACGCACCTCCGTCTCGTCGTCGGCATCTCCCGGCGTGTGCTGCTCGATGCCGGTCCAGAGGTCCTTGTCGAACTCGCGGGCGTGAAGTTTGGAGACTTTGATCCAACCGAAATCGTTCTTGTTGGGATCGCCGCGGAAGCCTCGCCCCAAGTTCCGCATGTAGATCGACTTCTCGTTCTTGAACGCGTTCAAGTAGAGGTGCAGGTAGATCTCGTTTTGCGGAACGGTCGATGGGTTTTTCCAGACGATCGTCCCCTCCCCGCGAATCTGATGCGTGGCCGGATCGAGCGACGCGCGCATCGTGTAGTTCGCGATGGCATTGGCCTTGTCGGGGATCACGACGTCGGAGAAGTTTGGCCAGACAATCTTCTGCGGAGCGACGTCGGCGTTGACCGAAGCCGCGGAAGACATGACGAGCGCCGCGGCGATCGCCATGGTCAGGCCCCCAAAGATGGAGGCGAGCGTTTTCAGCCGCGGCCCACGAAAGAATGGGGCATCGGCCGGCGGTTTTGTTTGAGGTGCAATCATCTGCGTCCTGTTGCAGGTCCCAGAAACTCAACGAGCCCGTCGACAAT
>CAYSYX010000381.1:0-9276 GCA_964435055.1 uncultured Polyangium sp. | reverse complement strand
TTCGAGCGTCTTCGCGACGCTTAGAATCATCAAGTCTCTGATGGAGATCAGCTTGTTTGGGCGTAAAATTCCCGGTTGTCTTGGGCTGCCGCACGACGCCTTTGATTTGAACGTTTTCCCCGGGACGATAAATCCCACGACCGGTAAACACCAACCCCGCAGGCTCGGCCACGGGCGGCGTCTGCAAAGTTTGATACACCCAATCCTCACCGCGTTCGACGACGACCGCGACATTCTCCGGACGAACTTGGCCCAAACGCAGCGGTAGAAATGCCAGTCCCCCCGCATCGGCTTTCGAGGACGAAATCAGCGTCGCTTGGCCCTTGTTCGGCAATGCATACAAATCGACTTTCGCCCCCGCGATGGCCGATCCATCCGACAACGCCGTCGCCCACACGACCGCGTCTTCGGGCGATATTTTCGTCAACAGCCCGATATTCGTCACTTGCATTTCCCGCTCGACGACGCTCGGTTCGGACCGACCGGGCTCGAGGTACGATGCCCGCGCCACCATGGGTCCTTTCGTGGTGCGCGTCGGCAAGAGATCTTCGACTTCGAATCGCTCCCAATTCGATTCGTTCGTTTTTCCGCCTTTGAATACGCGTTGCTTGGCGCCTTGTAATGCGGCCGGAGGTGCTTTTCCGCCGAGCAATCGCGCGAGGACTTCGTCTCGCCGCAGCGGGAGCATCGTCACGGTGGCTTCCGGCGTATTCAGAACCCCGACGGGCAAACGATGCGGTCCCGGCTCCCAATAAATACCGCTGGCGCCAAAAGTGACCTCAGCGGGCAAATCCCCGAATCGCAAGGTAAATGTCTTCTGCGGCCCGACGGCTTGCCCATGCGCATCGACGAGCGGTTTTCCTCCGACTTTGGGTCGTACGCCCACCGTATAGGTTTTTCCCGGCTCGAAACTCCCGGTCAGGGTCAATCCCGGCGTACCATTCTCTTCGTCACCGGTTTCGTACACCCCGAAAGAATCCAGCGTCGGCTCTACGAAAATCGCTTGTTCCCACGCATCGACCGCCAAAAGGTTCGTCACGCGCAACGTCACGTCATTTTGATTGGGATCGCAGGCGCCTTTGTCCTGCGGGTGCGGAGCACAGACGACACTGGACAAGACAAACGGTCCCAGCGTTCGAAAGGTAATTTCTTTGGTTTCACCCATCGGCGCTTCGCCTTCCGTGCCCTTGAGCGATGCGTCCACACGCACGACGATCTCGGTATTCCGCGGCAATTCGCTTCGCGGTTTCAACACGACGTGCTCCGCGTCGACCTCCGGCACATCGAAAGGCACGGCTTTCTTGTTCGCCGTAATGGTTACGGTTCGTAAAACTTCGGCCGCGGATACCGGTTGATTCAGGTACAACGTAATCGGAACAGCAAGCGCGACCGAGCTCGCCTTGTTCTCCGGCTCGCTCCCGCTGATGCGCGGTTTCTCCGTCGTAAATGAGAAACGAAACGATTCTTCGAGGACCTTGCCCGCGGCCGACGTGATGCCCTTGGGAATCTCCACATTGAACGTCGCGGCTTTCGCCAATGGTTTGTCAGGGATGAAACGCAGCGCCGTCGTTCCCACCCATGACGTTTTTCCGGGAACTGCCGGACGAACCACCATCGGCGCCGCACCGGCCGGAGATTCGTCGCCCAAGCGCCTCATCGGTTGATTAAAAACCACCGTGATTTCAGGCGACTCGGCGACTTGATTCTGCGGAGATGCGAACACGACCCGCAAGGGCTCGTCGATCTGCGGCGCCGCATAGGTTCCCAGCACCGGCACCAATTCGCTACGCACAGGCGCATAAGGGGGTTTTACGGTTGCTCCCGGTACACACGAAGCACTCGCGGCGAGCAACAAGGCGACGGACGAGCGGCGATAACGCATAAGCTTCCAGGGACAATGACGATGTACGAAAGTTCCCGATCGGTCGAACATCAAGGCTTGCCGAAAAACCGCCCCAAGTAACGAAGCACGAGATCCGGGCGATCCGTTTGACCGATATCGATGCCCGAATCGTAAATGGTCCCGTAAAAGGACGGATCGTTCGCCAATCCGGCGCCGACGTCGGTCCCGAACATATCCGTCAGCGTATGCGCCGGTTTGGCGTGAACAACCGCGGCGATGTCCGCAACCTGCGCCGTATCGTGAATCTCGACGATGATCGGCGGATGCGCCGCAAAGTGCGTCCATTCGATGTTGAATTCGTCCAGACTGGCCACGCGAATCATCGTCAGGAGCTTGGGTTCGAGCGCCAGAGCCGCATCGATCTTTTCGACGCTGTCGGTATCGAGAATCGCCCAATCGAGCGTATCTGTTTTGTGCACGGCATCCACGAGCAAATCAATGCGATCCGTCTTGTTGGCGTCGAGCAATACATGAATTTTGCCCCGAGACTCGAGCAAAACCTCTTCAATCGTCGGTACGCGATCGCAAGAATAATCCCCGACGAATTTGCCTTGGTCGATCTTCAACGCCTGCACTTCGGCCAGCGTCATGTTCGCGACTTCGCCCGTGCCGTCGGTCGTGCGATCCACCGACGTATCATGCATATTCACGAGCACGCCATCCGACGTCGCCCGTGGGTCTGTCTCGATGAACTCGATGCCCACGGCAATCGCCGCCCGCACGCTCGATAACGTATTTTCCGGTGCAATCACGCCAATTTGCCCTCCCGCCCCGCGGTGACCGCTCACCATGGGCGTTTTGCACGCGGGATCCGCGATACACGCCGGAGGCACCGTCGATACGCGTGTGGGTGAGGTCTTGGCGCTGCAATCGAAAAGCCCCGGATCCACGACCACGGCGGGACCTCCCCCGGCACCTCCACCGCCGTCGCCCCCCGTATTGCCGGAGGTGGAAGGAGGCGCATTCGAACATCCGATGCACACGAGCGTCGCCGACATGAAAAAGGCCGTCAAGCGAGAGGCAAGAGGAGCGGGCATGTGTTGATCCTTTGAGATTACGCAATTCGCGGGCTCGGATATCCAACGCGAGTTCCAGCCGAGCGTCAAGACGGAAGTGTCACCAACCCTGGACAGGGGAAACGATGGTTCCTCCAAGGAATTCCATCTTGGTATCGGAAGCGCTTGGTTGACGCGCAACGGAAAGGGAGAAACGTCGAATGCCGGGACAAACGACGGGAATCACGGCCCGACGCATCGGGCCGACGTGTCACGGCGTATATTCATCCGCGCCGATATCGAAGACCATTTCTTGCGGACGCATATTCGCATCGAAATCGAAGGCGGGTGCTCCCGTCATCGTTCCGGCATTACGACAAGGCGACATGGCCAGGAGGTGGAACGTCGCATCGAGCAGCGGATCGGCATTGATGTTTCCGGCCGAACCCGTCAAGGCATTGACCGCGATGAGGTTCAGCAGCGGCCCCGCGCCTTCGTCGAAATACAGAATGCCGCCGTTGGGCGTCCACAGATCGTTGTTTTCGAACGTCGCGAGATCGCTTGAAATATCGTTTTCGCGCACCGCAAAGCCCGTCATGTAATTGGCCGTGCCCGCATTGCGGAAAATGTTGTTGCGCACCACGCCCGCGGCCGCAACGATGGCGCCCGCTTGCGAGGCGATAGTGATTCCGCGTTTGGCTCCACAACCGGTGCACGTCGTGAATTGCACCGTGTTGCTGTGAATCGTCGGAGCAGCAACGTTGCCCATGACCGCAAGTTTGTCGAACCGAATCACATCGACCGTGGACAAACACGCTTGATCGCGAATGACGTTGTTCGTCACGAGCGACGACGTGTTGCTGAAGTGAGCGCCATACAGCTGCGGATTGCCGCCGATACCGTTGGGACATGCGGGCCCCTGAATATCGTTGTCATCGAAGGCCGGGTTCGTCCCGACAATGTCGATGCCCATGCCGACCGTCACGTTGTTTCCCGCCGTTCCCGCCACGATCGTGTTTCCGCTGAATTTTCCGCACGCACCGGTCGCACAACGCACGCCGTACAAGGTGGCCGCCGCCGTCGCCGCTGCGCCGCGAATCGTCGCATTCGTTGCGGTGCAGAGCGAATTCGTCGAGCACGAAATGCCGGTGCAGTTGTTGCCGTTTTCGCAGCCGCGCACGGTGCCGCCGGAAATCGCCGGAGCGCACATCGCGCCCGTGGAATTGACACCAAAACGCGAGCCGCCGTTGCCGGCGCCGCCCAGAATGTTTGCCGTTGTAAACGTGGGCGAACCATTGCACGTCTCGAGACGCACGCCGTAACCCGTGCCGCCATTTTGAGTGACTTGGCCGCCCGAAATATTCGTCGTGGTCACCGACAAACCCGCCACATTGCCCGAAGCCCACAATCCGGCCACCGTCGTCGAAGCCGTGACGCCATTGATGGTACCTCCGGAAATGGTCGTCGCCCCGCAATCCGTGCACCGCATACCCACCGACGTCGTCGCGACCGCAGCCCCCGCGGCAGGACCGCCCGTGATGGTCACGTTCGTGAAGTTCCCGGAGGCGCCTGCCAAATTCACGCCGGTTTGCGAGCTGTTTGTCCCCGTCGCAGCGGCTGAATACGTTCCGTTGGTCACCGTCGGCGCCGCCATACTCCCATTGGTTGCCGAAACATTCAGACCAATCGATGTTGTCGCCTGACCACCCGTCGCGGTCACGGAGAGCAGCGACGGAGACGAGTTTGTCACGGTAATGGCGGCCGACGCCATGGTATTGCCTCCAAGACCCAGCACGGTCATACCGTCGAGCGCCGTTACCGACGTAATGCCCGCGGGGAACTTCACCCCGGTGGCCGTCGTGTCCTGAATGGTCGTCACATACGTCGCAATCGCGCGCGTCCAATCGGCACAATTGAATCCACCAATGACGCTGATCCCTTCGACCATCGTCACGTCTTCATTGTAGATGCTGGCCCCCGCGGCCGCCGTATCGCATACGCACACGTCGGCGCCTCCGCCGATGAGCGCCGCATTCGCTTGCGCCGCCGCGATCGTGGAGACCGGTTGCGCTTGCGTTCCCGGATTGGACGGCGCCCCGACGCCCGCAGGCCCGACAAACGTTCCGCGACAAACGATCGCCCCGTTCACACACGCCGTTTGCGTCGTGCACGCGCCGAGCGAAGGACCGCATGCCACCCCGCCGCCCGGATTGCCGTTGTCGACTTGACCGTCGCAATCGTTGTCGATCCCGTCGCAAACCTCCGCCGACGCCATGGTATTTGGAGCACAAACGATCGCTCCCCCCATGCACGTGGTCGTTCCTGCCGAGCAAACGCCGGGTTGCCCGGTATTGCAAGCCATGCCGATGCCCATGACGGCGTCGTCGACCATGCCGTTGCAATCGTTATCGATGCCGTCGCACATTTCGGGCATGGACGATGTCGTTTGATTACAAACGATCATCCCCGACGTACACGACGTCGTGCCGACGGCACACGCCCCTTGTTGGCCGGTCATGCACGCCATGCCGCCGCCCGGATTGCCATCATCGACGCTGCCATTGCAATCGTTGTCGAGCCCGTCGCAAAGCTCGGTCGACTCCATGGTATTTTGATTGCAAACGATCATGCCGCCCGAACACGAGGTTGTTCCGGACGCACACACCCCGGGTTTGCCCGTTGCACACGCCATGTTGCCGCCCGGATCGCCATCGTCCGCTTGCCCATTGCAGTCATTGTCGAGTTTGTCGCAAGCTTCCGCGCTCGGCGTGACGTCGCCCATGCACACGCCCCATGCGCCATTGACACACGTTTGCATGCCGCTCTTGCAAAGACCGACGCCTTGAGTTCCCGACGGCCCGGTATAACAAACCTGGGTTTGCCCATTGGTACACTGACAGCCATCATCGACGACGCCGTTGCAATCGTCGTCCAAGCCATTGCACGACTCGTTTGTCGCCGTGACTTCGGCGATACACACGCCAAACATTCCGTTGGCACAAACTTGCTGCCCCGCCTTGCAAATGCCGACGTTCAACGTCTTGGGATCCCCGGTAAAACACGCTTGCGTTTGTCCGTCCACACAGGGCCCTCCGCCGCCGACGCCTCCGGTCCCCGCGGAACCTCCCGTCCCGGCCGCGCCTCCCGCGCCACCGGTTCCGGCCGTGCCTCCAGCGCCCGCTGATCCGCCCGCGCCCGCTGCGCCCGCCGAACCGCCGGCTCCCGCAACTCCACCTTCGCCGCCTTTGCCGCCCGATCCGGTGGATCCGGTGGTCGTACTGAAAACGCCCGTGGTATCGCCGCCGCAACCGGCAACGAAGATACCGCCCACCGTACATGCAACCCAAACGTGATAAGAGAAGTGTTTCATTCGCTCAGGATACGCGCAGAATTCCCGGCGTGTCACACGCATTCTTTCGGAGGACGAAACAACGCATTGCCAAAGGATGGCGACGCGGCGAATCATCGGCGCCGTCAAATCGTCAACGGTCGCGAGCGCGGCTTCGGCAAAGTCCGAGCGGTAGAGAATGAGCCGACGATTTCGGGTGCGAGTAGATAAATCAACGGGCTGTTGACAACGCCGCGGTCCCCCGCCTTCATTCGCTGGAAGCCGGTAAAATCAACCCGCCATCCAAAGGAGTCACCGCCGGTCGAATCGCCGGAATGATCTCGTCGACGTGCACGAATTCTTTGGGGTAATGCTTTTCCAGCCAAACTTGGCACGATTGCGAATACTCATCGTGGTATTGGAACTTCACGGAGTAATCGACGCACATTTTGAACGACTGTTTCGCCGTCTGCTTTTGCGGTTCACTCGCTTCGTCGAGCGCCGCATAATAGGCTTTGCGTATGTCCTCGAATGTCGCCTCCGTGACTCCGGGAATTTTCCCGCCTTTCTTCCATTCTTCAGGAATCGGCGCCCCTCGGAATTCCGCAACGAACGTAGACCACATTGTACCCACGCGAGACGCCGAAATAACAACCCATTTCGGCGGAGGCACCGGCTGAAGGTCGAGGATCTTTCGATATTCGCGCTCCGCCGTCTCGATCGCGGGCTTCTTCGTTTTGATCCAGTCGACGAGCTTCGTGTTGATGTGCTTGCGAATGCCATCCATCGTCGATGGTCCTTTGTAAACGGGATATTGGATCGCATCGACTTCTTTACGCTTCTGTTCCGCAAAGAAAAACAGCGCCTCGCCGACCACATCGAGCACCTTGGCCAGGCTCCGTGGATTCTCAGCCGCCTCGTTCAAGAGCTTCGTCTGCACTTGCGCATTGCTCCACAACGCCCGCACCTGACCATATTCTTTTTCCGCGCCCTTCAGGTCATCCAGTTTAGCCAATGTTCGCGCCAAAAACGCGTGACCTAGAAACTTCTCGCGCAGCTCGGCTTGCCGATCCACACGCTCGATCACGCGCCCGAGCGTCGCTTTCGCTTCCTTGAATTCGCCTTTTTCAATGCGCGTCCCCGCTATGCCCAGCCAAACCTTGACCGCTTCGGCCGGTTTCTTCGCGCCAAACAGTTTGTCGTACATCTCCGCATTCTTGACGGCTTGATCCATCTCCCCAAGCGCCAATCGCAACAAAGTCGCATTCAGCAAGGTCTCGGGCGCTGCGTCCGCGTTCGGAGAGACCTTGACCGCCGATTCGGCAAACTCGGCGGATCGTGCATATTCCGTCAAATTTTGGTAATCGCCGGCCAATAGAAATAACGTCTTTTTGCCAATTTCAGACCCCTCCAGATGATACTTGGGATCAATGAGCATCATGCGCGCAGCAATCGCCTTGTTTCGGTCCCCCGCCGCCTGAAACGCGTGCGCCGCGTTGAACAAAGTTTCCCCATGTCGACTGCAATCCGCCGCTCGCGCAATACAAGCGGACGCGCCGCGAGCCGTCCAATCGTCATACAAGGCGCGAGCTTTGGCCGCTTCCTCGTCCGGCGAGGCCCCCGCTGCGGATGAAATCAGTGTGCACGAGGCGATTATCGAAGTAACGAGCGCTCGTGACTTGCGTAGAAAAACCGTCGTGAAGTTGCTCATGAACGACTCAGTAGAGCACAACGCGAAAAAGTTCCTAGAAAAAACCTTCGAAATGTCTCCCTACCGTGGTTCGATCGGCAGATCCAACGTTTCACGCTGAAACGCATCGTCCGCCGGAGCAACGACGGCCGGGATGACGGTGGGAGGACTTGGCATATCGACCGTGTTGTGTTCATTCTCCGGGCAGTCGATCGTTGTGATGAGACTGGACGGATGCGCTTCGGGTTTTTCGAGTCCGGGTGTCGAAGATGCCGCTGCAGGCACGACGACTTCGCCCCGCATTTCACGCAAAATGTTTTCGATCTCCTGCGCGACGGCCTGCATGCTCGACGGTCGCTCGTCGGGATTTTTCTCCAGCATTCGCAACACGAGCGTATTCAAACGAGCCGGAATATCGGGACGCAACATCGTTGGTACGTCGGGACGAACTTCAACGACCGCGCGCAAAAGTTCCCCGGTGGACAATTTGCGATCATCGAAGGGCCGTCGACCGCAGACGGCTTCGTACATCGACACGCCCAGAGAATAAATATCGCCGCGCGTGTCTTCATTTCGACCCATGACGCGTTCGGGCGGCAAATAAGCCAGCGTTCCGATGAGGAACCCCATTTCCGTTTGCGACGGGGCGGCGACCACCGAAGCAATGCCCAAATCGACCAATTTGACCACACCGCCTCGAGACAAGAGGATATTGTCCGGTTTGACGTCCCGATGCAAAATCCCCTCCTCGTGCGCCGCCGCCAAAGCCAACGCCGCATCGCGCAGAATTTCGAGCAATCGAACGAGCGGCAAGCCGTCCGACCCGGCGAGCAACGCGGCGAGCGATGTTCCTTCGACAAACTCCATCGCCAAATACGCCGTCGATTGCCAGGTACCCCGATCGAGCACGCGGCATTCCCCGCTGGCCAACATCGCGACGATACCGGGATGATTCAATTTGGCCCCGATATCCGCTTCGCGCACGAATCTGCGTAAACTCGATGGATCGCGCACGCGATCCGGGTTGAGAATCTTGAGCGCGACAATGGTTCGTCCCTTTTGACTCGTATCGCGCGCCCGATACACGATACCCATACCGCCGCGTCCGATCTCGGTCAGCAATTCATACGGGCCGACAAATCGAGCGTCGGCGCGATTGGTGAGTCGACGATCCCAGAGCAACAATGCCGTTCCCAGGACCAGCAGCACCGTCAGCGGCAAACCTCGAGCCATGGTGGACACCGGTTCGAGCGGCATGAATGCAAGGCGCACGAAAAAGAATGTGGTCCACAAAAGAGCCATCGTGCGTTTTCGGCGGACGAAAAACCGCGTGCGAAGCCATGAAGCAAGTCGCCAAAGC
>CAYSYX010000380.1:0-9315 GCA_964435055.1 uncultured Polyangium sp. | reverse complement strand
GGTCAGCTGGAGCTCTGCGGGAAGTAGGCCATTCAGATAATTGAGCATGTCTTCCCATTCGTCTTCGAGCAGCCGATATTGCACGGCGGCCAAGATCGAGACGGATTCGACATTTTCTCCAAAATGATCCATCAACGCTTCGATGTGCCGCTCGATCTCGGTCTGCACGAGCTGATCGAAGAGTTCTTTGGCGGTTACGTCGTGATTGTCCGCCTCGTAAAACCCACGATCCTCGTCTTCTTCAATATCGAGCAGTTCTTCGAGTTCTCCCGGATAAACCCAGCGATTCTCATCGGGAGGCATGCGAACGTCGTAATGATCAATCTCGAGGCGCAACGTGCCCACGCGAGAAATTCGAGCCAGCTCCCCAAGCGGTATGTCTTTACGAACGGATCGGTAAACGTAACGAAAACCCTCGGACCCCTGAAACAATCTTCCCACTGTGTTCGTCTCCGTCTGTTTTCTTGTTACAACGAATCGAAATCGCTGAAATCGATGTCGAGCGCCAATGTGGATTTTTCTTCGCGAGCGGGCGGATTCACGGGCGGAGCCATTTGACCGAATTGTACGGTAATCGCGGCGATACGCTCCATTTCGGCTTTCGTCAACGGTCGCTCGTGCGTGACCGTATCGTCCTCCATGATGATATCCGGCGTTGACACACGCGCCGCTTTCATATTGCGCGCCGCCGCAGATTCGAGACTACGTTCGACCGTGATTTCATCGGTGATCGAAGGACGTGTGGGCCGGACGATGGGCAACGATTGCGCTGCGAATTGCCCGGTCAACGTGTCGTCGTCGAAATCCATTTGCGGCGCCGGTTTGTCCGGCGCAACCGGCTTCACTTCGGCCTGCGGCGTCGCTTTTTCGGGCGGCTTTTCCGTGCCCCGCATAGGCGGCGCCGTCAAAAGATGCGCGAGCGACAGCTCTTCCGTCTCCACCGCCGCAGCAATACGCAAGGTTCGGAGAGACCGACCATCCCGAAGCCCCAAGGTCGCCCGAAACACCACCGTGCAAATGGATCTGTCCGCATCGATGCGCAGGATATCCGGACGAAGCGTCACCGTTCGTACCCCGTCCGGTTTTTCCGGGTAAATGCCATACACTTTCGCGACCCCGCGAACTCCAGGCAATCGTGAAATGAGACGCGGGTAATGCGGATGCATTCCATCCACTTCGACCCACTCGTTGCCCTGCAAAGAATCGAGCCATTGATCCGTGGGCGCAATTTGGAAATACGTGTCGTCGAGCCCCGGCGGTATCTCCACCACTTGCTCGTCTATGTAATGAGGATGCACGTTCGATACGAGCCGGGCATTACGCATTTCCAACGAAAGAGGCGCAAATCCGGCAACCGCCCCGGGATTGTGCGGATGCACGATGTTCGGATAGGACGAACCCGGAGCGGCGCCCGTGCCGAACGGATTGTAAGGGAATTCGGGTCCACCATAAGCACGTTCATACACGACCGGCATTCGATCGAACGCCTGCATTTCCTCGCCATTGCGATCGCCGTAGACGTGCAGCGTTTTATTGAGCAACCACGTATCGTCGCGGTGAATCGCCAAACGCACCGTGGAGCTCGAAATGGTTTGTCCGTACGGAGCGCACGCGTGACCCGTGAGCAATACGTCGACCCGACTGGAGAATGGAATCGTCTCGCAAGGCGCATAAACACTGGCCAGAGCGTCTCCGTGAGGCACTTCGCGAAGAACGATGTCTTCCGGCTGCGTGAGCTGCATCGGCCCGTCGGGAACAAGCTGAAATGTGCTTTTCAAAAAGCACGTGACGTGAAGTTTGCCATCACGAACGAATACGACCGTGCCTCCGAGAGCTCGACCGACGGTGGTTATCGGAACGGGCCAAAAAGGCGCGGAAACGGGCACGGATGTCATGGAAGTTCCTCGCGGGACGCGCGATACTACCGAGGTTGGAGCGTCAAGGGAAGAGCCATACGGATCGTCCGCAATGGAGCCCGCGCATTCGGGACGTGCTGCGAAAAGGCTCGCCATCCACTTTGTCGCTCGTTGCGCTCACGGCAAAGCCCAACCACACCGTGGTTGTCGCATATTGCGCTCACGGCAAAGCCCAACCACACCGTGGTTGTCGCATCTTGCGCTCGCGGCAAAGCCCAACCACACCGTGGTTGACGGTCATTGCCGATGCAGCGAGGCTCAACCACACCGTGGTTGGCACATCTTGCCGGTGCACCGAGGCTCAACCACACCGTGGTTGGCAGATGTTGCATGGACGGCGGGCGACAAAGTGGCCGACGACGCGGTTGGCGGCACTTGACGACGGCAACAAAGCCGCCGTGGAGTTTCACGTGAGCGGTGGACGATACATACAAAGTGACCAACGTTGAGCCGCCAAAAATTGGACTTGCTCCTCAACTTCAGGCACGTAGGTGCGCGACCGTCATGCGCTCCCCGTTCTTCGCATTGTTGACGCTGCTCCCCCTCGTTTTTGCCGGATGCCGCGAATCCAAAGGCCAAAATCCATCGCTGATGGCCGCGGATTCCTCGGCGCCCGCTTCGTCCACGTCCACCGAACCCAGCACATCCGCCGATCCCGATGCCCCGGATGCCGACGTTCCTCCGACGCCCGCAGGCCCATTGCTCGTCGACTTGTCCGGCAATGCGCACGTTCCCGATCCCATCGGCACGAACGTCCCGCGTCTTGCCAGCATCGCCATGCGCACGGACGTCCTTGCCAAACCAGATCCCAACGCCAAACGCGTCGGGTACCTGCGCGCGGGCGCGATTGTCGAAATGGAACCCGAAGTCGTCGGCACGGCCGGATGCAAACTGGGTTATCGCAAAATCAAGCCCTACGGTTATGTCTGTGTCGGCCCCGAAGCGACGCTCGACTTGGACAATCCCATCGTTCGAGCATCCACGCGCCGCCCCGATATTACGCAAAAACTCCCGTACATGTACGGTGTGACCATGCGCGGCGGTCCGGTCTATACGAAAATTCCTTCGCCCGAGGAATTGAAAACGTACGAGCCAAACCTGAAATCTCATTATGCCAAATGGGCCAAAGACAAAGAGAACGGCGCCACGTACGGCCTCGACGTGTGGATGAAATGGAAAAAAGACCCCTCGCCTCCGGCCCTCGAAGCGCTCGAACAAAAACTCACGGACCCGGACATTCCTTGGTATTTGCAGAACGGCGGACGAGTACCGAATTTGTCGGGTTTGGTCAAATCGAACGATCTCGTCAAGATCGGCCAAGTCGATCGACGTAACGGTGTCGCGTTCATCGAGACATTTTTGCACGAAGGAAGGCGTTACAACGTATCGACGGATTTGCGCGTGATTCCCGCGGATCGTTTTCGCCCCATTCGCGGCAGTGATTTTCACGGTTACGAGATCGGCAAAGACATCGACTTTCCTTTTGCGCTCATTCGGCGCGAAGGCACCAAACGGCTCGTGTGGAGCGACAGCAAGAAAAAGTTTGTCGCGGATGGTGAAGTCGCGTGGCGTTCGGCCGTTGCTTTGACCGGAAAACAAAAAATCGTCGGCGGCGTGTTGCATTATGAAATGAAAGACGGCGGTTGGGTCGACGATCGGCACGCCGGACGCGTCGATCCGGCCAAGAAAATGCCCGCGTGGGGCAAAAATGGCGAAAAGTGGATCGATATCAACATCACCAAGCAGGTATTGGTCGCTTACGAGGGAACCAAAGCCGTCTACGCGACGCTCGTCGCCAGCGGCGAGAGCGGATTGGATGATCCGGAGACGTCCAAGGCGACCAAACGCGGCATTTTCCGAATTCATACGAAATACATCAGCATGACGATGGACTCGGATGTCGTCGGCGAGGAATTCGAATTACGCGACGTGCCTTATGTGCAATATTTCGAGGACGGTTATGCGCTGCATGGCGCGTATTGGCACGATAAATTCGGCCGTCCGAAGAGCCACGGATGCGTCAATTTGTCGCCGGAAGACGCGCGTCGCCTGTTTGTCTGGACCGAACCACAAGTGCCTTATGGCTGGCACGGGGCCGCGCGGTCATTGACGGGTACGGTGGTGTTCATTCATCCGTGAATCGACCCCGCGTCGTCTCAGGTCGCCAGCGCGCTTTCAATCGATATTTTGCCCGTCAGCATCTTGTGCACGGGGCATTTGTTGGCAATCTCGAGGAGCCGTTTACGCTGCTCTTCCGTAAGGTCACCCTCGAGCGTGATCGATCGCGTCAATCGATAACCGTCGTCTTCTTTGTGAATCGACAAATCGACATTGACACTTTTGAGCGGCAGGGATTTTCGGTCCGCATACATGCGGATGGTCATCGACGTGCAGGCGCCGAGCCCTGCGAGAACATGTTCAAAAGGCGCCGGTCCCGCGTCTTCGCCGCCCAGTTCCGTGGGTTCGTCCGCGACGCCTCGATGCGGTCCCACGAGCACCACTTGCTGAAACTTTCCTTCACCACTTCGAACAGTAACATCACGCATAGGCCGTGTATGGCACTCTTTCGGCTGAAAATCCAAGAGATTATGGCCGGCGGCGTTCGTCACCCTTTACACCGCCCATTCGTTGTCCCAAGATGCGCGCATGTCGCCCCCCGGCCCCTACGGATATGCGCTCGCTCATACGGAAGCAGCGCGACGCATCGCCCACGAGCTCGAGAAACGCGCCAATGCCAATCTCCACGGCGCCGAACATTTGCCGCGTTCCGGAGGCGCATTGCTCGTCGGCAATCATGCGTATCTGGGCGTCGATTCTTGGATCCTCAGCGCGTTATTGATTTCGCAATGCCAAGTCGTCCCTCGTTTCCTGGGTGATCGCAATTTATGGCGAATTCCGCTCGTCAATCGATTCTTGACGACGTTCGGGGCCATCGCCGGTCAACCCGACAATGCCGTCGAATTGCTCGAAGCCGGCCACGTGGTCATCGTCTACCCCGGCGGCATTGACGATTCGTTCAAATTGTCGCATCAGGCGTACACATTGCAATGGCACAATCGTGCCGGGTTTGCCCGCGTCGCGATGCGCGCCAAAGTGCCCATCATTCCCGTCGCGGCGACCGGCATTGACGAATTGTATCAAATCGAAGCCCGCGAGTCATTCTTCGGCCGCTCGTTCGCCGGTTCGTCCCGGTACGATGTGCCCATTCCAAGCTCCATCAAACCTCGACGCGTGCCGCTGGATTATCACCTGCTCCCGCCCATCGACACGAGCGGCGATCCGGCGAATGCCACCGACGTCGAACGCGTACGCAAAGCCACTGAAGAATCCATGCGCAGCATCCTCGATCCTTATCGCGAGAAAATGGAACTGCTGACGCGTTGAGTTTCACTTGTAAAACTTCAATACGTTCTCGGCCCAGCGCGTCGGGTCTTCCAGCATCGGGTAATGCCCAAGCTCGTCGAGCCACGTCAAATGCACGCGGGGAATGGTATCCGCCAAGGCTTCGGCGATCGCCGGAACAGCCACCGGATCGCGACGTCCCCAAAGAACGTGCGCGGGAATATCGAGTTTCGCCAGGGCGCCGATCCATCGCTCCTTGAAACGCGTACGTTCATCGAGGTACGACGAAATGGCGGGCAAGACGAGTTTTCCGTCGGCGTGCACCAGCAAGGCCCACGCGGCATCGAGCTCGTCTTTGGAAACGGCATCGGGCATGCCGAAGATCTTTCGGAGTTGAGCCTGAAAAACGACTTTCGACGACAACCTGGCAAACACCGGTCCCAACGTCTTATTTCGCAATGCAATTTGCGACGGCGTCAAATGCGCCAATTCAATAAAGACGCTGCCATTGGCCAGCGTTACCGATTGCAAGTCGATAGGGCAAGAGCCTCGTTCACGCCGCGCGAGCACCTCCGTCGCGACGCTCGTTCCATAATCATGAGCCAACAAATGCGCTTTGTGGATCCCCAATCCACGCCAAATCTCCATCGCGACTTCGGCTTGCTCGAACAACGAATACGAATAATCGCGTGGTTTGTCGGAAAGTCCGAAGCCCGGATGATCGTGAATCACGACGCGAAACCGCTTCGTGAAATGCGGCATCACGCGATGAAAATCAAACGATGACGTGGGAAAACCATGCAAAATAACCAGCGTTTCTTCATTCGGGCCGCCGCTGTCGAATACGAAGACGTCCCGGCCGAAAATGCGTTTTTTCGTTCCTCGAGACTGCCAGTCCGATACTTGCGCGGGTAAAGACGACATGACGCCCGAGATTACTCGTTCGGCATTACATGTCCACCGTTCAGGTCAATCGTCGGCATGAAAACGCTTCGCACCATCGATTGCCACGAGCGCCGAGACGAATCGCGCCGTTATGGTCCCGATCGTAACGCCAAACCGTTTGTCGGAATCGCCCACCACATTGAGTGACGAGCCTGCGGACGCGGTGCTTGACGGATAAGGCGCCGCTCGCGCGCCGGGCTGCTAGCATCCGCCCGCCATGCTGGGCAGCCCTGCCGAAGTTTATCGACTCACCAAGAAAAAACACGACCAGCTCTGGAACACGTATGTCATGCGGCCGTTGGCCGCGGTGTTTGTCGCGACAATTCATCGCACGCCGGTCACGCCCAATCAGATCACCCTCTTCAGCTTTTTCGTCGCCGTCGTCAGTTCGGCGCTCTTCGCGCTGCTGCCCACCTACGAAGGCAGCCTCATCGCCGTCCTCGTTCTGGAAATCGCGTACCTCTTCGACTGCGCCGACGGCATGCTCGCGCGGTACAAAAAGCTCGCGTCACCCACGGGACACTTGTTCGATTTCTTCGTCGACGAACAAAAAGCCGTCCTCCTCGTCGCCGTCATCGGCATTCATCTTCATCGTCGCGGAGGATTCGGTTGTGACGGAACACTCTGGCCTGCAGGTTCCACCGCTTTCCTCATCGCCGGATCCCTCGGCGCCGTCATCATCGCCGCCTCGATTGGCTTGACAAACTTCGTCCGTCGCCCTGAAATTTCCGGTGAATCGACGAAGGCGGAAGCGCATTACGAGACCCACGAACAACCTCGCGCCACATCCATCGGCGCGCTCGTGATGACCTTTCTCCGCTTTCTCAATCACTACCCGAGCCACGTATGGATCTTCGCGTTGGCCGGACGCCTGGATGTCTTCTTCTGGATGTACGTGACGTTGAACTTTTTGTACTTGGGGCGCGGATGGCTCGGCCTGCTCGTGCGATTCGGCAAGCCCTGAGAAGGGTACGTTCCAGACAAACCTTCGCGTCATCCGAGCGGATCTTCGACGTTGCTCGAACCGCTCGTACGGGCTACCTCAAACGACGCATGAAGCTCTTGTTCGCCCGCGGCATTTTCATCCTTCCGCCGATCATGTCGGCGCTTATTTTCACCGCGTGTTCGAATACGAAATCACGCACGCACGGCGCAGAAGAATCCGTTTCGTCGACATCGAGTTCCCTACCTGTCGTCACGGCTTCGCCTTCGTCGGTGGAGGGCAAAGACGCTCCGACCTGTGGTCGTGAAGTGCAGGTGCACGGGCGCGGTTACGACGAAAAAGCGCGGGCATGTTTGTGGGACGCGTACCAGGCGGGAAAAGCCGCAAGCGTTGCGCTGACACGGCATACGATCGAAGGAGATCCGATCACGTTGACGTTGCGTGTGCACTCGGGTTCCTCGATCGAGCTCGTCGAAAACAATCAGGATCGCTTTGGTCCGCGAGGTGTTCGCACCTCGACTTGTTCGACGCTCGAACAGCGTGTCGCCGATGACGGACGCAGAGGATTCATCTTGCGCGGATGTCGCGGAAGTGTTGAAACGTTCGAGATTCCTTGACGACTTACGTCCTGCTCACGAGCTGCTCGGACGCGGTGCGAGACAGAAGAAAAGGTAGGTTGAAGGCATGCGACTAGCGGTTATCGGAACGGGCTACGTTGGACTCGTCGCGGGAGCCGGATTCTCCGACTTCGGCAATGATGTTGCTTGTGTCGACGTCGACGCGGACAAGATCGCGCGCCTTTTGCGCGGCGAGGTTCCGATCTACGAACCCGGCCTCGACACACTCATCGCCAAGAACGTCAAGGCCGGTCGTTTGTCATTCTCAACCGACGTCGTGAGCGCCATTCGCGCGGCGGAAGTCGTCCTCATCGCCGTCGGTACACCGCCCGCACCGGATGGTTCCGCGGACCTGTCGGCCGTGTACGCCGTCGCCGAAACGATCGGCAAGAACATGAACGGCTTCAAGGTCGTCGCGACGAAGAGCACGGTGCCCGTAGGTACGGCCGACAAGATCGAAGAGATCATGCGCCGTCACACGAATGAGGAATTCGCCGTCGCTTCGAACCCCGAATTTCTCAAAGAAGGCGATGCGATCAACGACTTCATGAAACCCGATCGCGTCGTGATCGGATCGAACCATCCCCGTGGACTGGAAGTGTTGCGTCATCTCTACGATCCGTTTGTTCGGACAAACGATCGCATTCATTCGATGAGCGCACGGAGCGCCGAGCTCACGAAGTACGCATCGAACGCGATGCTCGCGACGCGGATCTCGTTCATGAACGACCTCGCGGTGCTGGCGGAAAAAGTCGGCGCAGACATCGATCTCGTGCGCAAAGCCGTCGGAGCCGACGTGCGCATCGGTCCGAAGTTCTTGTTCCCCGGCCCGGGTTACGGCGGTTCGTGTTTTCCCAAGGACGTTGCGGCTCTCGTGCAGACGGCGCGTGCCTACGGACACGACCTCGAGATCGTGCTGGCCGTCGAGCGGGTGAACCAGCGCCAGAAGCATCTGCTGGGCTCGAAGATCCTGCGGCACTTCGATGAGAAACTTGCAGGTCGAACGATTGCCTTGTGGGGTTTGGCCTTCAAACCGGAGACGGACGATATTCGCGAGTCACCGGCGATCACGTTGATCGAGGATCTGCTTGCCGCCGGAGCGAACGTGAAAGGCCATGATCCTCAGGCGATGCCGAACATCCGCGGCATCTTTGGCGATCGCATCACCTATTGCGACACGATGTACGACGCGGCGAGCGGCGCCGATGCTCTCGCAGTCGTGACGGAGTGGCACGAATATCGCCGGCCGGACTTCCAGCGCATCAAGGGCTTGATGAAGAACCCCGCCGTGTTTGACGGGAGAAACGTGTGGGATCCGTCGGAGCTTCGCGGGTTTGGATTTTGGTACTCGGGGATCGGACGAAGCTGACGCGATTGAGACCGCACGCGGTGATTTGAACGGCAGGGGACTGAGACCGCACGCGGTGATTTGAACGGCAGGGGACTGAGACCGCACGCGGTGATTTGAACGTTCGCTCCGCGAAGAGTTTTGTTCTCGATGGGGGGCTTTGCTCGCTGACCGCCGCCTGGCCTACGGCCAGACGGCGACGCT
>CAYSYX010000379.1:0-9343 GCA_964435055.1 uncultured Polyangium sp. | reverse complement strand
GACCTTATGGACCCAGAGCAGCCGATCTTTGTGATCGCCACGCACTCGTACTCCGAGGACGAGTGCGCAGCCTTCAAGAAGGACTTCTTCTCTGCGGTGAAAGCCCCGGAGCTGAAACACTCATCGCTCCAGGGGCGAACGGTACATCAACAAGCGATGGTCAAGTTCCTTGACTTCCTTGTGTTGAATCCAGGGAGGGTCCGTGTTGCCTTGGCTCACAAGCAGTATGCCCTTACTGGGAAGCTGGTTGACCTCATCATCGAGCCGGTCGCGTATCGCGACGGCATGAACCTTTACAAGGACGGCGCAGGCGCAGGCCTGACGACGCTGTTCTTCAACGTCCTACAGACGGCTGGTTCGACGACGCTCAAGGAAGTTCTTACTTGCTTCCAGAGGTTAGTTCGACGGCGAGACGCAGATGCCTTGCGAGATTTCGTGCGCTTTCTCGAACGCCCAGCTTTGCTGGAAGTGATAGATGAAACACTTGATATGCTGAGGCCATTTGTTGCCCGGCTTAGGTGGTCTGACATTTCGACGCTTCCTCCACGGGCGCTCGACCTCTCCTTCACGATGGCCCTCAATTGCATGTTTGCGTGGAAGAAAGCTGGTGCCTCCCCGATGCACGTTCTTCACGACGCCTCCACGAACATGGCAAAACAAAAAGACCACTGGAACATTATCCTCGCCCCCTCAGCGCCCCCAGCATTGGTCGGGTACGGTACGGAAGGCATCTCCTTTCCCATTGGCGTCGAGAGCACGACGTTTGGTGACTCAAGCGGATTTCTCGGTCTACAGATCGCCGATATCATTGCTGGAATGATCTACCGGTGGTGCCGGTGGATGACGAAGGGACGGCCTACAACAGATCATTATGCCACAGCATTGGATAGCTTGCTGGCTACAATGCCGGAACCATTGTTTACATGGCTGATGTGGCCGACTCAGGAGATAGCGCGAAGACCCACTGCGCCGGAACTCGGCGATCCGTTGGAATACCTCATTCATCGTATTCAGGAGTCGGACGCAATGAAGAGCGGGACAACTTCCAGCGGCGACGGTTAATGGGCATGTGTTCGGTCGCCCGCGTAATTCCATTCGTGCCCCTTCGTGATAGAAGCTTGGCGCCAGAGGTTTATCCACGACAATGGAATCACGGTGAGCATCCCCAAAAAACTATTGCTCCCGGTGGCAATCTCACACACGGTACCTGATAGACAAACCGCAGCCACCTCATAAATCGGGGGAGGGAAAGATCGGGGCAATCCCATCGGCGAATCGATCCGCCGCCGCAATAATGCGGCGAACTCCGTCAAGATCAAACAACAACTCGGTTGTATCCGGACTGCGGCGATCGTTCATCTTTTTTAGATCCGCAGTCCAGCGCCATCCTTCATGAACGATTGCATGTCGCACTTCGAATAGTCGCGAAAGCGGCGCGCGATCGCTCTCCGCTATTGGAAGATACCCTTGCAATCTTTCGACAGCGCTAATGAATGCGCCGATCTCCTGCCGTAGAGATGTCGTTCGGGGCAGCTTTGCGGCTGTTCGCACGAGTGTTTCGAGCCCTGAAACCGTAAACACGAGCGCTGCGCACATGAGAGCCTGAAACGTCTTGCTCATTGGATCGTGCGCCTCTGCCACGACGAGAAGAGCATCGATCCTGTGCCTATATAGGTCATACGTTGTTTCTTTGGTCCAGCCGTACTCGAAGTCCTCAAGAAATGCATTGCCAAGAGAATACGTACTGGTGGCCTCGATTATGGGGTCAGCATTGGAATCTGGGGACACCAACGTCCATGTCGATTGGCAAATCTCCGGCAGCGTGCCATTGTTGGCTACGTCGAAGAAATCATAAAATTTGGACGGCATCGGCACCACCTCCTACACAATTAGTTCTTCGTGGTAATCATCTATGTTGTTATCGCAGCGCTTTGGACATGTCACGCCAAACTTCCCATAAATCTATTTATTAACCACGTTACGTTCCCAAACCCACCCAGTTTGTCTAAGTGTACCAACCGTATATCCCCTAATCTTTCTAATGTCGCCGTTTGGGAGCTTCTCGAAAAGCATTCCGTCGTTGGTGCTTCCGAACAACCACTCTGCCCTTACGTGTACTGCCCATAGGGCACCGGTGGGTGATTTGATCGCTGCCGCCCATGCGGGCTTGTTGACGGTGTAGAAGCTTGTATTTACGAGCCATTGCACGGCAAGAGGAAAGCTCACACCCAGGGATGGATCATCCAAGACTCGTCGCAAATCGGCAAGCTCGCCAGTTCGGTTCAGCGCATTTGGAGCCACTCGAATCCCGGTCAGTTTGCAGATGGCGGTTTCGAGCGGCAACACAGGTATACCGAGCCACGGGCACATATACGCTTCGCTGGGTGCCATCGGCTTGTTGGAAATGGCCGAGCGTACTTCTTTGCCTGGACACACGTAGAGTTTGCTGAGGAATGCGTCGCTCTTCAGCATTAGATCTGGCAATGCCCGTACACCGGTAGCTGCGCATTTCACGGTTTCTTTTTCAAGCACACGCTTTTTGCTCAATGCGCACGGTATCAATTCGCTCTCGAGCGCACGTAGATTGCTTGCCTGAGAGGTTACCAAAAGCTCGGAATCCACCCACTTGCCCGAAGCGTCTGATTGTGCCACCTCATCGCGAAGCAGAGTTTTCCCGGTCGCAGTGCAGTCCACTGTTTCGTCGACGGCACCCACTCGATGCGGCGGTTTATCGGACCTAGCAATCTGGTCGCGCCGAAACCATTTCCTACTCGCCTCGGATTGGACACGTTCCGACGCAAGCACGGGGACATTCGTCACTTCGCACATGAGGAATTCCGATTGATGTCCAATAGCGTTGGAAACCGCCGAAATCGACTTTTCGTCCCTACGAAAGAGGCGGCCAGAGATCTCGCTTCTGATAAGCTCGTCAACGAGGACTTTTGCCTGTGTCAGCTCGCAGGCCACGATTTCGCTGGGCAAACCCTTGCGTGCAGAAGCGACGAGCTTCTCGGGCTCCGCCAGCGCGCCCGAAACATCCGACGGCGCCATTTCGCTTTTGAGGAGCCGTTTGCCGGTGATCGCACTGTTGGAAAAGTGCTCGGGTAGTGCGCGTTTGCCGGAGTTTTCCGAGCGCTCCAAGAGATGGCGAAGGACTCGCCTTTTCGACTCGCAACATGGCTCCAACCAGTTGGTAGGTACGCAGCGCCCGCTTTGTGCACAAGCTTCAATCGTTGCAATAGGAAAAACCTGCGCCGTCAACGGAATGACTTCGAGTTCGGTGTCGTATTTGCCGACATCGTCAACGTCAACGCTCAATTGCAGGCGAACCACTTTGTATCGATAGCCGTACACACCGGTCACGCTGGCATTTCGGGAGGGCGTAAATGACTCCTTTACGAATGCAGCTTCGGAGCCTTGCTTGACTCGCTTCAGCTCCTCGACGCGGCGTGCGTCGTAGAAACTGCTAAATGCTCGAATGCCTTCGTCGCTGTCAATGGACGCATCAATTAGGCTTGATGCGTCGTCAATGCAGTTTATTATCTCCGTTTCATCGGCAACTTGCTTGATTCGTGGCAATGCGTCCGGAAGTTTGTCATGGCGCTCCGGACGCGAATCGACCTTTACAAGCGTTTCGTATTTATCATGTGCAGCAATGGTTTCGACGATGCAATCGATTTCGCCCTGAAATACCTCGCGCATTTGAAGGTGATTCACCGACTTCAATGACGCATTGGGTATTTCGTTGCACCATTGTTCCGCAAGAGCACGTAGTTCGGCCTCCTTTGGTACCGCTCCATCGTGCACGAACGTGCAATCCTGTTTCGCCCAACGTTCAACGAGCTGCTCGAAAGCGGGCTCTCCCGGTGCATAAACCGGCGCGCCCGGCAGCGCTTTGCCATCCGTCAACGGGCCGAGCTGGACCTTGAACGGCTTACCACGCTTCGGGGTGACGAGGACGATTCCATCGTCGCCACGCGCCAACGTCGCGCCCTCCTCGGCGAAAGCTCCGAGTACGAACTCGTCGAGCGGCATCGCTGGTTCTCTATCGGGCAAATTTGGCACCGACGGACCGCTTGTGTGCAACTCGTCCAAACGACCAAGCTGCTCATTGATTACTTTCTGATTGTTTTCTAATAGTTTTTTCGCTTTTTCGATACTAGCCAGCTGCCGATTTACGGCATCATCCATATTCTTGCCGCTGAGACTGTCGACAACGAGCTTGCGGATTAATTCCGTAAATGATTCGTCCGCATTGTCTTTGTCAACGCCCGTAGATTCAAGAATAGCATCAATCTCTCCAAGGGTGTTTCCGATGAGCTGCAGCTTCTCCGCAAGACGAGAAACTACTCGTGTTTCGACGGAATTCTCAACGGCCAGGTTCACAATCGTAACGTATTCATGCGGCGAACCCAAACGTTGTATTCGACCGATTCGTTGCTCCAGCACCATCGGATTCCACGGCAAGTCGTAATTCACAAGCACATTCGCCGCTTGCAAGTTGATGCCCTCGGCGCCTGCATCCGTGGAAATAATGACGTTTACGTCGGGCGTGGCCTTCATGAAGCGATCGATATCCGCCTGATTCGCTTTTCCGCGTCCTCCCCCGATGAACCCGCAAGAGATTCCGCGTTTCTGCAAAAACGAGCCAATGGCTGTTTGCGTTTCCTTCCGTAGGGTGAAGACGACTAGTCTGAAGTCCCCAGGGCGGCTCTTCTTTAGTTCATCGACAATGCGGCCAAGGCCAAGCATCTTTTCAATCGGCTTGCCATTGCTCAAGAATTGCTCGACCGCGAGATGGCATTCAGTGAGGGAGGAATCTCTCTCCAACATGTTCGCCAACTCGGCCTTGAGCGCTTGCGGGCTACTCATGAGCGCCTGGCCAAGGTGGATCTGCGAAAGTCTGTTTAGGCGGCGGATATGACGCCCGAGCAGCTCGGCCAATGCTTGTTCATCCGCAGAGGCCGGCACCAAATGAAGTTTTACTTTTCGAGCGGGAAAAGGAAGATTGGTATCCGCACGGCGTGTTCGTGCAATGTATCGACGTAGATGCGCACGAAATTCATTCAGACGTTGGGGATGGACTTGCAGCGCCTTTTGCGCTGGCCCCTTGATGTACTTCTTTGCAAATTGTGCAGGAGTACCAAGCGGATGGTTATGCCCTTTGGCTACCGTGAGGCAATCAATGAGCGAATATAGATCCCAAAGCTTATTTTGAATCGGTGTCGCAGTAAGAAGTAAAACAAACTTGAACCGGCGTTGGGCAAGAACCTGTCGAATTTGCGTCGCAAGTTTCGGTGGATTCTGAGAACCGTGGAGTCGCCGCAGTCGGTGCGCCTCGTCCAGGATTAACATCTGAATGTCGGCACCAGAGATTACCTCGAGATGGTCCCGCACCGTCTCGTAGGTTGTGACGATCACCGCACGCTCCAACCGAATGGCGCTGCGTATCTCTTTTCCCGTGGCGGTTGCGACGGGAAGCTGGAACTTGTCGACGAGTTCGCGCTCCCATTGCGCCACGAGAATTCGAGGGCAAACCACGAGGGCTTTGCGGACCTTTTTTCTTACGATCAATTCTGCGAGAATGAGACCGGCACTAATGGTTTTGCCGAGACCAACATCATCTGCCAAGAGGGCGACCGGAGCAAGGCGACAGAACGTGATCAGGTTCTTTACTTGATGCTCGTAGGGTGTGACTTTGACCTGGTCGCGGGAAAGAATGTCGTTCCCGTCCCGTACCAAGATGGGCCGGTCGAGTTGCCATTCGCACGCAGCGCGATGGATCGCAAAGGCGCGCGCGGAGCGCGCAGGGGAGAGGTTTTCTTTGATAGGGATCACTTTGGGTGTGGTCCGATCGTGAGGACGCCGAGGTGGGTAGCGCAAGCGTGGGGCCAGGTGATTGGCATGGCGCACACTACTAACCAACTGCGCAGTAACATGCAATGGACAGGCGTCAAATCTGAACATGTTGCAAGCGCCCGTTGAAAAGAATTTGTCGCCACCGCACATGACCTTGTCAGTAACCGCATTGGCGCTATCATAGGGGCGGATTTTGATTAGTAATAAAATGCACACATCGACGATAAAAGAATGCAGAGTCACTCCGCTGGAGCTACCAAATGTCGACGACCGAACAATTTGAGACTCTGCCGCCGCTTGTTGACGGCGCCCTGGGAATTTTGCGTGACCTTGCCTGGAACCAGCTGGCGCAAAACTTCGAAGAGCCTTTTGAAATAACGGGGGCAAACAGTGTCCTACAAAGAAAACTCGATGATGGGTTGAGATATGCCCTCGACTGTGGCGGACAGGCATTGTTCAATGCGGACGACGAACTTACACACCTGGAGCTGCTCGTTGCATTCGCGCGCTTGGTCAAGTCATCGGCCGATGAGTATGCCGTCGTCGCCCTATCACATCCGGGGAAGACGAGTCCGCTGACTTCGCTTTTCGCCAAGAAGGGAGGGCCGAACCATGTAGCTATCCCGACGAACGCCCTTCGGCAGATTGAAGTGCGACTCGGCGAGAACAAGCTGTCCAGCGCGGTGTTCATTCATAACCACCCTCAAGGTATCCTTCACGATATCTTTGGGACTGCTGTCCTCGGCCCATCTGCCCAAGATCGAGATGTTGTCACGCGCTCATACCAGCGATGGTTCGGCACAAATGGGCTCGTGCAATCCGAATTCTATTTGGTCGAGAATGGCATATTCCGAAAATTCGTCTTGCCATCCGCACGCGACGTGTGGCGACTGGCGCAGAAACTCGGATTCGTCAAGAAGGCATGACAGGAGGACACGGAGCTTCGAGCGCCAGCTCAGCGCACATATCGCTGCCGCCAGAAGAAAATCCGCTTGCGATGGCGCGATGGTCCCGACTAGGTCAAACCGCGAAGTCGTCTCAGCGTGGCAATGGGCATCCGTGTTCGCGCAACGACGGGAATGCAATCACGTCCCAAGTTCATTGCGACTTCAAATGCGCTCTCCCAAAGCTCCGCATTCACGATTGGGCGCAGCAATCGACCATTTTCAAGCAGAAAAAACACGAAGTCCGATGGTGGACCCATTGTTGCGAGGCCATCGGTGAACCTTGGATCACAACGAATAATGCCATCCACTATGCCAAGGTCGACATCCCCGTGCCGTGACCACCATTTCGAGCACGCGGCTATTGCCGTATTGGGGATGTATTTGTCGATAAGGGCTGCGGCCTGACAATATTTACCCAACTCGACAAGTAATTGCAGTCGGAAGGGAAAGTTCGAATCCGCCAGCGCGGGCATCAACGCTTCGGCAGCATTAAGTTCCGCGATTGCGTGGCCAATATCACCGATGACATAGGCCCATTGAGCCGTAACCATCCGATGGAACGGGTGGGGCGCAGCATTCGTGAGCTGGTCCAGGGCGCTTTTCGCATCACTAGGCTGCCCATTGATGAGCAGCGCACTTGCTCGAATCGCTTCGGGATGAGGCAAGCGACCGCTACTCAAATCAGCGACGGCAGGTGGCGCAAAATGGTCAAGAAGTCCTAAAACAACGGTGCTCTGGCCAAGTTCGGCGGCTTGCGCCGCCAGGAACACCACCTGTTCTTGCGTAAGATCGCTCCCGAGTGCTTTCTCTACGAGTTGATCTAGCTCGCCGTACCGCGCAGCGCGCAAGGCAAGAAGGAGCCTCGCATAGATGAGGTTTGGCCCAGTTGCCCCATTAATTTCAGCACGATCGAGCTGGGATGCGATAGCTTCCGCATTTGCTTGCCCCGAAAATAATCGATCGATGAGCATAATTGCTTGCTCGACTTCCGTTGCAGGGTCGGTCGTCGAGTATTGGAGGGCATTTGCACGCAGCTTTGCAAAAATCGCCATGTCTTCTTGGCGCAATGCCGTATTCGAGCAAGTGATGTACAGCGCTGCCGCATCTGCGCCCAACGTTGTCGCTTTCTCCACGGAGTGAATTGCATCGTCAGCATCGCGGGCAAGCGTGGCAATTCTTGCCCGCTCCTTCCAATAACGTCGATCTCCCCGCTCTTCGAGCAAGGATGTTCGTATTGCTGAATGCGCCTCTGGATACATTCGTGCTGCTGCGGCGGTCACATACATATTTCCCCACGTCGCGAGTGGTCGAAAATTGGACTCTGCGCAGCGCTGGAAATAGCGGTATGCTTCGTCGTGAGCACCTCGATGATGAGATATCAAACCGCGTAGATACCACAACTTTTCATCGTTTATGTCGTCTGCTAGAGGCTTTATTAATTCCTCGGCGAGGCCAGCCTCACCATACTCCCATGCAGCAATAGCAGCTTCAATCCACACTTTCGGCTCGAATGAACCGCGATTTGCTGCTTTCTGCCCGAGCATCTCTCGGCCTAACGCTGCCGCTTGAGCAAACTGTCCAGCGATATTGAGAAGACGTACTGCCCAATACGCCGCATTGCCGTTCGTAGTATCTAAGCGCCATGCAGCATCTGCGTCCCATGCGGCTTCGTGGTCCAGTCGCTGAGCGCTCTCACATAGCGCAAGGGCAAGCCGGCTTTGAGCATCAGCTGGATTTAACGTGCAGATCTGCGAATACAGCAACGCGGCCTCGCTCCAATTGCCCTGGCGGCGCATAAGATCTGCCTCCCGCCGAAGGAGTTCCGGATGCCCGGCGCACGGTACTTTGCCTGCTCCAATGATCTCGCGCGCTTGGTCAAACTCATCTTGTGCGATATGAATTGACGCGCAGTTGATGTAACCATGATATTGTAATGGGAACAGCTCGACCGTCCGATACGCAAGACGAAGTGCTTGAGATAAATCCCCTTTCTTTTCGTAGAGGTACGTGAGGTTGTTCAACGCTACGAGGCTTGTCGCAATCCCACATGTCTCCCAGTAGAGGGTTTCTGCCTCCTCGTGATTTCCAACCATGAGCGCATTGTGTGCTTGGCTCAAATTGAAATGAAATTCAGGGCCTTGTGTAGGCTCCTCGGCGCGTAGTGCCCGCAAGCAAACCATGAGACACTGCACTTGCAGCGCATTGATGAATTGCTTGTGGCGTGCTTGGGCATCGTCAGCGCCCACTCGGCTCGGTATCCGCAAATCCTTCAAATCGGCCGTTTTAACATCTTCAAAGGTTAACGCAACGTTGTATCCATCGCGTGACGCGGCGATGGCTTTCTGTGGATCAGGAATGAGCCAAAATTGCTTACTAATACAATCAATTAGGGTGTCTCTTATGCCTTTCGAGAAATCAATGGATATCTGCCCGTCGATGTTTTCGTGCTCAACGTCGAAATCTACGGCGTAGACACGAGCCAGCCGTCCGTCCAGACGTAGGTGCGATCCATTAGGGAGTTCGATGACATATGGACC
>CAYSYX010000378.1:0-9359 GCA_964435055.1 uncultured Polyangium sp. | reverse complement strand
GGCGTCGCCGGTTGCGGAGGCGCCGCTGCTTCATGCGATGTCGCCGTTTCCGTTGCCGGAGCACCTTGAGGTTTGGCCGCGAGGAACGCGAGCGGCTTGTTGAACATCCCGAAGAAGCCGAGGATGCCTACGATCACGAGCACGCCGAGAACGACATGCGGCGTCCACCAGTAGGGATCTTCTTCATCCCCGTGGGCTTCGTGCCCTTCGGTGCCGTGATCGTCCTCTTCTTCGTCGTCCTCTTCGTCTTCCTCATCATCCTCTTCATCTTCTTCCTCATCCGCATCGTCTGCAGATGAAGCCTTCGAAGATGCTTCGGAAGACTCCTCGTCGTCCTCTTCTTCGTCTTCCTCTTCTTCGCCCTCTTCCTCGTCTTCTTCGTCTTCCTCTTCCTCGTCTTGCTCGTCGTCGAGCTCCGGATCCTCTTCGTCCTTGCGGTTCTTTTCGGTCTCTTTGCTCATGTGGCCTTCTTGATGAGGGGGGCTTGGCCCGAACTTTGCGCCGTCCGGTTGGCGCGAATTTTCAAATCGTCGTGACACACGCGTCTACGTGGTTGGTTCAGTGATTTCCGCGTAACCGCCTGTGAGAACTGCTTCCGATCGTCCTTTGACACTCGCGGTGAGCGCAACTTTTCCGCCTTCGAGAAGGAAGCCCTGCGTGACGATCGTATCGCCGGGCCATACGGGTCTGCGAAATTGTGCCGACATCATGCGCAGTCGCGATGCGTCTCCGCCCGCAAGGTGCTTGATCAAGGCGCGCGCCGCAAATCCATACGTACACAAACCGTGCAGGATGGGTCCCTGAGGGAAACCGACCGACGCCGCAAACTCGGGATCTGCGTGCAGCGGATTGATGTCTGCGAGCAGCCGATACAACAGCGCTTGCTCGGGCGACGTGGCCTCTTCATGCGTAAACGTAGGCTCACGGTCCTTCGGCAGCGAAGGTTCGTCCGGATCCGCCACGGGACGTGGCCCGGAAAAACCACCTTCTCCCCGGAAAAAGATCGACCACGTCGTCTCGAAGACGGGTTTGCCTTCGAGCGTGCTTTGCGTGTCGATCACGACCTGCGCGAGCTTCTTCATGTCGTAGATGCCGCGAATCGTTCCCGTCGTCAGAAGCGTCCCCGAAGGTGGAAGCTTTGCGATCGAACGAATTTTCTGACCCCCGTGCACGACCATCGCCAAGTTGCCACCCGTGCGCACGAGCGACTCGAACAACGGACCATGTGCCGGAATCACGGCAAACGTTGGATACGACGCGATCCCACCCGCGGTGTTCTCGTACAGGTACGCCAGCTCGTCTCGCTTGGCTCCGATGCCGAGCGCATACAAGGCCAGGTTTTTCCAGTCATACGTGTACGAGTGCGGTTCGGTCGTAAAACCGACGCTCGTGAGATCCAAAGCCATCGCGTCTCTCCCGTACCGATCCTTCGCGTGCGAGTCAATCGGCTACAGCGCAATCCGATACGCGACGAGCAATCCGAACTCGATCATGTCGACGTTGCCCGACAGACTTGCCCGATCTTGCGTCGGCGCTTGACCGGGAATCGTCGGCAAAAGCCACTTCGCGTAACGCAGCGTCGTTCCCAAGAACCAATTCGGCGCCACGTTCCATTCGCCTCCGACCGCGACACCCGCCGCAAGACCTTCGGTCGAGAGTTTCGCTCCCCCTTGTCCAACGAACATCGTGCCCGGGTAGGGTTCACGTTCCGTGATCACCGTCCACGAGTCCTTGATGATCACGCCACCCAAGGTGACGCCGCCCCACCACTCCCAGCGACCCGCGCGAATGCCGTAATAACGAGCCTGCGCTTCGACGAGAAAGTATCGGCGATCGTGTTCACGTTGCAGCTCCGGCGCTCCCGGTGCAGCTCCGGCAACGAGCGACGCAGCCCAGCCCACGCTTGCTCCAAGGCCGATGCGACCGAATCGATACTGGTTGTACACGCCGAACGAAACGCTCGTTTCCCCCTTCTCGCAGCTCGTTCGCGATCGAGGACAAACATCGGCGGCGGGTAAACTCATCAGACCGATGCTCGTCGAGATGAGCGTGTGCGTGTAGTTCTGGTCGAGCGCCACCGAGGCCCGTCGTGTCGATGCCGCTTCCTGGTTGTCTGCCCAAACCACGCTCGACGAACAGGCGATCGTTAAGGCAAACCCATACGCCAAGACAAACCGTTTGGACATGTTCACGGGCCTCCGGATGGTTGAGGTTTGCTTGGAATACCCGTCGACATCGTCGGGCCGGCGGAGCCTTCGAGCTCGGCGACCAAGTGTTTCGCCGCGACGAGCGACGGTTGCAACGACACGGCAAGACGAGCCTGGTGCAACGCTTCACGCGCGTCGCCTTCGTACTTGCGCCCAAGCGCGCTGGTGACCAAACGCTCCGCCGCTTCGTGCCGCAATTCGAGGACTCGCGGATCATCGGGCCACTTGCTCTGCGCCGCGTCCAGAATGTCCTTCACGTTGTCATTCGGCGGCGCATCCCAGGCTTGACGACGCATCGCTTCGCGCGCGGCCTGAAGCCTTCCTTCGAGCGCATCGTCCGTCGTCGCGATCAAGCCAAGTTGTTTGCCCGCAACAAGCGCGACAAACGGCACGGACAAAATCCCGAGCACGACGAGGCTCAGTCGCAACAGCCGCGCTCGCTGTGCTCGATCAGGCGTCGGAAGCTTCGGCGGATCGCTTTTTCGGCTCACGACCGCCGCCGACGATGCTCGCGGGCTCGGCTCTTTCGTTTCCACCGACGGAGTAGGTTTGCTTGGACGAACTTCGGTCGACGGTGCGTCCTGACCAACCGTTTCTTCAGCCGGTGATGACGTGTTCGGTGCCGGAGTCTCCGTGGACAAACTTTCGCCGGCCGATGCGCTCGATGTCGTGTTCGCCGGTTCTTTCGGCTCGGGCGTCGGCAGCGGCGTGACGTCCGGCGAGCTCGAGGCGATTCCGCCGATTCGCGCCGCGAGCTCCGGGGACAAACCAAGCGACTTCGTACGTTCTTTCGACGGCAGCTTCGTGGCGCCTTGGCGCAGCGTTTCACCACGGGAAACTTCGTCCGGATCGAGTCCGCTTTCGCGGATGGCCGCCACGAGATCTTTGCCGAGCGCACGCGCGTCTCGAGCCCTGTCCAGAGGCTTCTTCGACAAGTTGCGCATGATCACCGCCGCGATGGGCTCGGGCACGTAACTCGCCCGCGGAATCCCGCGCAGATCAGGCGCCGGCGTTTGCGTGTGATGCATCAAAAGTTGCACCGGCGACTCCGCTTCGAATGGAGTTTGTCCTGCCAGGCATTGATACAGAACCGTAGCAATCGAGTACACGTCCGCGGCCGGTGTGACGGGTTTGCCTTCGGCTCCTTCGGGCGAGATGTACTTGGCCGTTCCGAAGATCAAACCCGCTTGTGTGGCCATGGATCCGTCGGCCCAATCGAGACGCGCGATCCCGAAGTCCAACACCTTGACGAAGTCCGGATCATCGCCGCGACGAACCATCATCACGTTCTCCGGTTTGATGTCGCGATGCACGATGCCCAGCGCGTGTGCTTGCCCCACCGCTTCACACACCTGAAGCATGATGTGCAGCGATCGCGACAGCGGCAGCGCCGTCGCGACGCCGCCCGTTCCCGCCGCGGCGAGCGCCGACAAAAGCGACATGCCGTCGAGGTACTCCATCACGAGGTACATCTCGCCGCCCAAACGCGCATCGCCTTTTTGAGGGATCGATCCGGTCATCAGGACCGACACGACGTTTGGATGAGACAAACGGCTGGCGATTTTTGCTTCGCGATGAAATCGCGCGACGAGCTCCGCGTTGCCGCTGAGTTCGCGATGGAGAATTTTCACCGCCACGTCGCGATCGATGCCGCCTTGAAACGCGCGGTACACGCGACCCATCGAACCGATGCCGATGAGATGCTTGATGCGGATGTGCCCGGCGAGTTCCAGACCGACGTACAGGTCGATCTCGGTGTTCGAATGCGCTGCACCTCGAACATTCGTCAGCGGCGTGCCGTCCTGCGGACAGAAGAGGACATCCGCGTCGTAGCGCTCGCCGCACGACGGGCAACTCTTCGATAAGGATGCAGTCATCGGCAGGCCCGAGTGTAGCAGGGTGCGAGAACGCATGGATCCCGCGCCGGCGACAGATTACCGTCCGCACCGGTGAGTAAGGCCAAGGCAACCGCAGTCAACAAGACGGCGCCAAACGCACGACGTGGCCGTGCGTCCGAAGCGACCGTTGCTGCGTCCGCGCCTGTCGTCGCGCCTTTGCCCGAGTCCGTCATCCTCAACGAGTCGGTTTATCGCGTCCAACTCCCGGCCTTCGAAGGTCCGCTCGATCTGCTGCTGCACCTCATCCAGCAACACGAGCTCGACATCCTCGATATCCCGGTGAGCTTTATCACGCAGAAATACCTCGAATATCTGTCGCTGATGCGTTCGCTGACGATCGATGTCGCCAGTGAATATCTCGTGATGGCGGCGACGCTCACGCACATCAAGTCCAAGATGCTCTTGCCCGTCGTGCCTTCGGGACAAGACGGCGATGGTTTGCCCGAGGAAGAAGTCGATCCACGCGCCGAACTCGTGCGTCGATTGCTCGAATACCAAAAGTACAAAACCGCCGCCGCCGACATCTTCGAACGCGGGACGTTGGGCAAGGACGTGTTTGGCCGGGGCATACAGGAGCCCGTTCCCGAAGGCCCCGCACCGTTTGCCCCGGTGGGCGTGTTTTCCCTGCTCGATGCGTTCGAAAAACTCCTCAAACGCACGAATGTGAAGATCGATCACGAAGTCGTCTTCGATCGCATCTCGATCACCGATCGCATCGTGGAATTGACCGAGCGTTTGGGCGAACGCACGCGCTGCACATTCGAAGATTTGCTCTTCAACGATCCCACTCGAAACGGTGCTCCCATCACGCGTTTCGATATCGTGATCACGTTCCTCGCCATTCTGGAAATGGCTCGCATGAAGCTGATTCGCGTGTATCAAACGGATCCGCTCGAGCCGATTCACTTGGAGATGACGATGTCCAAGGAGGAAGGTGATGGGCCGTCGATTCATCCGACGGAAGCCGATGGCGTGCGCGCGAAGAAACGTCCGCCGGAAGATGAGCCGGGACAAACCGACGACGACGAACCCGAGCAATTGCTGCTCTTCGATGACGACGACGTGATAGAGGGAGCGGAAGACGACGCCGAGCTGCAAGGCGACGATTCCGAGATCGAGGATGGCAACTGACGGCGGACCCAAGCAGAGACGGCCTCGAAAGCCTCCCGTCGTGCGCGAACGCGAACGCGAGGAAGAAGAGCTCGCGCCCGATAGCGAGTCCCCCGAACGTCTTCGAAGCAGTGCCTGGCGTTGGTTCAAGAAAGACGAACTTGCGGCGAGGGAAGCCGCTGCCGAAGCGGAAGCCAAAGCCGCTGCCGACGCCGACGCGAAAGCCGCTGAGCTCACCGCCGCAAAAGCCGCCGAGAGAGCTGCTCTCAAAGCCGCCGCAAAAGCTGCCGCCGCAGCCAAGGCCGCCGAAGTCGCCGCCAAAGCCGACGAAGTTGTTCCTGCCGAACCCGAGGTGGACGCTCCGACCGTCACGGAAGAAATCGTTGATGCTCCAACGATCTCCGTCGCCGATGCGCTCGAACCGCTTGCCGATGTCGTGCCTCAGGCGCCTCCGGAAAATGTCGTCACGCCGGAAGACGCCGTCGAAAAGCCGACGGAGCCGGTACACGAAACGCCTGCATCCGAAGCTGTTGCGGAGGTTTCGCCGGACGCACCCACCGAGGCAGCGACGCAACCTCCCGCCGAAGCAGCAAAACGCAAACGAGGTCCACGCAAGAAGCCCGCGCCGGAACCGATCGGTTGGTTTCGAGCTCGTGCGGCGGCGTGGTTTCGTGCGCGTCGATCCGTCGCGGCAACGCCGTCCGTCGTGGGCGATGAGCCCGCGCACGCTGTTGTCGAAGACGCAACGAAGACGAGTGGCAGCGTTGCTCGTGCGCACTTGAAAGGTGTCCTCGAAGCGCTGATTTTTGCGTCCGAACATCCGCTGTCGTCGCGTGATCTCGCGCGTACGGCGAAGGCTGAACATCGCGTCGTCACGTCGTTGCTCGCGGAACTCATGGATGAGTATCGCGGTCGAGGCGTTCGGCTCGACGAGGTCGCCGGTGGTTATGTGTTCCGGACGAGCCCGGCATTTGCGCCTTTCGTGCGCGAGCATGTCGCCAAAAAGCCGGTCAAGATGACGCGAGCTCAGGTGGAGACATTGGCCATCATCGCGTACAAGCAGCCCATCACGAGGCCCGAGATCGACGACGTGCGCGGCGTTGATTCCGGCGCGATCTTGAAGTCGCTTCTCGAGCGCGAGCTCGTGCGGATCCTCGGCAAGATAGAGGAAGCAGGGCGCCCGCTTCTTTATGGAACGACGCCGCAGTTCCTCGAATTCTTTGGGCTCAAAGCATTGGGTGACTTGCCGACGTTGCGCGAGTTCACCGAGCTGACCGACGAATCGAAGCGGATTTACGAACGTGAAATGGGTGAGGAGCCGATGGACCCGGTGGCCGTGTTGACGAACGCGTTGAACTCGGGCACCCATGCGCCGGCCGATGGGTTTGGAACGACGACCGGGGGCCTCATGGGCGGCGAAGGCGAGTTCCGGGCACCTTCGGAACCTGACAAACCTTCGCGAAATGCTGAACAGGATGCGATCGACGCATCTGATGACGGCCCGGAGACCAAAGATGTGGAACAAGGGGAGGAGGCACTTATGAAGAACGAACAGACATCTGAAATCGAAGAGCTCGACAAGCGCACGTCCGGTCCGGTGGACGAAGAGGAACAAGACGAAGACCTCGACGAAGACGACGAGGATGAAGACGAGGACGACGAAGACGACGAAGACGAGGATGAAGACGAAGACGAGGACGACGAAGACTTCGACGACGAGGATGAGGACGAAGACGAGGACGACGAAGACGACGAGGACGACGAAGACTTCGACGACGAAGATGAGGATGAAGACGACGAGGATGATGACGATGACGACGAGGATGATGACGATGACGACGAGGATGAGGACGAAGACGACGACGAATAGTCACGTTCGCCCGTCGTAGCGGCCCGTTCGCCGATCGTTTTACTTGTCCACCGCGCCGTTTTACGCCGAACCCGGTTCGTCCGCCGGATCGGGGTAGTTCTCCGCCAGTTCAGCCACCTTTTTGCGAAGTTCCGCGTGCGCGACGAGCTTGCGTACGAGGCGCCATGTCGCGGGATCCGCCAGCACGGCCATCGGGCTTGTCGCTGCGGCGGTTTTCTTGGGCTTGCGCGGGATCGCTCCTTTGCCGGCGGTTCGAAGCGCCTCCATTTTCGTCACGAAACGTTTGGTCGGGAACAGCTCGCCCCGTTCCCAAGCGAGGACCGTTTCCTGCTCCACACCGAGCGCCGTAGCGAGCTCTTTGGCGGTGCAATCGATCTCGGTTCGCAGATTTTTCACGTCTTCGGGACTCATCGCGCGCGAGCCTAACAATTTTACGCAACTCGTGGCGCGCCCAAACGATGGACTAGTATGAGCCATCGATTTCCATTCCCCGGGTCCCTTGGGTTTCACACGCCAACCATGACCGTCGTCCTGCTGACGTTTTTCGTCATGGGATGTCGGCCTGACCTTCCCGTTCCACACGGTCAATCATCACCATCCGCAGCCTCGACGGATTGGATTGTCCGAATGGAACCCGAAGCTGAGTTTTCCGCGGTTCCTCGCGTGTTGCGCGTGCATATTCAAGGGCCCGGCATGATCGACAAGGATCGCGTTTTTCTGATTCGCGGCGAGGTGACGGATTATCACCGGCGGCAGATCGAGCGCGACGAGCTGACCAAGACGTTGCAGGCGCGTATGATTCCCGCGCTGGTTTGGGCTGAAGACGAGCAACACGTGGTTGTTGCTCCGACGGTAATGCTTGAGCCGGGACAAACGTATGCGGTGGCGAGCGGTGATCCACCGAAGGTGGAGCATTTCGTCGTCACGACGGAGGATGACGTGCCGCTGTTGTCGCGGATTTGGCCGCCCGCCGAAGTTCCCGCGCCATTTGGTATTTTTTGCGGAGAACAGGCGTTGCCCGACTTTGCATTGGGCGCGCGGCTCGATCCGCTCGGGCCTCGAGGATTGGTGCGTCGGGGTATTGCGGTTGGAGGTCTTGGGGACGCGTGTTTGCGTTTTCAGATATCGGGTCGCGGGCCGTTGCAAATGGACGGAGGGCCTTGGGTTTTACCTCCCATTCTGGAATTGCCGGGATTACGGGGTCCGGTTTTACGTATCGAACCGGCGATTTTGGCTTCCACGGCCGAAATGGCGGACGAAATCATGCCTTTGCCTTGCGAAGAGGGGGAAGTTTCGTTTGGCCCGGGATGTGCGGACGTCATGGATGATCGCGTCATCGTTCGCGCGCCCGATGGTGAATTGTTATGGGCCATCGCGGGTGATGGTGTGGAGAGATGGGTCGCGACGAAGAGCAAAGAAAGGTTTGTCCTAAAGGACATCGCTCCGGAGACGCAGATTTCGCTCGATGTCGCGACGGTGGATACGATGGGACGAACGCAGCGCGTGACGTTTCAAGCATTGACGAAATCGTCGTCGGCGCACATCGTATTGAATGAAGTGCTGGCCAATCCATTGGGGCCCGAGCCGCATCAGGAGTGGGTCGAGTTATACAATGACGGGCTGGTGGAGACGTCGCTTCTTGGATATCGAATTCTCGATATTGGTGGCGATACGGTGTTGCCGGATGTGATTTTGCAGCCGGGCCAATTCGCGCTCGTGGTGAATGAAACGTTTGTCGAAGACGACGAGGTGGATGTTTGTCCGGCCAAAGAGACGTTGGTGGTGCGGGTGCCGATGTTGGGAAAAACCGGATTGAGCAACTCGGGCGAGCTGCTGCGATTGGCGGATCCGGATGGGCATTTCATTTCGAGGTTTCCGGCACTTCCGAAGCCGAAAGCCGGGCTGAGTGTATCTCGTTCGACACCTGACGCGCCGGATGGAGTTTCTACGTCTTTTGCCGTAACTCCACCAACTCCTGGAATGTGGAATATGGCGGGAGCCGCTCCATGAAGTGGGTTTTGGATGGTCTTTCCAGGAACGATGAAATCATTCGTCCAACGAAACGGTGCTTCGAGGTGGACGGGGTCGATTCTTTCTGTCACGTCCTCGATGTTCGTTCTTGTCGATGAGCCGGGGCCGTCTTCGTTTTACGGGGACGGCCACGGACACTGCGGCTGACGAATACGTGACGAAATGGTTTGGAAGAAGTTGTCATGGTCATGCTGCCGAAAGCCTTGGACGGTCGAAGAGCTCGTCTTGGGCGGTGAAGTGGGG
>CAYSYX010000377.1:0-9366 GCA_964435055.1 uncultured Polyangium sp. | reverse complement strand
CCATGACGCTTCGTGTACTCACGGCCGCAACCGTCGACGAAGTGTTGGGCAAGTAGAGGAACGTTGCCATGCAATCGACATCCGATCTGTCCGATGACGAAAAGCTTGCGGCGTGGCGGGACTTCTACGAGTCACGGTTGGATCCCGAAATGGTCGCGTTGTGGAGACGGTACGACGCCGCCATCGCTAAGGGCTACGCTGAAGGTTACGCTGAGGGCTACGCTGAAGGCTTCACTAAGGGGCGCAACGAGGTGCACGAAGAGCAAGCACGCGCGATCCGCGTGATCCTCGAAAGTCTACTCACACAACGATTTGGTGCGTTGTCACAGGCGACGAGGGCGCGCATCGAAGCTGCAACCCTTACCGAACTCAACGCCATGACGCTTCGTGTACTCACGGCCGCAACCGTCGACGAAGTGTTGGGCGCGTAAAACTCAATCGGCAAAACGGCTCACTTCGATCGGTCCGCAGGGGCGTTGCCTCGAGGATCCACGACCATCGTTCGCACCGGTCGCTCTTTCCCGAGCACTTTGCACGCCTCGTAACGTACGGCGACGTGCCCATCACGCTCCGCAATCCGTTCCAGCTCTTTGTGCCTGCCGTCAATCATGCGGCCGAGCGCTTTCACGACGGCTTTGCGGACCTGCCATTGCGTATGCCGTAACGCCTTGGTCAAACCAGCGAGCGATTTTCCCTTCACGCTACGCCCCAATTTGCCCAAACTACGCGCCGCGCATTCGGCCACTTGCCAACGCGGATGCTCCAACGCCTCCAGCAGAATGTCGATATGCGCCAAGCTCGCTCCGGGTGAACGTTCCAGTAATTCCACCGCCGCGAGAGCAATTCGTTTCGACGACGGAATCACGAGATCCTTCCAGACAGCCAAAGACAGGACCTCCGCAACATCGGGATCCCATTTTCGCCACGCAACGAGCATTTCGCGTTTGGCTTGGATTTGCTGCGCGCGGACCCAGGATGCTTCACAGCATTGCGGCGCGCATGTGCCGTTGAGAGGCATTGCCAATATCGCAAGAAACGCCGGACGAGCCTCGATGGCTTCGTTTTTACGTCTCAGCTTCGAGGACAAACGTCGCGCATGTTCGGCGGCCGTCACCAACGATGTCAATCGTTTGGAATAATCGGCCTGCGCTGCGGCCTGAATATTCTCCAGAATGACGTCCGTCAGTGATGAAGGCATCATCGCCCCACGATAGACGGCTCCGTGCGCCGGAGTCAAGCGTCATCAAAAATCACTTTACGTCCACACGCGCGAAATGGACGCGATATGCACATTGCCTGAACGCGCATCGATACCCGCCACGACAAACAAGCCGTTGATGCTGTCGAGGTGTGGATATTCGTGAAAATACAGCCCCGTGCTCTCGGTCCAGAACACAGGCGCGACCCGCATGAGCTGATCGCCCTTGATCTGCAGCGGATAATCCCCTTCCCCACGCTGCGCCGATACGCGATTCCAAGGCGACGCGTGCCACGTGTAATACCACGTCAAATCCGTCCCCGGGATCGGAAAATCGATATACCCGTCTTCCCGCTTGTCGATGGGAAAATACTGTTTCGTCGCAAATTGACGAATAAACGGCGACGTGCGCAGATAGTCGAGCAACGTCTCCGGCAATGACGTCGCCGGCGGCGCCATCGTAACGAAATCGAAGCGAGCATCGCCTTCGTCGCTCGGATTACGCACGGTAAAACCGTTTTGCTCGAAGGCGCGAATGTAATCCGCAAACGATGGCACTTCTTTATGAAACAGCGGCAATACCCACTCGGCGCGTTCGAATTGCCCCGTAGGATACTTGGCTCGCGCTTTCGCCGGAATCGTCGAGCCGCCGTACACGATCAAATCCACGTTCGCCATCATCTTGTTCGCGACGCTTTGTGCGCCGAGCGCATACAGCATCGAACGTTCACGATCGTAATCGTCGACATCGACCACGTACACGTTTTGACCTCGAACGAAGTTCTTCGTTCCGGCCGTTGTTTGTCCGCCTTTGTCATGCCATTGCGAAGAATATTTTTGAATCGGGATCATCGCTCGTTTCCTTGTTCGCGGGGCCTCGTGAATCCTTCGTCGCCGAAACTCAGGACGCTTCTCGCATCCGCACGACCTCGGCCGCCGCCGTTTGGGCTCCGTTCACGCGTTGCGCGATGCGCTCTTCGAATTCCACCAGCGGAAAGAGGCTCACTTCGGCAGCTCCGCCGGTACCGGAATACTCGAAGGGATCGTCGATGTCCCGGATGAGCTTGATCATGTACACGTAGATGAGGGTTACGAAGGCGCAGATCACGAGCTCGGCGACGACGCTTTTGAACTTCGAGATCATCAGCAGGAAGATGATCACCACGGCGACGACTTCGATCAGAGCGTAACCCGACGCGATGAACCCGGTCCTCGAGATGACGTCGATGCGTGAAACGGTCCTTCGCAGCGCCGCCAAGTCGCGTAGTCCACGCGTTGCGTGCGGGCCTGCGCCTTGACCTTCGATGACGTACAGCGCTTCGGACAAACGGCTGAGCGCCTCGAAATGCGCGGATTTGGCAGCTTTGTTGACGAGCCACGAGCGGAGCGATCGCGTCGCTTCGAGCACCGCGCGACGACCTGCGGCGACATCCACGGCGGGTCGCCCCACGCCGGCTTGGACAAACGCTTCTTCGATCGCTTCGAGCGAACAAGCCATGTCGGCGGGTAGTCGTTCGCTTTCTTTGAAGTCGGTCATGGTGCCGGCGAGCATGAAGCCGATGAGAAAAACGCCGCCGTTGAGGACAACACCCACGTCGCTGAAATCAACGATGCCGTGAAACTCGAACACGTTTTCCAACAAGAACTTACAAGCCACGGCAGCCCCGACGAACGGCATCGTCGCGAGCATCAATTTCCACTTGACCATTCGAGCGTTCCTCCGATCGGACGTCCCCAGCAAACAGTTGATGACATCCGCGGCGGAACACCTTAGCATGCCGCGCCATGAGCCAGGTGGTCCGATCAAACCTCGTGTTGAATTCCGCTGTCGTCCTTGCCGGTTTGACGTTTGCCGCGTGCACGCCGCAAGAGAACTCCAAACAATCCGCGCCCGCCGACAACACCACCACCAAAGCCGCGGCGCAACCTTCGAGCACCGCGAGTTCCGTTTCGGAAGCTGCCCCTGCGCCTGCTGCGACGGCGTCCGCGAGCGCTTCGGCGACGGCGGAAGTGGACGAAGGACCGCCGGTTTGTCAACGCAGCAATGAAAAAGTGTGGGGCTCGGGAACGAACAAGCTGACTGGTTTGACCACCAAAGGATTCGAGGCGGGCGTTGCGGTCGGCTTCGCCTTCGGAAATGACCCTCGCGTGCTCGTCGTGGCCAAAGACGGCAGCACGAAGATGATGAAGGTCAAGCAGGGCGACAAGGCCAAACTGCCCGACGCCAAAGAAGGCATTCGCTTTTTGATGCGAGTTTCGCCCTCGGACATCAGCGGCAGCGAAGCTCGGGCGTTCATCGACTACCGCGACGAGTTCAAGAAGGACAAACGACGTCACGTGTGGTGCGGTCCGGCCGATTCGGACGAGAAGTTTCTCGAGTACGAAGGGACATCGTGGCTCGACATGGATCCCAAGCCGACGGGTGAAGACAAGAAGAAGCTGTTTTCGTGGAAAAAGCTTGGGGGATACGTCGAGTTACGGGACTGCCGAACGTTCGTCTCGCGTAGTGACAAGGAAGTCTGGGCGCTCGGTTCGGTGCTTCGCGGCATGGAGAAACCGGACGGGACAAACGAGTGGAAGATGGTGTTCTTGGTGGACTTCGGCGCGAAGGACGACGAGATCGTGCTGCACGAAGCGCCGCTCAAGGGAGATCCGCCCAAAGCAACGGCGTTCGAGATCCCGATTTCGCGACGAATCAAGGACAAAGGTTGGCTCATCGCGTCGCGTTTCGGCGGCAGCCTGCTCGTCGGGATGCTCGACAAAGACCGCAAGCTCGAAGGCGCATTCAAGACGTACAGCGGGTTTCCGACGATGCCCGACATTGCGACGACGGACGAAGACAACCTCGTCCTGACAACCGGCATTGGTACGGGCAAAGAGCGCACGTTGAAGGCGCTGACGATCTCCAAGGACAACCCCGAGCTTCCCAAGCAATACACATCGATCAAGCTGGACGCGAAAGGCAGTCATGAAGACGAAGCGTCGTATTCGGCGCCGGAGCTCACGCACGACGGCAAAGGCCGCAGGTGGCTCGTGTACGCGGAAGGTCCGCGCGAGAAGGCGCATTTGCGCATGACGCCGCTCGGCATCGACATGCACCCCGTGGGTCGAACGTTCTCGATTACATCGGACGAGGTGTATGGTTCCGAAGCGCGGCTCGTGGCCTTGCCCGACGGAAAATTCGTAATCGTGTACATTCGGGAAAAAGAGGGTAAGACGGAGCTGGTCAGCGAGCATTTGTCGTGTTCGGTGATGAAGTAGTCCATCATCTCCGCTTTTGATCGAATACAAGTCGCGGTCCGGGCATTCGAGGGCCAGGCGTCGTCATGTCCACGTATTTTTCAGTCTTTGATTGCGAGACGTGTGGCCATCGCGAGCCCGTGGGGTTTGTCGGCGAATTGAACAGCTGTCCGGTGTATTGCACGGCGTGTCGGGATCGGTGTCTGCTTTGCCCGCCGGCGGGCGAAACGATATTGCAGACGGCATTGGCCCATTCGCTCGTTGTGCCGAGCCCGGAGGCGACGTCGGCGAAAAAACCTCGCAAGAAAAAAGCCAAGCAGCTTCGAACGTGGATGGATTCGGGTATTCGCGTGCCCATTCTCGAGGACTTGCGCGATATCGGGGGGCATATTTTCCTGACGTATGCACCATTATGGGAATCGGTGCCGTGTCCTTCGTGCGGGCGATTGGGAACGTTATTGGACTTTCGCACGTATTTGCAGAAATGCCCGCGATGCGGCGGGAATCGAATGAGCGAAAGCGATCTTTGAGTCGGCGGGGCGGTGCCCATTGACGGGCAACACGTGTTCAACGCGGGCCATCATCTCGGTGGACGAATGTCCAGCGTTTATCCTCCGATTTTTTTCGTGGAAAAGATCTGGACTTCTTCCGACAAACTCGCGAAGATGCGACGACGATGCCCCAAGTGGAAGAAGACGAAGGCAACGACTTCGACTTCAACTGCGACTACAAGTTCGGGTTCAACATGGATCCGCGAGGTAGTGCGACGGTGGGGTATTTGCTGGTCTGGAGTGGTCTGGGCGGCTTGGCGCTCACCCCGGACATCACGGTTTGGAATCCGTTCTCCGATACGGGGCAAACGGTGGTCAGCGGAACGAGTGTCAAGTGCATCGGGTTGCTCGAGACTCTGCGGTTTGCCGGGGAAGAAGATGATCCGATGCGGTTCGTGGTTTGGGTGAGTCAAGGGACGGCGGCGAATATCCGCGCCAAACTGGCGAAACCATTAACGAGCACGACGCTCGAGCTCGTTCCGTACATCATTGCGTACGATGACGAAAAGAAGCAATGGTACGAAGCGATGCTCGTGAAGAACAATGGGCGCATGAAAGCGGCGCTCGATACGACGGGCGGGGAAATGCAGATCTTTTTGTCGGGCAAGCCGACACGAATCAGTGATCGATTACCGACGAAAGTGTATCGATTCGAGTTTCAGGTGGTACCCGAAGAGGGACAAACGTCCATGGTGGAGTTTGCTTTGGGTCCTACCCAGCGCCTCGTGAAGAATTGGGGGGCGGCGGAAGGATGATGCGTGTCGTGAATACGACGCGCCGAATGCAAAAGGGTTCGCGGGAAAAACCAAATCAGGCCGTAGTCGAGGGAGAGAAACATGGCTCGGGAAGAACGATCAGAAATACCTAAGTCCAGAATCACGCTGACGTATCGCATTCCGCAAGGCATCGAGAAAAAAGAGCTGGAATTGCCGCTTCGTCTCGTCGTCATGGGGAATCTTTCCGGATCGAAGGACGGGAAAAACCAGTCGAAGGACCAAAAGCTCGACCTCGACAAACGCCCCATTCGGCGCCTCGATGGCAAGAACCTGAACAGCGTCATGAAGGACATGAACCTTCAGGTGACGTACAAGGTGAAGGATTGCATTGATCCGGGAACGGATTCGGCCAATCCGAACATGCTCGAGGGAAACTTGCCGATCACGGGGATGAAGTCGTTCGCGCCGGCGGAAATCGCCAAGAACGTGCCGAAAATCAAGAACCTGCTCGAGCTGAAGAAGCTCTTGCTCGAAGCGCAAGCGCATATCGATAACAGCAAGGAATTCCGTGGCGATTTGAAAGAGATCGGCAAGGATCGCGCTGCGGCTTTGAATGCGCTCAAGGGTGAACTGACGGGTATGGATCGATTCGCGTTGCCGCCGGGATTGCCCAAGGCGGGGGGCTGACCGCTGAGGTCCTGGGTAATCGACGCAATCCACGAAGGAGCAATGAGTCATGGCGACAGTGAATTTGAGCAAGTTACTCGAAGATGTGAAGCTCAAGCAGGACAAGATCGAATTCAAGGATCCGGCGAAAGACAAGGATGACCTGCTCGTCCTGAAGACGAACGCGACGGCTTTGGCGACGCTTACGGACGAACAGCGGGAAACGCAAAAAGCAGCCGATCGGTTCCTCGCCAGCATGGCGACCCTCTTGTACAACATCGATCCGACCGCCGAGATGATCGACAAACCGACGATCCAGAAGCTGGTCGCGCGGATCGATCAAATGGTCAATGACCAGATCAACGAGATCCTGCATGACGCGTCATTCCGGGAAATGGAAGCGACGTGGACATCGATTGAAGATCTCGTCCGCAATACGAACTTCAAGGCGAACATCGACATCAATTTGCTCGATATCACCAAAGAAGAAGCCTACGACGACCTCGAGCTGAACATCGCGGACATCGCGGGCTCGGAAATCTTCAAGAAGATTTACGTGGCGGAATACGACCAATTCGGTGGTTTGCCGTATGGCGCATTGATTGGTCTTTACGAATTCGAGAACACGAAGCGCGATATTTTGTGGCTCGAAGCGATCGGCAAGATCTCGCGTCATTCGCACGCACCGTTCATCGGCGCCGCATCGCCGAAGTTGTTCGGTCGCGACACGATGGCGGAAGTGAATCAGCTGCGCGATATCGAGGGGCTCTTCGATACGCCGCGATATGCAGCGTGGAAGCAATTGCGCGAAAAGGACGTGGCCGTCTACATTGGTTTGACCCTGCCCCGGTACCTCGTGCGTCAACCTTACCATCCGCTCGAGAATCCGGCCGAAGGCATCAACTTCGAAGAGAAGTTCTCTTTCACGAAAATCGACGACAGCGGCAAGGTCGTGGCGATGGAAGAGAAAGAGATTGCCGAGCAATACGCGTGGGGCAATGCGGCGATGCTCATGGCGCGAAACATCGTCCGTTCGTTCGAGCAAACGGGCTGGTGTCAATACTTGCGCGGCGTCAAAGGCGGCGGCATGTGCGCGGGGTTGGCCACGCATTCGTACGAATTCGGCGGCGAAAAACACTTGCGAGGTCCGGTGGAAATCACCATGGCCGACTTCCGCGAATATGAATTGGCCAAGGCGGGGTTCATCCCGGTCATTCACAAGAAGGGCACCGCCGAAGCCGTGTTTTACAGTGCGCAAGCATTAAAACGCCCCTTGGCGCAGGAAAACCCCAAAGACGCCGAAAATCAACAACTCGCGGCGAACATGACCTACACGTTCTCCGTCTCGCGCATCGCGCATTACGTCAAATGCATCATGCGCGACAATATCGGTTCAGCGGCGGATGCGAGCTACATCTCCGGGCAAATCGACCGGTGGATCGCTCAATACGTCACGACCATCTCGAATCCGGACGACCTGACTTTGCGTTATTACCCCTTCAAGGCGTACAGCGTCAAAGTCGAGGAAGTTCCGGGGAAGATTGGCTGGTACCATTGCGACCTGTCGGTTCTTCCGCACATCCAATTCGAAGGACTCGATGTCGACTTGCGGGTCGATGCGAATCTGGCCAAGTGATTTCGGTGGTTCGATAGGAGAAACGCAACATGTACGATTTTCCGTGTAACTGGCGAGCCGGGTTCATCATGGACCCGACCAAGAAGCAACGTTTTGGATATGTCACGGCGCTCGATGGGTTCGGCTTGAGCGCGGCGCTCCCAGCGGATATCTCGGTATATACGCCCTACAACGTCGGCGCGGCGCCGACCTATACCGGTCTCGGGTCGAACTACACCGCGTCGACCGAAGACAGCCCCATTTCGATTTGCAAAGTCGTGGGCATTCTCGAGAGCTACAGCTGGGGCGGCGGCGTCGGCGACCCGATTTGCATCAGCATGTACATGTCGCAGGAGAATGCGACGCAGATCAAAGCGCTTCAGCAGATGACGTTGAAGACGACGACGATCAAGAAAATGGGGTACTGGATTGCGAACTTCGATGAAGAAGTCAAGAAGTGGTACGAAGAAGCGTATCCCAAGGCGCCCGACGCCATCACCGGACAACTCAATGCGCCCGGGAAAACCGATATTCGCTTGGCCGTAGCCACCGAACCGGTCAAGGTCGCCCCGAACATCGACGTAAACGTGTACAACGTGTACCTCGAAGTGATTCCCGCAGCCAACCAACAGCACACGCTGCACTTTGCCAATTCGGATCAAAAGAAAGTCGTCAAGGGTTGGGGCCTCGTCGTCGGCACGATGGCCAAACAATCCGTCGGTAGCTGATCCGCGCGATCCCTGCGACGGATCGAATTGTTCGCAGGAATTTTGCTTCGTCGGGAGGGCTCGGGTAATACGCCTCGAGCCCCCCGGCGCCGGTAACGAATCGCATGGACCAAGATTATCGCCTCGCCCGAGTCCACTGGAAAATTGGCCAAGCTCTGCTGCCCGAGCATTTCTTCGCGCAAGAAGAATCGCTGCGCGGCGAAGTCCATCTGCGGCTTGGTTTGAACCAAGTTCCCGTGTGGGGCGTCGGCGTCCTCCAATTCGAGCCTTACGCGTTGCCTACCGGCGTCGTCACCATCCAAAAACTGACGCTCGTGCTGCGCTCCGGCATGGTCATCGATATTCCGGGCAATGCCAAACCCGTAACGATCAAGCTGAGCGACAAGGGCGAAAAGACGGTGCGGGTGTACCTGCACGTCCTCAGTCTTTCCGACAAACCCAGGACCCCGGTGGCGTCGGAAGAAGCCAAAGACGACGAGGACGAAGAGGGCATCGAACGTATCGTGCATCAATTGAGTTTGTCCACGGAGCCTTCGTCGCCTTCGATGATCGATTCGATCGAAATCGCTCGTTTCCAGGCCGCTCCGGACAAGGTCTGGAGTGTGGATCGAAACTACCTCCCGCCGCTTGCCTGCGTCGGTCGATCCTCGCC
>CAYSYX010000376.1:0-9407 GCA_964435055.1 uncultured Polyangium sp. | reverse complement strand
GGTGCCCGTCGACGCGTTCGAGCGAATTTATTATTTGAGAAGCGGCGTGCCTTTCACGTTCTCGAAAGGCGATCATTCGCTCCGAATCGCCGGATTCGGAGGTATTGCGGACGACAATGGCAATCCAGTGGCGAAAGACGGTGGCGAGTGTTATACCAAACAGGACGTGAAGCGCCTTTATGCAATGCGTGAAAGGGCCGATGTCTTCTTATCGCATGAGCCGCCGCTCGATATGGCCACACGCATTCATCCGAAATATGCGGGTGCGGGGTCTCCAGCAGCGCGCGAGTTCATACAGAATACGCAACCTGCCTATCATTTTTGCGGCCATTACCACGAGGAAGGGCAGGATATCTCATCGTCGGTGGGAACGAAAAGTCATCACTTGAATGCAGTCAATTTCTGGCGACCACATCGATTGAATCCCGGATGCATCGCCATTCTGAAATGGCGGGGGACTCGCGGACTCGGCGTGTCGTTGCTCGATGCTCCCTGGGTCAAAGAATACTCGAAACAAACGTACCGATATTTGTAACAATGAGATTATCGAAAAAGAAAATAATTGTTGCCGGGCTATTTTCGGCCCGGGAACCTGACGCGCCATCTGCGCTGAGCGTATTGGCGCAACGTGTCGAGGCTCGTGGAGGAATCATCGTGGGGCAGCTGATTCAACGTCGCGGGGTTTCACGCGACAATCGACCCGGAGGGTCAAAAAGGATGGACCTGCCACTTTCAGGAGCGACTTTGCTCGGCAAAGGGAAAGCGCACGAGCTCGCCGAAATGTGCAAAACAACAGCAGCAGATCTGGTAGTCTTTCAAAACCCACTGTCGGAACGACAACGACGGAATCTCGAAAATCTGTGTAATGCGCAAGTGTATGACGCAGATGCCCTCGAGATAGACGAGTAAAGCGCGGCCGCAAACCGATTGACGAGCCTCCCTGGCGGAACACGACGAACAGCTACACTCGAGAATTGATCAAGGGTTACTTCGACATTCTTACCGCCGCTCGTCGCAATTGCTCCCGAAACTCCGCATTCGGCGAATTCGGAAACCTGCGTTCATGCTCGGCCAGCAATTCGAGCGCTCGTTTCGCATCCCGCCGATTGAGCGCCGCTTTCGCTTGCACGATCAGCATGTCGTCCACCGCGCTCGCTTCATTGGGCGTTGCGGCGTTTTTCTTCGGCGAAACCATTGAAGTCTTCATGACCGGCTTGGACGGCGTCGTTGTGGCCGGCGATGATTCGGTCACCTCGAGTTGCCCCGTTCCCGGTAAAACCGTTGCGGAATCCGCCGCAATGACGACTTTGTCAACCTGAACCGGCTCGGGAGCAATCGCCACCGGCAATGGCTCGTCTTTCGCACACGGACTTCCCGGTGCAAGGCTAAGCACGCAAGCCACCGCAATGACACTCGTTCCCCATTGCATCGGTTGACGTGCGATTTGCCAAAATCCTCGACGAATTCGCAAGGTCCAGGGCTCGCGAATTCTCGCCTCGGTCGGCTCGCGTCGTTGCAGAAAGAAAAACGGGAACATCGTCCGCAGACGGCCGCGGTGGAGTCCCATGAGCGTGGCGCGCAGTTGGTCATGCGCCCGCCGCAATCGCGTCCGCAATGTATCTTCGCTGATCCCCGACGTTCGCGACAATTGCGCCAAACTCACTTCTTCAATGTCGCAGTCGATGACGAGCTTCCGTTGCTCTTCGCTCAATTCATCCAACGCGCGCTGCAACCATTGCCGATTTTCAATCGTCGTTTCCCAATCGGCAGGCGCAGCAATGGACAATGCATTGACATCATCGTCCACATTCGTTTCGAGACACCGCTTATGCTTGGCCCGCCAAACCCCCATCGCCCTGAAACGCAGCAGTGTCCATAACCACGCTTTGACGCGCTTTTCGTCTTCTGCCGGTGGTCGAGTTTTCGTCGGCGTATGCGCATCGAGCAAAGCCAAATGAACAACGTCTTTCGCGTATTCATCGGAAACCAGATGCCGCGCGTAATCGGTCATCCAAGGTAAATATTTGGGCAGGTCATCGAATTCTTTATTTTTCGGCCCGCTCACGGTAATGCCTTTCTCGCCATCGCTTCGTCGCTCCACTCCACCATCCGTCAACAAGCTCACTCGCTCGTAAGGAACCGGTCCCGGCCGTTTCCGTTCAGAAAATCGACATGCCCCCAAAATTTTTTCTCGTGAGGGAGTTCAGCGATGAAAGTCACCGATTGGTGTCGAGCTTGTGTGTGGCTCGCCTTAGCGGGTGCCAGTTTGACCAAGACGAACCTTACGCATGCCGAACAACCACGGTATCGCGTGGAGCTTCACGCCCCCAAGTTTTTGCCAAACTGCTCGGATCTTCAGGGTTTTGTCGAGGAACTCGACCTCGCGCTCGGTCATTCGTTGCTCGATGAAGCCAACGCCGCGCGTGTGCTCGACGTGCGAATCGAGCGGCCAATCGGCTCGGATTTCGCGGTGGATGTCGCCATCGCCGATGTTGATGGACGGATCCTCCACAAGCAATCGACGACGTACGCAGGCTCGACGGAATGCTTCAAGGTGCTGCACAAGTCGGCGTTCATCGCGGCCATGCTCATGGAGAAGGACGTACAGGACGAACCTAAGCCGGCGGCAACGCCGCAGTCGAGTCCACCGCCGCCACCGCCACCGGCTCCGCCGAAGTGTCCCGAAGTCAAGGTTGAGCCGCCTCGATCAGCAGAGACGAGTTCTCGACGTCGCGCGTTCGTCGGCATCGGGGTTGGTGCGTTTTTGAATGTCGCGCCCGAAGCCTTTTTCTCGCCTTATGTGCAAGTAGGTTGGTACGCGCGCCCGCGGGTTGTGTTCGAACTCGATGCAACGGGGCAAGGCTGGACCACGACACGACCGCAAGATGGGCCGACAATTCTCGATGTGCGAACAGCGCTCGCCACGCTTACAAGCTGTTACGTGCTTGGCGCGTTCATGGCGTGCGGCCTCGCGTCGGTGGAAGTGCGACACGCATCGGGGTTTGCCCAGGCGAACTCCATCTCGGAAACGCGAGTGCTTCCGCAACTGGGCGCACGAGCGAGTTTCGATCATCGACTTGTGCGGTCGTTGTCTGTCCGGACGAACATCGATGGGCTTTTGTATCCGTCGACTCGACGGATTGACGGCGGATCGGATACCTTGTGGCGCCCGATTCCACTTGCACTTGGGGTCACGACGTCACTCGTGTGGACGTTCTGAAGTCACATCGTCGGCGCGAAACAGCACACGGTGACTTGACCGCCGAGCATGACATCGCCCTTGAGTTCACCGCCAGAAGGAGCGCACGAACCCTTCGTGTAGTCGAGGATCTCGGCAGTTTTTCCACCAAGCGCTACACCAGGCATGTAGTCGTGACACGCCGGAATCATGTTGGCGTAGATGTCGAACGCTGCGTTTTCCGAGGAACAAGAAGAGTCAGCAAACGTGCGGATTTTCACTTGACACGTGCCTCCCGTGGATGCGTCGCAACCGCACGGCGTGCACTCGCGTGTGTCATCGATGAACTCGTAGAGCACGTGACGATCTCCGTCCCAACCTTCAGGACAAACCTGATCGCCATCATGCATGATGCAAGCGGAAAACGCGGAGTTCGTCCCGCCACACCCACCGCTGGAGCAATTCGGCAACGGACTTTTGCTTGCGCACGCGCGACCTATTGGAACTTCCGGACCGCCGTTCCACACCTTCACGACCGGCAAATCGCCGACGCCCTTCGCATGCGGCGTGCACGATTTCTCTTCGATGACGGGCGGCGCGATCGTGATCGAACGGACGCACGGTACACCACCACAGAGTTTGCCTTCGGCGAGAGCCTTATCGTTTGTGCACGATCCATCCCAGCCTGCGGGCGGATCATAGTTTGTCTTGACACCGCCTGTCCCCGGACAAACCTCAGAGCTGATCGTCAACGTCGTCGGCAGGTGACACACACCATCGGGTTCATCGCACGAGCATGCGGGACAAGAAAGCGCGGGAGGTTCGGGCGTTCCTTCAAACTCGAGGAGCGGCGCATCGTCGGGACAAGGAGGTGGATCGTGCATCCAGTCCATGAAGAAAGAGACGTGTTTCCAAGCTTCAGGTGCCGGCGGAACACACGTGCCGCTTGCGCAAAATCCAGGCGCACCGCTGTCCGTGCCAGCGTCGGTTCCTCCATCGAGGTCGGAAAGACAAACCGGCTCAACACTGTAAAAAGGCTTCGATTTCCATTGGGCACAGCACTTGTCGTTGAGCGGATCGAGCCCCCAAGGTGGTGACCACTCCCAAGGTCTTCCGTGGGGATCTGGCTTTGGACAAGCCTCAGGAAAGGGGCACGGGCAACAATCGTCCGTGATCCACACCGGACAATCGCTGCCGATGTTTTGAGCCGTGTCGTAACAGGCGGAAACCAGCGATGCCGTCGCAATCGCCCCCAAGACAAACGCCAACCCAACTCGCCACGCTCGAAACATGCGCCACGGCTATCACTGATCGCGTGGACGACGCAAGCCTTTGGACAAACCAAACGTTTGCCAGGGGAGGGGAGACAAACTGAGGGCGGTTCGTCAGGTCACGTCGTTGGTTTGTCGGATGTGAACATTGGTGGAATTACGACGCCATTTTGTTCGTCGCGCGCATGCGTTCCGAAGCCATTTTTTCGCGTAAGGCGGCCAAACCATCCGCGAGAAGCGCCCACAAAGCTTCGGCTGATTCCGGGTCGAATCGCAGCGAAATGGCTCCCACGTGCAGCGTGACGACGCCACACGAAGCGCAATAGTCCATCTTTCCAAGGCTGTTTTTCGCCAAAGGTGCGTGAAAACAAGGCAATCGATTCATGCCGCCTCCAGATGCCAGTAGCTCAGGACAAACGCGACAAACGCCACGAGGACGCTCACTCCAAACCCCGCGGTGCTCAGGATTCCGTTCAAGTACCCGACACCACCAAACATGAACGCTCCGATGGCCGAGAATCCGTAAGCAAGCGCTCGTTCGGAGTCGGGCTTTCTCGGCAAGATCGGCTCGATACGCGGTCGCGCCGCTCGATCCGTCGGCGAAATGCGGCTGAAGTTGTTTCCGTGGACTGCCATGGACACGGACTCTACTTGGTCTTGTTGAACATGACAATGAAAATCGTTTTCAACAAAGAAGCAAAAGGTTGCCGCGAGAAGGCGTGGGCGAGGCGGGACGGGCACGAGATGGGTGGCGCCAAAGCGCCGCCAGAACGCCGTTGAGGGGCAACGCGCGGCGAGGGCCACGAAGGCGACGCGCGGCCTTCTGCGACCCGCCAGCAACCGTTCGCGCGACTTTGGTTCGCGCGCTCGAGAGTGCGACCACGATGAAACAGCGAAGCAGGTTGCCCAAAAACGCAGAAAATTGGACCGACCGCCCAATTCATTGCGGACACAATGCACACGCTCGTGTACGCCTCGGGTTTGTCCACGCAAACCCTAGAAATCGTCGCGGTTTCCCACGACAGGCCACCCCCAAGGCCACCCCTGACCCAGGTGGAAGCCACCCCCAAAGCCACCCCTCGGGGGGTGGCCTAGCCAGTATCCGATGACCTGGCTGCGCCGGTCCCAAGAGTTTTTCGACGGCCCAAACGCTCAAATCGGCAATGCAATCGACAGCCGTTACCATAGCGACGAAAAATCGCCCCGGCGAAAGCGAGGTCTTGATCGAAACAGGGCAATAAGTGGATCGATTTGTGGCTCGTCTCGAATCTGGCCCCTGCAAACCAAGGACTTCGGCGATCGGCCGCTCGAAAAAATCAAAATAGTGGATCGATCCTTTGGAACTCGCAAAATTCGACACGGCAAATCAAGGGGCGCCGCCCACGATCCGGCAGCAAACACGGCAATTGCGATGCAGAAACGTGGCCAAACGGCGTTATGACGCACGAATGTGCACGCAACACGAACGTAATTTGACGCACTGCTTCCACAATTACACCTGTCGGCTCGGAAGATTTGTGTTCAGTTTCACGTCTATGTTGAGCCGGCTCGACGAAAACGATCAAAATCGTGGATCGATTTCCGGCTCGTTCCGAATTTGACCCCTGCAAACCAAGGACTTCGGCGATCCGCCGCTCGAAAAAATCAAAATAGTGGATCGATCCTTTGGAACTCGCGAAATTCGACACGGCAAATCAAGGGGCGGAATTCGTGATCTCATGTTTTCAGGTGGAATTTTTGATTGCGATCGGCGATCAGAACCGATTTGACGCAGTAAGGATTTTCGACCGGGAACGTATTGTTTGGCCTGTAAAGTCGCCTCGACGGACGACCACAACAGAATTCTTATCGAAATCGCCGTCGTCGCGCTCGCGGATATGCCCGCAGCATTCGAGCACACACCGCAAGCACTCCTCCGAAGACCCCTCGATTTTGTGGAAATTCCACTGGAAATTCCAGGCATGATTCCAGAGCGAGCCACCGGCTCCGGAGCTGTTTCGCCCTCCAGGATCGGGTACTCGCGCTCCAAGAATGCGATCATACATACATCCGTACGCATCAACGGCGCGATCCCACGAAAAACCGTGAAAACCGCTCGGTTCGCCCGGAAATCATCGAATTGGGCAAACTGCGCCTACGAGGCATTCGCCATAGATCACAGTGCATACGCGTTTTAATCGGCAAACCAGGCGAATTTATGCGAATTTTCTTGGCCCGGGTTATACCGACAAGGTATCTTGGCAAGACTTGAGTTAGGCGATCCAGCGCTGCGTTTGCCCTGGTTTGCCAACAAAAACATGCGCGCTTGGGCATGACCCGAGCGTAGGGGAGGTGCATGATGGACGGTTCAATCGCTCCGCCTTCGAGTCGCCCGATTTCGTCGCGGCCTATGCCTGATTCTGTGCGTCCGCCGAAATCGAGCAGGCCACCCCCGCGTTCGTCCCGACGACCTCCTCGGCCTCTCGCTCCCACGAATTCTCGGCGCGGACAAACCAAAACAAATTGCGGAAAAGCCGAAGAACGCGAGCTTCGGCGCGCTTGGATCCGCGCAATCGCGCTCCTGGTCGAAATGGATCTGCTGCGATACCCTCCAGAGGACCCATGAAACTGCTGAATTTGAGGTGCGCCTTATACGGGCGGCGGTCGACCGACGAACACCAGATGGCCTCCATGCAGGTCCAGTCGGAAGAAGGTGAGCGGTACATCATCGCCCAGGGCGGGACGCTCGAGCGGGAGCATATTTTTCTTGACGACGCGATCTCGCGGGCCGAGTTCAAGAAACGCCCGGGATTGCTCGCACTTCTGAACGCGGCGAAGGACAAACAGTTCGATGCAGTCGTGGTGCGTGACGAATCGCGGCTTGGTGGAGACACGTTTCGATCGGGGTTGGTCATTCAAGACCTGATCGAATGCGGCGTGAAACTCGTGTATTACTACAGCGACGAGTTTGTCACTCTGGACGGTGCCGTCGACAAGTTCATGATCGCGGCACGCAGTTTCGCGGCTGAACTCGAGCGCGAGAAGACTGCGCAACGAACACACGAACACCTTCTAACGAAGGCTCGGCGGGGTCTCGTCGTGGGTGGTCGCGTGTTCGGATACGACAACGTCGAGGTCAAGAACGGCGATCGTCGTGTGCATGTCGAGTACAAAATCAACGAAGAGCAAGCCGCGGTCGTGCGCGAAATCTTCGAGCGTTACGCCGATGGATCGGGACTTCGTACGATCGCAAAAGATTTGAACGCGCGTCGAGTAGCACCTCCTCGTGCGGGTAAACGAGGCACCGGATCGTGGTCGACGTCGGTGCTCTGGGCGATGCTCAGACGCGAGAGATACCGCGGAATTCTCGTGTGGAACACGCGCGAGAAGACCTATCGCGGAGGCACGAAAGTGCGCATCACCCGTGATGCGAGCGAGTGGATCAAGGCCGATGTTCCAGAGCTGCGCATCATCGAGGACGACCTCTGGTTCAGAGCGCAAGCGAAGACCGAGCGTGTTGCAAATCCGCAGCAAAAGAAGGCTCGCGGCAGGCCACCCAAGCACCTCCTTTCGGGCCTTGCACGATGTGGCGAGTGTGGCGGACCTTTAACCGTGACAAACAGCAAGAGCAGCTATGAATCGATCAAGGTGTACAGTTGTGCGTACAACCGAGATCGCGGAAAGTCTGTCTGTACAAACACGCTGCGAAGGCCTGTAGACGCGGTAAATCAGGCCGTTGCCGAGTGGATCTCGGAGAATATTTTGTCGGAAGATCTCGTTGTCGAAGTGATCGCGATGGTTCGCGATCGTTTGTCCGCGCGCGCGAAGGTCACGTCGTCCGATGTGCCGAAGCTCGAAAAGGACGCAGATCGGCTACGGAAAGAGATCGACCGGCTTGTCGCGGCACTCGCATCGGTCGATCAGAAGCCCGACGCCATCGTTCGAGGCATCGCGGATCGCCAAGAGCAACTGGCAGCCCTTGAAACGCGCATAAGAGCGGCAAAAACCGCACCTGAGACCGTCGGAGTGCAACTCGACCAGCTCGAGGAAGAGGCGCGCAAGCGCATCCAGAGCCTACAAAGCTTGCTTGACCGCAATCCAGACAAGGGCAGGGAAGTCATCCGCGCCGTGTTCGAGGAGCCGCTAAAGGTCACTCCAATCGAAACGGCGGAGGGGAAGAGGTTTTGGATAGAGGGAAGTGCCTCGATCCGTCAGATGCTGACGACGGATCGAGGATGTCTTAATTCAGCGTCCCCAACAGGACCGGAAACGTTGCCAAACTGGGAAATTGAAGGGTTTGCGGTGAGGATTGAGGTGGGTGGGAAGGGGTCAATGGCGACCGCGTGAGAGCGATTCAAAACGTACGGTATCTCGCTCTGGTCCCTTTTCCCGACGTGCTCACAAGCCTCCCACAGACATCTGCTGCGGCAGTCGTGCCTATCCCGAAACTCTCAGTTCTGCGGACAGCAGGGCTTTTGCTCCTCTTCCAGAGAAAGCATGAACGCTTGGATCGCCAATTTTTACGTCCGCTCTGGGTCGTGACACGCGAATCTCATTGCCCTGTCGAATTGGCTTCTTGGCAGTTGTTTCTGGAGAAACCACAGTACGCAAAGGATGCAAGGCTCGGCGCCGGCATCCGGTTGCCCGCACGGCATGCTTCAAGTCCGAGCTGACGCAACGACGCAGCTTGCTTTCCCAGCCGTTTCCTGTGATCTTGCACAACGACCGCTCTTGGCGCGCTAGCGGCTGCTCTGCGTGGCGTTTCTTCTGCAATTCGGGGGACAAGAAGACCAATTGAATACGGCAAAACCAATATCCTCCATCGAGGCCCCCATTCTCTTGCCAGTAGGGCAACCTGAATCACTTCGAGAACTCGTTACCCGACATCGAGCAGCGCTCGCGAATCTCGATCCGCTCGAATCTGGCCGATTACACCTGAAAATCGGCGCATACTTGGGCAGGCTTGGCGTCGAGGCAGA
>CAYSYX010000375.1:0-9438 GCA_964435055.1 uncultured Polyangium sp. | reverse complement strand
CTTTTGTCGTTCGCCGTATTCGGCGGAGGCTGCACGCGATGGCGTTCCTTGCCCCAATTGCGGGCTTCTTCATGAACGAGATGCGCAAAAATGCGCGGCTTGTGCCACTTGGCTCGTCGTGCAATGCGTCTTCTGCGGCACGTTGTCGCCCCATCGCGATGCGAATTGCTCGAAATGCCACGAAGCCTTCGCCGGATCCGCAGAACGATTGGCTCAGCGGCGCCAAGAACAAGAATCGCGTCGACAATTGGAAATGGCGTCCAACGTCGGCGGCGTTGCCGTCAGCGTTTTGGGGGCGATTGCGGGCACGGGAATCGTCGGACAAGTCGCCCATGCGATTCAATCGGATGATGGCGATCATCGACATCACCGGCGCGATCGCGATGATGATTCGAGCAGCAGTGGTGGTGGGTTTTTCGATGCGCTCTTCGAGGACAACGATCGCAGCGATGACGGGAATTGACAGGGCGAATCAATACAATTGATCAATCGCCTGTTGGTGCACTTCTTTGCGGTATTTCATGACCGACGGGGCTTGCGGCGTCGGCGCGGACCGTTCGGCCGGCATTGCGTCCTCCGAAAACTCGTAGCTTGTAGGCGCTTTTGCCGGTTTGGGCGCGTCGACATCCGGCATGTCTTTCGCCACCGTGCGCATGTTGCCGGCGAGTTTGTCCAGCTCGGCGCTCGGGGTCACTTTCGACTGCGCCGTCGCCATGTCCGCCCCTTTGGTGAGCATCGACCGAGCGGCCACGTATTGGCCTTGCTGACTGAGCGCCATCGCTTGAATCGTCGTGGCTGATGCTTCCGCCAAGGCCGCCGCCAATTCCACATCCGGTCGTTTGGCTTTCCGAACCGCGGCTTCTTCCGTCGTCGTATGCCCGCCGAAATAAATATGCCGTTCGAGTCTTCCCGCTTCTTCGAGCGCGTCGTCGAAGGTGACCGTCGCATCCAGCAATTCAATGGGAACGCCGGCTTTTCGAGGTTTTACCGTGAGCTTTACGACGATGTCCCGCGTGTCTCCGCGCGCGATGTCTCCGATCGAAATATACGTGGAACTGCCATTCTGGCCCCCGACGACGCCGTCGATTCGCACACCGGGACCCGCGGTCAGTGCCGCCACCGCATGTCGGCCATATACGGAATCAATGCGGCCGAGTTCCTCCTTGAAAAACGTGGCGAGTTTGTCCGGGGACTCCACGTATTGATATCGACCACCCGAATCCGTGGCGATTTTCCCCATCAGCACTTCGTCGTAATCCAGACCGAGGCCCACCGTCGTAATCGCGATACCTCGTTGCCCGGCGTTCTTTGCCGAATATTCGAGCCGTCCGGGATCGTTGGGAATCCCGTCGCCCAAGAGCACGACGCGATTGATTCCTTTGGAATCGAAATGGTTTCCCACCTGCCCCAGGGCCATATCGAGCCCCTCGCCCATGGCCGTCGTTCCTCGCGCGACGATCGCCGCAATTTTCTTTTTCGCTTCTTCGCGCACCGACGGCGAAAGCTCCTCGGATTCCAACAGCAATTCCGCGTGCGTGTTGTATTCGACGATGGCCAATCGATCGCCATCCGCCAATGAATCCACGACCTTTTCGGCGCTCGTTCGGGCCGCTTTGATCGCTTCGCCTTCCATCGAGCCCGACGTATCAATCGCCAGCGCGACATTCACCGGACCTCGTTGTTGCGGCGGTCGAGCGACCGTTCCGAGACGAACGATTGCGTATAAGGTGGTTTCCCCATCCGCGAGCAGCACCGGCGTACTGATGAGTCCTTCCGCCGTGATCGCATTGGGATCTCGCGATCCAGGACTTTCAGCGGGTTTGCATCCGCACACGAGGAATGCGAGCAGGACAAACGCGAGGTGAACAGGACCGCGAGGTCCTCGAAAGACGTAGATCTTCATGCAGACTCCTGGGCCCGCGTTCGACGCACAGGAGGCAAAAAAGTTTGAAGAAATTTTCGGTGGCGAAGATTTTCGTCTACTTGGCCTTGACGGTCACGACAAACGCTTGCTGTTTGCCGCCAAGCAAGGGGATTTTCGCCGTGAGCGTAAAGGCTCCTGCGTTTGTCGAAGAAAACTGCGTCGCATAGATGTCCGACGGTTCGACGATGGGCGTCTGTTCAATGCCGGCGGGAACCGTCCATTCGATGTCCGGCCGAGCAATGGCCACTTTGCTCTTGCCCGCACGTGTTCCGAATACGCGCACGGAGAATGCGTTGGAAGGACGAACGGTTGCCGGGAAAGAAACCTCCGGAAGCTCGGGCTCATCACCGATGGTCGCTTCTTTCAGGAATCCATCGACGGCCGTAATCGTGGTCGGATCGACGACTTCAATGGTTTGTCGCACCAGTTCCACGCCCGCGGAAGGTTCTTTTCCGACGAGCGCCGCCATCCCCGGCGTCGTTTCGGCGCGATAATGCGCAATGTTCCCGGTATGGTCTGCCGCCGCCGACGCGAAAGCGGCGGCCGGTTCGGCCGACCATTGCATGAATCCATGCCCGAACAACGTGCATTGCTCCTTCCCGCATTGGCCAAAAACGTCCGTCAGGACAACCCACGTTTGTCCTCCAGCCAGCACCGAAGACTCGGAGACGAAGTTCACCTGCGTGGCCGGCGTCGCATGAAACGTGAGCCAATCGTAACGCGTTCCGCCATTCCAAACCTCGAGGTCCGTTTGTCCTTCTTTCAAAGCGCGAATCTCGAACGTCGTGCCGGACGGATTTTCGATCTCGATGACCGTCGCATCCGAGCTTTTCGGCGTCAAATCCTTCGGTAAAACAGGTCCGTCGGTGGCTGCGGTGACGGTGATCGTCTCGCGAGCACCAATCGGCATCGTGACCGATGACGCGCAGCCGCTCGAGAAAATGACTCGCTTGTCGTTTCCCGTGCGTGGATCATTTGTCCCCCAATCGCCAAAGTCCAAGTCAAAGTCGGGAGTACAGGCGAGGGCCGGCGCGCCAAACATCAAAAGCGCACCCAGGAAAAGAAAACCTCGACGAGATGATGAAGAGCGGCGTTCGTTTCTCATGTTCAGAATGATTAGCAAAATGCGTGCGCACCCATAAATCCGCGGATCGTCGTCACCCATGCGGCGGCGAACGTGACAATCGCGCCCGTGTGTTGCTCGGGATTCACGCCGGGAGGCAAAAAGAAGACAGTTTGTTGACGCAGCGGAAACGCGATTTCGCGGGAGCCGTCCCTCAAGATTCCGCTTTGGCGAGGATCTTGGCAATGATTTCGTCGGCTTGGCGAATCGTGTCGTCCATCGTGCCGCCCGTATCGATCACGTAATCGGCAACGGCTGCTTTTTCGGCAACGGGCATTTGAGCGTCAATGCGGGCACGTGCGTCCGCTTCGCTCAGGCGATCCCGCGCCATGATCCGCGCAATTTGTGCCGCCTCGGGCGCAACGACGACGACCAAAGGTCGAAACATATCCGCCACGCCGTTTTCGACCAGGAGCGCCGCTTCATAACACGCGCAAGATTCACCTCGGGCCGCAAGTTCTTGCGCTGTTTCCATGGTTCGTCCGGCAATACGCGGATGAAGGATGCGATTCAATGTCTTGCGCTTTTCTTCATCTCCGAAAACCACGGCGCCGAGTTTGGCACGGTCGAGCGTTCCATCGGGACGCAACACGTCTTTGCCGAAATGCTTGACGATCTCCGCCAGGCCGCTCGTGCCCGGAGCAACCGCTTGGCGAGCGACTTGATCGGCATCGATGACGGTGATCCCGGCGTCTCGAAAACGCCCCGCAACGGTGCTTTTTCCGCAGGCAATACCGCCCGTCAGTCCAAATACGAAAAATGCCACGGACGATTACCTCGTGGGACTCAAGAGACGCTCGAGCGATTCTTGAATTTCCGGCGCCGACATGGCGCGGCCGAAAAGTTCGGGGATGAAGAACGATGCTCGTTCTTTGAAACGCTTGATGGCTCGCTGCAAAATCTCGTTGTGATCAAACGCCAAGGGGCCGGCCGCTTTTCCTTCGTTATGCAGGTTCAGTACGCCGTTCTCTTCCGTGATGACGAAGAATTTCGCTTCCGTCGCGTCGTCGCTGCCATGCGCTTCTTTTCGTCGAGCCGCCGGGAGAATCGCAATATGCGCGACGCTCACGACCCACCCCCGCGGATCGCGCCCCGGACGCGAGAAAACACCGAGTTCTTCCAGCGACAAACCGGTGATGCCCGTTTCTTCCACCAATTCGCGGGCGGCGCTTTGCTCCACCGTCTCCTGCGGTTCGGAAAAACCACCGGGAATGGCCCAACGTCCGGCAAAAGGATCATGTCCGCGCAAAATGAGCAGGACGGACAAACGTTCGTTTTCGTCCAGGGAAAACGCGACCACATCCGCGGTCAAACTCGGCTTCGGATATTCTCGTTCCGTCACGACAAAAGCTCCGCGGTCGTTGCGAGGCGCACCCCGGCCTGGTTCATCTCGGCAAACGCTTCTTCCACACCCTGCGACGTGATTCCGGCAATTGCGTCCGTGAGCAGAATCGTCGAATACCCCCGCTGGGCCAAACCCAACGCCGCCGCTTTGACGCAATAATCCGTAGCGACACCAAATACGTAGAAGTTCGGCTTTTCCCCGGCGCGTTCGATCAGCATCCGGACAAACTGCTCCGCCTGAGGATTGGCGAACATGCTGTACACCTCTTTCTCGAAGTACACGCCGCGTGTTTCACCCCGTAAAACCTCGTCCACGATTGTTTCAATCGGCGCCGCGGCGACATTCGGAACAAAGCGGAACGTGGGGGGCAACGTGCCGTCGACCTTGAGCCAGCCCGAGGTTCCTTTGACACAATGATCCGGGAAATTCGGCTGTTCACCATTGGGCCCTTTGCGGCCGCTCGAAGCAAATTCCCAGGCATCCCAGGCGTGCGAATCGACCGAGCCCAAGATCGGAATGCGTTTGTCCACGGCATGACGCACGAGTTTGCGCATGATCTCGTTCGGTGAACCCGGCACATACAAGGCCCCGTTTGGTTCACAGAAATCGCGCTGCACATCGACGTCGACGAAAATGTCTTTCATCGCCTTTACCTCGGGTCAACTGGCCGCGCCGACCATTCGGCCGCGAACGTTTTCAATCAAATCGAGCAGTTTTTGGGAAGGTTTGGCCTTGAAGGGTTCGTCCGAACGCTCCGACGGCTCCGGCGCTTCATCGAGCGTATGGAGCGATTCCGTCAATTGGCCCATCTCCGTTCGAACCCGCGCGCGAATGACATCGAGCGTTTCCGGTGGCCCGGTGCGCTTGCCGCCTTTCATTCGCGGAACGAGAAGCGCTTCGGCCGTGCCTTCGCCGAGCAGACTGGGATCTTCATCCGCCAGGGCAATGACGTCTTTTTTGAGTTTTCCGTTGGAATCGAGGAAACGGAAGACTTGGTGCGGACCGGGAAACGTCGCTTTGTTTTCGGAGAATTTGCAGATCGGCACAATCGCGCCGTTTTGTTCGATTTCCACGAGCTTGTAGACGCCGCCGAGCGACGGTGAATCGAGGCTGGCGACGAGGTCGGTGCCCACGCCGTAAAGATCGATCGGTGCGCCCGCCGCGCGTAGTCCGGCGATTTTGTATTCGTTGAGATCACCCGAAGCGACAATTTTGGCCTGCTTGCAGTCGTTCTCGTCGAGGATCACACGAACGGCTTTGGACAAAGCGAGCAAGTCGCCGGAGTCGAGGCGCACGCCTTTGAGTTTGTCGCGGGCGATTCGAGCGGCACGCTCCGCACCACGCAACGTGTCGTACGTATCGATGAGCAGGATCGAGGCGTTCGGAAACGTCGCGACATAATTGGAAAACGCTTCTTCTTCCGAACCATGGGCCATCGTCCACATATGCGCGGCGGTGCCCAGGATCGGAATGCCGAACTGTTTGCCCGCTTGAACGTTGGATGTCCCGACAAACCCGACGGCATAAGCGGCTCGAGCGGCCGTAACGGCGGAGTCCGGGTGGGTACGACGCGTCCCGAATTCCATCACGCCGGCGTTTCCAGCGGCATGAACGACGCGCGCGGCTTTCGACGCGATCATGGTCGAGTGATTGATGGCGGATAGGAGAAACGTTTCGACGAGCTGGGCTTCGACAATCGGGCCGGAAATTCGGACAAACGGCTCGTTTGCAAAGACAACCTTGCCCTCGGGTACGGCCCAGACATCCCCGCGAAAACGCAGCGCACGCAGGTAGTCGCAGAAGCTCTCCGTCATCGCGTCGCGCAGCGAAGGAACGTTGCGCAAGTAGTCGATCTCGTCTTCGGTAAACCGGACGTTCTCGAGGTAATCGAGCAATCGCTCGATGCCCATGGCGACCATGTAACGTCGGCGTTTGGGCAAACGACGAACGAACATTTCGCAGGTCGCGTGTCGGTCCTGCATGCCGCGGTGGAAATAACCGGCGGCCATGGTGAGCTGATAAAGATCGGTGCGCAGTGCGTCCACGAATTCAGGGAATAGAGGCGACGGCGTCGAGGGTCAATGCGCGTCGTCTCGTGGCGCTGTCGAAGTTGAACCCTTCACGTCTGCGTCGGGGGCTTCGGCTGCTTTTGTCGCTTCGACGCTCGATGAATCACGCTTGCGACCAAGGGACCATTTCAGCGCAGGCGGCGTGATCATGGTCGTCACGATCACCATGGCCACGACGGCGGAAAACACCGCGTCGTTCACCACCGGACTTCCGCCGATCGTCAACGACTGCCCGATGTTCGCGAAGATGAGCCCCACTTCGCCACGCGGCACCATGCCGATGCCGATCGTCAAACGATCGATGCCTTTTCCCGGTCCCAGCGAGCAAACCTGTTTACCCGCGATCGCGGCGATCGTGAGCGCAAGCGCGAGCATCGGGACACCCGGTTGCGCGAACGCACGCAGGTCCGTGCGCATGCCCATGAGGACGAAAAAGACCGGCACGAGGAACGTCGAGATCGGGCGGATGAGGTGCTCGAGCGTGAGCTCGCCGCGCGTCGTGAAGTCGCGGAAGTGCAAGTCTTCGAGCACGAGGCCGGCGGCGAACGCCCCTACGATCGGCGCCAGCCCGATGAGGCTTGCGAGCCACGAAAACACGAAACAGACGGCGAGCCCCACGGCGAGCAATACGCCGCGACCTTGGAGCTTCGAGGCGATGTTGAACAGCCGCGGGCTGACCTTCACGCCGATGACGAGTGAGCCGATCAAGAATGCGGCGGCTTTGATGAAAATGATGCCGATGTCGGCGTAGTTCATCGAGCCGCCTTTGTCGGCCGCAGCGATGACGCCCGTCACGACCGCCAAGATGACCAAACCCAACACGTCGTCGATGACGGCTGCTCCGAGGATGATTCGCGCTTCAGGGCTCTGCGATTCTTTCAGATCTTGCAGCACGCGGGCCGTGATCCCGACGCTCGTCGCCGTCAGGGTTGCACCAAGAAAAACATGCACGTAGGTGCTCGCTTCCGGCAAGAGCACCGCGCCAAACCCCCACCCCAGAGCAAACGGCGCAACGACGCCGAGCGTGGCGACGATGAAGCTCGTCACGCCGACTTTCATCATTTGCGCCACCGTCGACTCGAGCCCCACTTCAAAGAGCAGCAGCAGCACGCCGAGGCGCGACAGCATGTCGATGCTCGCGTCTTTCTTGATGGGTTCGAGGACGCCGATACCCGCGGCGCCCAGGTTGCCGAGGACGACACCGGCGACGAGCTCGCCGAGGACCGCCGGTTGACCAAGACGAACCGCGAGGTCTCCGCCGAGTTTGGCCGCCATCAGAATCACGGCCAGATACAGGACGACCGACGCCACCGGATCGGCATGCGCCGATTCCGAGCCAAACGCGATCGATGGAAACAACAGGGCAAAAGACGCGGCAAATAGGAATGATTTCTTCATCCGATGCTCTCGACTATACTGCGGTAATTGTTATGTGCTCAAAATAATGAGCGAGCGCGAAGGTCGTCGTCTTCGACGAGCCGGCGACGATCGGTTGTCGTTGCGTAGACGCTTTGGCGACGCGGCGGCGTACCGTGCTGCCGCGCATATAGCCGCGGGAAAACAGTGGTTTTTTCGCCAAACTCGATCTGCTGCGCAAGGTGGGATAGCGTCTCAGGCGGACGGAATGGGAGTTCCTCAAGACCATGAGCGCATCCACCAGCGAGAAGAAAAAGAAAAAGGCGACCGACAACAAGACGGAGCGTCTCGGCGAAGTGCTCGAGTTCATGCGACTGCTGTGGGCAGTCGATCACGCGCTTCAGTCCACGTCGAAACGGATGGAAGTGTCCATCGGTGTCACGGGGCCGCAGCGGTTGGTCATCCGGATCGTGGGTCGTTTTCCGCAAATCTCGGCCGGTGAGTTGGCAGAGGTGTTGCACATTCATCCCAGCACGTTGACGGGTGTTCTCAAACGCCTCGAAGCGCGGGGAATCATCGATCGAAAAATCGATTCCGGCGATGCTCGTCGCGCGTTGTTCTCGCTCACCGCGAAGGGCAAAGAGGTCGATTCGGCGCGTAATGGAACGGTGGAAGCGACGGTGCGCAAGGCGCTGTCGAAGATCCCGGATCGCAAAGTCGCCGCTGCGCGTGATGTCCTTGAAGAACTCGCCAACACGTTGCTCGAAGACCAAGAGTAATCGTTTCCTCCTCCCTCCTTCAGATGCGAATCCTGCTCGTTGCCGCCTTGTTGCTCGTCTCGGGATGTGGCTCGGAAGAAGTTGTCCCCACGCCGAGCGACGGAAAAGTCCGACCTCCTCCAAGTGGTGAGCGAATGTTGGAAGACGCCGCGTGCACGGCGCTCTCCGATGCTCACTCCAAAGCGCTTCTCACGGTGGGTTGCGTCGGCACGTCCCCGGCATGTCCGTCCCTGCTGCGAGCTCAGCAAGGTGGCGTCGCGTGTCTCGAATACGACAAGGGCAGCCTCGATGGCTGCATCGCACACGTGAATGCGCAGATGACTTGCGATGATCTCTCCACGGCGATCACCGCATGCATCGTGTACGCGTACGCGGACAGCGCGCCCGCGGGCTGCCCGTAAAAGCCTACAAATCGCGTCTATTTCTTTTGCCCCGTCGCCGACGCGTCGGGTTCCCATAACAACTCGCCCGCACCGAGCAGCAACGCTGCGTAACGACTCCACACGAAGAACGCGTCGCTCAAACGATTCAAATACGCGACGCTCGTCGGATCGACCTCGGTTTGTCGTGCCAAGCTCACGCACAGGCGTTCGGCGCGGCGACATACGGTGCGACAAACATGCAGATCCGCATTGGATCGCGACCCACCGGGCAGGACAAACGATCGCAGGATCGGGAGCTGCTCTTGGCAGGCGTCCATTTCTTCTTCGAGGCGTTCGACGTCCGCGGTGGTCACGCGCGGTTGTTTGGGATGAACGTCTGCGGGCAGCGTGGCCAGGATCGAACCCAGGTTGAACAGCTCGTGCTGGACGCGTCGCAGCGTTCCGGCGAGACCTTCGATG
>CAYSYX010000374.1:3361-9481 GCA_964435055.1 uncultured Polyangium sp. | reverse complement strand
GCGGCCGAAGCCGCGGCACGCTTCGCAGGCTCCGAGCGGACTGTTGAAGGAGAAACTCTGCGGAGAAAGCTCGGGATAACTCTTTCCGCAGCAAAATCGCGCTTGACTGAAGGTACGCGGCGCCTGCCCCTCGACCTCGACCACCATTTCGCCTTTTCCTTCGCGCAACGTCAATTCGACGCTCTCCGCAATGCGCGGACGATCATCCGTTCGAATTGCGATGCGATCCGCGATGAGCGAAATGTCGTGCCATAATTTCTTGTCCAACCGCGGCGGCGATTCGAGTTTTTCTTGTTTACCGTCCACCATCACCCGAGTAAACCCGCGCGATACCAGGTCATCGAAAACGTCCTTGTGCTCGCCTTTGCGATGCACCACAATCGGCGCCAAAAGCGTCGCTCGCGTCCCTGACGGAAGCTCCAGCAACGTCTCGACGATTTCATCCACCGATTGCGAGGCAACGGGCTTGCCGCACGTCGTACATCGCTGCTCCCCGGCTCGAGCATAAAGCACACGCAAATAATCGTATACCTCGGTGATTGTCCCGACCGTCGAACGGGGGTTCGTCGAGGCACTCTTCTGCTCGATCGCAATCGTCGGCGACAAACCGGAAACATGCTCGACCGCCGGTCGATCCAATTGCCCCAAAAACTGTCGAGCATAAGCCGACAAAGTCTCGACGTATCGTCGCTGCCCCTCGGCATACAACGTATCAAATGCCAAACTCGACTTGCCCGAACCACTCGGCCCCGTGAAAACCACCAATTTCCGTTTGGGGATCTCCAAATGATCGATACGCAAGTTGTGCTCGCGAGCTCCCTTCACAACAATGAAATCAGGCTCACGAGCGGCGGCAATCTCGGCTTGAACTCTTCGCATGGCGGGTTTTCCCTGAACGAACTGAACGCCTGAACTCCTACCACGCGCTCACCGGCACCTTCAACAAAGAAAATCGCCCCGACGAACTTTTTTTGCCCCGGGCAACCGTAGCCGTCCATACGGTAGTCCGTGGTAATGTATGCCAAATTGCGGATCCTCTGGTAGAATGGGGCCTGTGCCGGTCGTGTACGCGCTTTGGATGCTCGATGCGATTATTGTTGGTTATGTCACGGTGTTTTTCGTGCTGAACGTGAAGTTCGTCGTGACCAGTTATCGACGAATTCGTCGTGAATTGTTGACGGAAATCGTTCGTCCCGCCTTATCTTCCGAGCACGATGTATTTCTGCCGATCGTTTCGCTCCTCGTGCCCGCGTACAATGAAGAAGTCACGATTGTCGAGAGTTTGAAGTCGCAATTGCGCCTGCGTTATCCCGCGTATGAAATCATCATTTGCAACGATGGATCAAAAGATCGCACCGTCGAGGTGCTTCTCGGCGCGTATCCCTTCGTGCCGGTAATTGGCGAAGCGACGGGCACGCTTTGCACCGCCAAAATTCGCGGATTGTGGGAATGCCGCAGCCAATTGCCCGAATCCGTTCGGCGCATGGTGCTCATCGACAAGGAAAACGGCGGAAAAGCGGATGCGCTCAATGCCGCCGCCAATGTCGCGGAAGGAACGTTTGTTACGAGCATGGACGCGGACAGCTTGCTCGTGCCGGATGCATTGCTCATCGCCGTGCGCAAAGTTCTGGAAAATCCTGCCGAAATCATCGCCGTCGGGGTCCAAGTCGGTCTTTCGAATGGTTCCATCGTGAAAAACGGCAGCGTCGAAGAATTACGTCTGCCTACCAGCTTGATCGGTAAACTGCAAATCGTGGAATACATGCGTTCGTTTGGAAAAGGGCGAACCGCATTGTCCGAAAGCAACGCCGTCTTGATCCTCTCCGGCGTATTTGCATTGATTCGACGTACGGCATTGTTCGAGGTCGGGGGATTTTTGACCCGCCACGTGAAATCGAAATTGTGTATCGAATATTGTTCGGAAGGAGCGCACACGGTATGCGAAGACATGGAAATCGTCGTGCGTTTGCATCGATGGCTCCTCGACAAACGAATTCCGGGGCGCATCGTTTGTCTCCCGTTCGTGATTGCGTGGACCGAAGCGCCGGAGAATTATCGCGATTTGGGTAAACAACGCGCTCGTTGGTATCGTGGTCTGTGGGAGGTCATCGTTTATCATCGCGCGATTTTGTTTCGACCTCAATATCGGCAAATCGGCTTGTTTGCGATGCCGTATCAATTGTTATTCGAAGCTCTCGCCCCGCCACTCGAATGCTTGGGATACTTGTTGCTCGTGCTGACCGCCGTGTTCGGAGCGCTTTCTCCCGCGGCGCTCTTTACATTTCTCGCGTTGGCCATGGCCATGAATTTTTGTTTGTCCACATTATCCGTCCTGTTGTGCACATTCTCCGCATCGAATCTCCGCGGTCCGCATGAATCGGCGGCGATCATTGCGTATCCACGTGCGAAGGACTTGCTCATTTTGATCCTGGTCGGACTCGTCTCGAATTTGGGATATCGCCAATACTTGGTCTTCTGGCAATTGCGAGGTCTTTATGATTTTTTGAAAGGCAACAAAGGCTGGGATAAATTCGGACGAAAAGGATTCGCGCCGGTCGGCCCCGCTCCCCGAGGTGCCTCGTGAATGTCATTTCCTTCGTTCTGTACGTCGTTCTGGCCATCGTCATCGCCGCCATGATTCCCGGCGCATTCGTCATTCTTCGAGAAATCATTCGCCGTCGTCGCGCCAAACGCGCCCTTGACAAACTGGCTCGAGCTCGCGCGGTGATCGCTCGACTACGCGGCCAATCCAGCACGCGCCTCGCTTTGACCTTGTCGCGCCAATTTGATCGCTCCACCGTCGAAGCCGCCCTCGAAGAAGCCCTCGACGAAGAACTGGTCTGCGCCGACGTTTGTGAGCGTTTGGGCCTTCGGCAAACGTGGGAAAAGACGCTGCGCCAAAGTCGATCTTGGAATGAAAGAGCCCACGCCGCTCGAATGCTGGGAAAACTCCGTTCGGGATTGGCTGGTAAAACGCTCCTCGATGCGCTCGTCGATCCGCATGAAGACACGACCGTTCGCGTTGCGGCCGGGCAGGCGCTTGGAGCCATCATGGATGAAGCGGTCATTCCGCATTTGTGCAACGCGCTGAGCGATTACGATGAACAAAGCGCGCCTACGGTGGCCGAAGCCTTGGTTGCGTATGGTGAATCCGCCGTTCCGTCGATTCTCGAATTGTTGTCACATGCCCGTCCCACAGCTCGAACGTGGGCGGCGCGGGTCCTTGGAAGAATTGGAAATCCTCGAGCAACGATGCCGCTTCTTTCCGCGCTCGGCGATTCGGAGCCGACCGTTCGCGCCGCAATGGTCGAAGCTCTCGGACGTATTGCAGATGCTCGGGCGACACGGGGTCTTTTGGCCGCCGCATTGAATGATCCCGTCCCCGCGGTGCGGGCGTGTGCGGCCATGGCCGTCGCGAAATTGAAGGATGAAGACGCCGTGCGCTCCATCGTTTTTGCGCTTCGTGATTCCGACGCCGAGGTCCGTTGTCGCGCGGCCGAGGCCATTGCGTTGATTGCCCCACGCGATTGGTCGCCGCTCGAACGAGCCTTATTTGATTCCAGCGAACGCGTGCGTCGAAGTGCGGCATTGTCGCTCGATAGACTCGGCGCGGTGGTCACGTGGACGCGCGCATTGGGTTCGCCCTTGCCCGAAGCCCGAAAAATCGCCCGAACGGCTCTTTCGGCGATTGCCCGGGCCGGTTTGTCCGAAGCCATTTCGATCGCCGCCGCCCAAGAATCCTCGGCGATTCGCGATTGCGTGGCTGTGTTCTTGCGCGAAGTGGGTCATGAATCCGAAAACTTCGTTCCCACGATTGCGTCCGCGCGCAGGGCCGCCCGAGTCTCCGCTCGTATGCGCGCATTGCGCGAATTGGCGAGTATGGGTACACCCGAGGCCGCCGCGGCTCTCGCCGATTCCGTCGTTTCCGACCCAGCGCCGGAAGCTCGAGTGTTGGCGGCCGCATCGCTCGTGCATTGCAAAGAACGTTGGCTCAGTTTGCCGGCCCTTGCGCGTGCGCTCGTCGATCCCGTTGCGGAGGTGGCTCATGAAGCCTCACGGGTTCTTTCCGAGTATGGTGGGGACAAACGAGAACGGCGTATCTCGGATATGCCGCCGGACTCGAAAGGTTCGCTGCGACGAACAACCGGTCGAATGCAACGTCAAGCCACCCTGGCCTGAGCAAATACGTTACACCGCCCGCACATTCGGCGTGCACATCGGCCCATTTGCGACTATCTCTCGATTCTCATGCATTCTCGACCGAACCACGAGCCCGAGCAGCACCCTGGCGGCGTAGCAGATCAAATCGAAGGCCTCGTCCGTTTGTGTGCGGGGAAAAAGGTCGTCGTTCTGGCGGGCGCCGGATTGAGCACCGAAAGCGGCATTCCGGATTATCGCGGCCCGGAAACGGCAAGACGAGCTCGAAATCCCATCCAAGCTCGGCAGTTTCTTTCGGATCCTCGTTCGCGCGCTCGTTATTGGGCCCGCAGCATGACCGGGTGGCCGCGTATTGCCACCGCCCGGCCAAACCTCGGGCACCGCGCTTTGGCGGCCTTGGAGCATGCCGGTCATGTCCTGGGGATCATTACCCAAAACGTCGACGGATTACATCACGCGGCAGGTTCGAATCGCGTCGTCGAACTTCACGGCGCATTGGCTCGCGTTCGCTGTTTGGCGTGTCCACATATCGAATCCCGAGCGCACCTGCAAGAGCGACTCTTGACCGACAATCCAGGTTGGGCTGGAAAAACCGCTCCGATGGCCCCCGACGGCGATGCCGATCTGGAAAGCCGTCTTTTTGATGATTTTCGCGTCCCGGTTTGTCTTGCTTGTGGCGGCGTGCTCAAGCCCGACGTCGTCTTTTTTGGGGAAAACGTGGCGCCCGAAATCAAAGATGCGGCCTTTGCGTTGTTCGACGAAGGTGAAGTTTTGCTGGTCGCGGGTTCGTCATTGACGGTCTTTTCCGGTTTTCGTTTCGTTCGTCGCGCCCAGGAACGTGCCGTTCCCGTCGCCATCGTGAACTTGGGTCCGACACGTGGCGACGACTTCGCCACCTTGCGCCTCGACGCCCAGCTTGGACATATTTTGCCGCGTTTTTCTGCGGCCTTCGGTGTGCCCATCGACGTCCCGTGATCGGGCTCGAGACGCGCGTCTTTATCAAATTGCCTCGTCCGGCGCATTTCGATCCCCATTTGCTCCGCATGGTGCTAAAAAGCGCGCGTACCCATGGCCAAGAAAACCATTCTCACGGGGGTCAAGTCCTCCGGACATCCTCACATCGGTAACTACGTCGGCGCAATCAAACCGGCTCTCGAACTGGTCAAGAAACCCGATCATCAGGGGCTGCTTTTTATCGCCGACTATCATTCTCTCACCACGGTTCACGATAAGAAGGCGATGCAACACAGCACGCTCGAAGTCGCCGCGACATGGCTTGCATGCGGACTCGATCCTTCGAACGTCGTCATTTTTCGCCAATCGGACATTCCCGAATTGTTCGAGCTTGCCTGGGTACTTTCATGTTTTACCGGCAAAGGCCTGCTCAATCGCGCTCATGCATACAAGGCGATCGTCCAGAAAAACGAAGAAGCCGGTAACGACGTCGATGCTGGCGTGAACATGGGTCTTTACAATTACCCGGTGCTCATGGCGGCCGATATTTTGATGTTTGGCACGGACCTCGTTCCCGTGGGCAAAGATCAATTGCAGCATCTCGAAATGACCGCCGACATGGCGGGCAGCTTCAATGCAGTGTACGGCCCGATTCTGAAGATTCCGGCCGCGTACATCAACGAGCAAACGGCGATCATTCCCGGCCTCGATGGCCGCAAAATGAGCAAGAGTTACGATAACGAGATTCCTCTGTTCGGCGACCCGAAGAAGCTCCGCAAACTGGTCATGCGCATCGTGACGGATTCGCGGCCCCCGGAAGAACCCAAGGAGCCCGAAACATCGCACATCTTCCAGATGTACCAGGCCTTCGCCACGCCCGAACAAGCCGCCGCATTGGCTGATCGATATCGAAAAGGAATCGGCTGGGGCGAAGCAAAACAGGCGCTTTACGAGGCCCTCGAAGCATCGTTGGCGGAACCGCGAAAAGTGTACGACGACCTCATGGCG
>CAYSYX010000374.1:0-3351 GCA_964435055.1 uncultured Polyangium sp. | reverse complement strand
CCCCGAAGTCATCGAAAAACACCTCGCCGAAGGCAAAGAAAAAGCTCGCGCCATTTCTCTGCCGCTCATCCAAAAAATTCGCGAAGCCGTCGGTATCGCCCGCTGAATTTCGTTGCGCACGATCAGCGCCGCACCGCCAATCCCAGCTCGACGGAATGCTGCACTTGCCTCGGTTGTCCCGGTCTACCGCGTAAAACCAACGTGTACACGGGTTCAATCGAGACAAACATGCTCGGCGTAAATCGTATCCCCACGTAAAACGAATCATTCACCAGATCCAGCAACTGAAACACCGCGGGCGAACGCTCCGCTTCCGCGCCATGCGCGTATCCGGCGCGCACCGCCATCCACGGAAACAGCGTTCGGCCCGCCGACAAACCAAACGCTTGCACCTGGCGACTCGACGCGTCATGCGTAGCGGTTCTCATCCGCACCTGCGTGAGCCAGTACGTAGCGTCCAAACGCAGTTCGTCCCGGAACGTAAATCCCAGGGAAGCTCGTCCGCCGTGCGTGTCGATCCCGTCGGCAAAACGGCGAAACGAATAGCCTATCGAGCTCGACCAACGCGGACGAATCGCCATCGCGAGCTGCGTATCCAGTCGAAGGACCGGCACCATCATCGCCGGCGCGCCGAGCGCAGCTTTCACCTCCCACGTCCATCCCGGGGCAAACGTCCAAGCTCCCGCCAATCCGTACGTTGCGCCATACGCCCATCCCGATGCAAACGATGTGGCGCGCGATCCTTGCTCCGACTCGAACGAGATCCGCAAGCGATGCACGGCCTGCGACAAACTCAGCTCGGTTTGTCCGAGGATCGGCGCCCCGTTGCTGCTCGTGATCATGCGGGACGTGACGCGCGCCCATTGCGTCACGAGACGCGCTTTTTCCACGGCGATCTCGGCATCGTTCGGGGCGATGCGTTCGGCTTGCGCCAGCAGTCGCTGCGCTTCGGTCACGTTGCCTTGCAGATAGGCAAGACGTGCGCGTCGCCCAAGCAAAATGGGGCGATGCGTTGGTGGAGCTTCCGCGAGAACAGCGTCAGCGTCGTCCCAACGTTCCGCCCAAACGAGCACGTCGAAGAGCCCCGCACGTACATCGTCGTCCGTCGGATGACGGAGCAACACGTCGCGATAAGCAGCTTCGGCCCGAGCGTATGCGCCCTCCCAAGCATCGAGCCGCGCAAGACCCGCGCGAGCTTCATCGTCATGAAGATCGGCGGCGAGAAGCGCTTCGTACCCGCGTCGACACGTGGCGTAGTCGCCAGCTTGTCCTGCCAAACGCGCCGCTTCGAGCAACGTTTCACGCGGTGCGGCGGGGTTTGATGGTTGTGGCAAACCGTGACGCGTCGAGCACGACGTCGCGAGCGTTGCGAGCGTGATCGTCAGCCGCGCTGCTCGTCGTAGGAGCACGTGGCGAGCGTTGCACGGTCATGCCGACACAGCCCGCGGCGAGCACGAAACAGGGGTTTGGAGTGTAGAACGTCCGGGGCGTTCCCCGGGTTGAGCGCAGGGTTTGTCACGTCCTCGGCGGCACGTGATGCTCAGTGGAATCGGTAGCTGACCCCGAGGGGCAAACCGAACGCAAATCCATCGTACGTCTTGAGGAACGTCGGCCACGCATTGACAAACAGCGAGCCCGTCGTTTTGCGCTTGCCGTCGCCGAACTCGGCGAGTCGATAGGACACCTCCGCCGATGCTCCGAAGCTCAGGCCATACCCCACGTCGGCTTCTTCCGGAATCGTACGGTCAAGAAGAACCGGTACTTCGTCCGTGCCGTTGTAGTCGACCCAGTCGGACGGAACCGTCCCAATGCCTCCTGTGATCCGCGCATTTTGCGCGCCCCAGCCCACGACGACCGTTCCGCCGACCCAGAGCTTCTCGCCGACCTTCGTCGACAAAGAAGGACCCACGAACAGCGAATATCCGCCCGTCGGCATGAACGTCCCGAAGAACCTTCCGCCGACGTGCATCGTTTCTTTCAGCGCCCACCCGACGAAGATTTGACCTCCAACGGGTACGCCGATCGCCGGATCAATCACGGCTCGGCACGTGGTCGAACTACATACGCCAAGCTCCGCGGCGTCTGCGCCGAGCTGATCGGTGACGCGGTATTCGTACGTCAAGTTCGACAAGGGGCCGAGGCTTCCGCCGCCCAGGAACAACTGTGCTCCACCGGTGATGCCCACATCGATGACGAGCCGACCCGCTGGATGCAGCGATCCCGACGGCTCGGATCCACCCGGAGGATTTGTCGAGGACGAACCATCATTCGGTTTGTCCGCCGGCTTGTCGGCGGGGTTGTCGGCAGGTTTGTCCGCCGGTTTGTCCGCCGGTTTGTCGGCAGGTTTGTCGGCGGGCTTGTCGGCAGGTTTCTCACTCCCGTCCGAAGCCAGCGCGGGAATGACAACGGGTTTCGACTGACCTTGTTTGACCGTGATGGACGATTCGAAGGGTTTCCGCCCCGGTGCGCTCGCCACGACTTTGTGATCACCCGGATCGACCGGACGTCCCTTCGCTTGCGCGTTGGGATCGACTTTCTGTCCGTCGATCGTCACTTCCAAACCCGGTGTGGCGGCGGCGACGTTGATCACGATCCGCGGCAGCTTTGGCTCGAGCGCTTTGCTGTTGGCCCGTGCGCGCGTTTCGATCGTCGTCTGACCGGCTTTACGTGCGTCCGCTTCGGCGTCGAGCAATTCGCTCCAGGCGGTCGTCAGCTTGCCCTGTTTTTCATGACAGAGCGCCAAATCCACGAGCGTCGCCGGATTTTTGTTTGCCGCATACGCGTCGGCAAACTTCGGGCACGCCTCGTCGAACTTCTTGGCTGCGAGGAGTTTTTTGCCTTCGGCGATGAGCGCATCCGCATCTGCGGCGTACGTCGACGACAACGGCATCACACACGCAAGAGCCAACACGGACGCAACAGCGTGCATCCGAAAGCGGCGAAGAGAATGGGGCTGAGTGTTTTGCGAAAGCATGAGGGCAGGGGACATCGATTGCTTCGAGATCATGGGGCAGGGAGGATCAGCATCCGAACGTATCGCTTCATGAACCCATCGAGCCACGGTCTTTTACTCCCGTAGCAATTACCGCTTCATCAAGGCCCTGAACCAACCGGTAGGCGCCTTGTCTTTTTCGGCGTCGGCCGTTGGATCCGGACCTTCGAGCTCGTCGCTCAAACCGGCGAACGTGTCATCCGTATCGAGCAAATCGCCCGCGGGAGGTGCGCTGCTCGCCGAGTTCGCACCGGACAAACGGAACAAATCGTGCGGCAAACTGGTCGGTGCGTCTTGTTGCGTGAGCGACTTGAATTCGAGCAACATGAGGTCGAGCATCTCGCCGATCGCCGCCAAAC
>CAYSYX010000373.1:0-9482 GCA_964435055.1 uncultured Polyangium sp. | reverse complement strand
CGCGCGTTCTCGGACGTTGGGAAGGCCTTGGAGAAGGTGCCGGGCACTTTTGCAGAAGTGAGCGGTCCTGCATGCCCGCGTCCGCTCTTGCCGGCGGCGATCTTCGAGCCGTATTATTCCTTGACAAACCCATCCGAGATAAGCTCGGCGATTCGCGAATCGAGCTCCGCGCGCGGATTGGGACACGGCACGGTGCGCCGAAATTCATCGCCATCCGCATCGCGAATGACGAGCATGAGCGATTCGTCTCCGATGGTTGCCGACCAGATTCGTCCATCGGAATGCACCAAACGAGCGTCCACGATCGGCTCTTTCAAGGGCGTTCCTTCGCCCGGCTGCGTCGATACCGAGTCATCAGCGGTTTTTCGGGCAATGACTTCGCCTCGTCCTCCCGGGGGAATCGGAGGAGCCTGCGTCGTGCGGCGTTTTCGCCATTCGAAGGGCAGAATGAAAATCCGCGAATCCGGCGAACCATTCCATTCGTAAGGAACTCCAAATCGATCCAATGCCGATCCAATCTCGCGCGCAATGGCGGTGGTTTTCTCGTCTTCCCCTTCGTACGAGCCGTAAGCGAGCATCAGACCGCCACCTTCCATGGCGCGATCGGTATCTTGTTCGTGATAAAAGACGTAACCGCGGGTCTTTTGTTCGGTCATCGATTCGGCGGCTGCGGCATGCCCGCAACTCGAGCAACACCAATAATCCTGCGCCGAGAAAATGCCGGATTGCTTCAGAAATTCAAATGCCTTGTCCAAACGATCGTTCGTACTGACACCCTGCCACGTTCGTTCTTCCGCTTCGGCTTGATTCCAGAGTTTCGCGGCGTAACCGCGGAGTTTGCCCTCGATGGGCGCCGCGTTCGGGCTCGCCGCCATCGCTCGGATGGTGTCGAAAAGCTCCTTTTTCGACTGCCCCCGTTGAACCATGCGCCTGACTGTATCGAATAGGTGCCCATGCTCCGACATGGCGCCGAGCATAACAACAAGCCGTGAGGGATGTAAAGAGGGAAGAATGCGGAAGCGGGAGGCGGGATCAGAGCTTGAAATACATTGCGTTGCAGCAGCTGTCTTGCGGGCCGCAAGCATTCGCATCCGCTTGTTGACACGTGCCGGCGGATTGTCCCCCGACGAGGCAATCACACGTCGTCATGCCTCCACCGGCGGGCGTCGTGCAATCCGTGGAATACTTGATGTTTTTGCAGGTATCTTCGCAACCGCACGAGGTATTGCCGTTCATATCCATACCGGCGGAACAGATACCATCACCCGTGCAGCCATACATGGCCTGGCAGGCATCGAGCGAATCCAGCGGGGCTTGGCACATCGTCGGAAAGTCGCATGTGGTGGTGTTCTGCACGAGGCACGCGAAATAGGCGGCGACCAAGTCCGCGCATTCCATCGGATAAGCGGCCACCTGCTCGGCACACATCGTATTGCAATCGCTCCCGCCCGGAAGATTGCAATTGAGCGTTTCGTATTTATGGCAAGCATCCGCGCAGTCTTGCACCGGATCGCCGGAACCCGAACTGCCCGAGGTGCTGCTGCTGCTGCTGCTCGACGATGTCGTCGTGCCCTGATTCACTTCGCTGCCGCACGCAAAGCTGAAGAAAGGGCTGACGACGAGAAGAACGAGACCCACTGAAGAAAGCGGAAAGGTTGTTTTCATGGCGCCGATGATACCGCGCCAAGTTGAAAATGCCAGGCTATTTCGCAATGGTGCCGTAACGTCATTCTTACGTCGACCAAAACGATCAATCGAACAACGACCCGAAGAAATCGAATACCCCTCCGACGACTTCGCCGCCTGTATCCACCGAATCCAGAATATCGATCGCAATGCCCGCTCCGTCAATCACGGTATCCAGGGTCTTGGTGTCGCTTCCGGCGCCTCCGTTGCGCGTGCCGGGATTGACCGCATCGGCCGAGGTCTGCTGCTTCGTCTGCCACCGGGCATTCTCGAGCGTTCGGGCAATGCTCTCCATTTCATTGCGATCGTACCAAGTGCCGTGTTCATTGCAGAAATCCAAATCGAGCTTTGCCGCGAGGGCGTGGGTTCGCTGCATCGTCACTCCACAGACCGGACACGGTATCACCGGGGCCGTCGCCACGGCGTCCGTTGCGTTGGCCGAATGCCGTGCAGCGAGCTCGAGCGCTTCGGAAGGAAGTTCCAGGGAAAACTTTTGAGCACAATTTACGCCGAGCCAAATGCCTCCGCACGTGGAGCAGCCGTGAACGTCCATGCCGCCGGCGCGTCCCAGAAGCATCGGGGTCATACAGCGAGGGCAATGATAAGGCGAGCGCGCTTGTGATGAGGACATGCATTACGTCTGTCTCATGCTGCGCGCCGCATGTCCAGCCGAAAACGATGCATTCGGGAGGCCCGAATTCTGCGAATCAAGGCCCGGCGGATGTGGCGGGAGCCGGCGCGGCCGGTGCCGGAGGCGGAGCAAATAGCGCCGACCATTGCCGGCTCGAAAACCGCTCGGGCAAAAACCGGTCGAAGGTCCCCTGCGTCCACTTGTAGCCGGTGTAAATGACCAGCACGACGAAAACCCATCGCCTCCAAGGTATTCCTTGATCGGCGTACGCGTCGGAAATCGTCCGCTGCGCTCCTTCGGGCAATTGCGACAAACTCGTCAGGGTCGATCCAAAACGGACGCTCAGTTTGGCTTGGGAATTGATGGCCCAGCCGCTGGCATCGAGAAGCGGGCCCAAGTTGCGTTTACGCAGCTTGATGTAGGCCATGATCAACGCCGGCAATGAAATCATCAAAATGAGCCCCAAGAATGCGGCGATCGTCGCCGCGAGCCCCATTTGCATGATTCCCGTCGCATAACCGACGAATGCCGTAAAGAACGTCCCGATGCCGGCCACCGCAACGCCCAAAGCCGCCACCGTGCCGACATCCACCGGTTTGGTCTTCTTCGGAGGCGCCGCTTGATCCGCCGTCGTCACGTGCGTCGCAGCTTCGGTCAATTTGCCGTCCGCTTCGGTATCCGCCGCACTGGCGCGTTTCGCGACCTGCTCTTCAATGAGCCGCACGAGCTTTTTGTACGGCGAAAAGAACGCTTGCCGCAAACTGATGGGATTGTCGATGATTTTTACGATCGTCGCGTCGTAATCCTTGCCGTGCCGATCGTAAAAGAGCCCGTTACGACCCACCATCAGGTTGTCGCTGTTGCCGTCCGTCACCACCGCGACGACTTGGATCTTCTCATTCGTCGCCGGACGCACGCAATCGACGTACGCCAAGTATGCCCCGGCCAAACCCGCGAGCGCCGCGTGCTTGCCGGGATCGTCCACGCGGATACACAACATACACGCGCGCTGATCGATGTACAACGTACCGCATTGAAAAATCGCCAATGCATCGGCGTCGTAGAAGTCGCGGAAATTGACGAAGTTCGTACATAACTTGTACAAATTTCGATAATAGCGCACCAAGCGCTCCACATCCTGCAAACTCTTGGCTTCCGCCTCCAAAGCCTTGTCTTTTTCCACAAGCTCCAACAAGGCCGCCTTATGTTCGGCTTTTTTCAGCGCCGCAATCCGCGCGCCGCCGAGCTTCTCCACGGCGGCCCCGCGTTTGCGCTCGAGCCACGCCAAGTGCCCGGCCAAACGCTCCCGAACCAGAGCCCAATCGCCTTCCGTCAATTCCCGCTTTTCGCCCAACAGCGGCTTAATCACTGTTTCGTTCAGCTTTTCGAGCGCCACGAGGTAAGCCGGATTGATCGCTCCCCGTAGTGGTAATGGTTTGCCCGCGGCAACCTGCGCGAGCGGAAAATGCGCCGTCTCGGTTCCGCGAAGCTGCAAATCTTTGGTGACCAATTCGGAGTATTCCGCTTCGGCGCGATTGAGCATCCCGCCAACCCGCGGATCGAATGCCGCCAAGTTGCACCGGGCGAAATAGTCGTCGACCTTCGCCCGAATCCCCAGGTAGGCCGCCACGGCGTCCGCCGTCGCGTCCCCGAGCGGCAGAATGTTTTTCGCGTCTTTCGAGGCCTCTTCGTGCCACGAATGGGCCTCTTCGACCTCGGCGAAAAACGTTTCGATCTTCTTTTGATCCGCCCCGGGCTCCCCCGAACGATCGACTTCCGCACCCAAACAATCGACGATGTTCGCAATGACCGCCTTCAATTCGGCGTCGGTCGTCGATGCGTCATTGATGATCCCATCGCCATTGAATGGTGCGTCCGCGAAGATCCTCATGGGATCCTGAACGTCGGCCACCGAAATGGAATCGGCTCCTTTTTTGCCCAGGTTGCGCAACACCTGTCGAGCCGCACCAAGGAGCACTTTTCCTTCCGGCGTCTTCGTGTTGATCGCCGACAAAGGCAACGCGTCGGCCCCCTTCAAAAGATCGTCCATGTTGGTCAGCGCGGTCGAGACAAACCGTACGGCTTCCAGTAACTCCGGGGCCCGAATTCGCTTGTCGCCGTCGATGTCGACCAACTCCAAAAATCGCGGATCGAGGTCGACACCGGACGTGGGGCAAGCCAACGCGACCCAAAGCTTCTGATCGAGCTGCGGCAGGTTTGCAATATCGGCCCCGCTTTGCAGGACAACCTGATCGAACCCGCCGGCTCGAAAAAAATTCCACGTGTGTGTTGCTGACATAAGGCGTGCGTCTAGTTGCGGTTCGCCCCGAGCGCTAGCAGGTGGCAGAAAATCGTCAAGCAATTTCGTGCTTTAGATCGGCGTCCTCGATGACCCGCCGGCGGAAATCACCGACGAACCCTCATTTCGGCGGCGGAATGGCCACTTGGCAGTCTTTCGCCGGCGTCAACCACTTGATGGCGTTGAGCCAGAAAAGCTCCAGCTGATATTCGGGATGCTGTGTCCATTCGCTGTCGTACGTGAGCCATTCGTCACCCCAAACCAAGACATGACCATTGCCGATTTCCCGCCCGCGCAAGAGGTCGTAACCTTGCTCGGAAGCCAAAACCATACCCATTCCTTCCACCGGATAACCGTTGTCGACGCCTATCTGCATCACGCCGTTGGTGACCGGATGCGGCACCCAGTTGGTAATCGGAATGGTATTTCCTCCCGCTTTGGCCAAAATCTGCATAGCCCCGTAACTCATCCCAAAAGGACCGAGCAACGTATTGACGTTTGTCCGTTCCGTTGGATCCGCATATCCAATGAGCGTCATGAAGCCGCCGCCCGCTTTCACCCAAGCCTCGAGCGCCGTGACTTCCTCCGCTGAATACGTTCGATTCATCTTGCTCAAATCCTCGGCGACGATGACCTGATATTTGTCGAGCAGGTCTTTCGTGAGGACTTGGCTGTCGAGCGAAACCGCGCCATTGTTACTGCGACTGTCGAGCCATTGCGCAAATACGTCGCCAGCGCCCCACGTCCCCGGCACGCCCAACGTTGCAATGCGCAAACAATCGCAAACGCCATCGCCTCCCACATCGACATTGTCAATCACGCCGTCGTTGTCATTATCAATCCCGTCACAAACCTCGGGCCCGCCGCCTCCACCCGGTCCCGAACTGCTCGTGCTGCCGGCGATGAATCCTCCACCGACGTCATTGCCACCTTGGCCCATTCCGCCTTGGCCCGAGCTCGCCGATGAAGACGCGGTACTTTGTGACGAACCACTGGCGTTTTCACCGCCATCGCCGCAGTTGACGGCAGTCAGAACCATCGAGACGAGAAGAATTGCCGGCAAAATGAGGTTGCGCATGATGGAAGGTTACCCGATTCCATCGTTCAAGGGAATCGAAAATAGGGTTCGCACTTCGCCGACCTGATCCGGGCCGTCAAGCACATTCGGCATCGTAGCGAAAGCCGGTGTAGCCGCATTTCACGCAAACACCGCCGATGAGAATGACGTCGAAGAAATCCGCGAGTCGCGATTGAAATGGTTCATCCAATTCGCCTTGGTAGGTCACCAACACCACGGGGTGCCAAACGGTTGTTTTACAGGCGCGGCAATGCATGGCAAATGTCGCATTGGGATCTTTTTTCGGTTTTCGTTTTCGTTTTGCGATCTCCGCATTGTATCCGTGCAAAGTCGGATCGAAAATCAGCGCCCGGTTCGAGCACGCCAAACACGCGTAGAAAATAGGCGCGGAAAATTCGTCGCCGACGCGCACGCCGAATATTTTCCCTCGATCTTGACCGCAGGGACAACCAATGCACCAAACTTCCGCGCTTTCACGCGGCGATATCCATTCTTCCGGGCGGCCGAGCGACTCGAAAAATCCACGTGAACGCACTTCTTCTTCGTCGGATTGAAATGCATGAATCAGTTTTTGTCGTAAATCATCCTCGGCCCGCGTCGCTCGTACGGACGCGAGACACGATGGAGGTGCGAGGTTCAAACCACTGATGCGCATCGCAGGATGATGCTCGCGTTTTCCCCAAAGATCAAGGTATGGAAAAAGTGATTGCCACCTTCGACGAAAGCAGAATGGACTTGTGTTCGCCCCCGAAAAATTCGACCCTGGCGACATGTCGTCGAACTATGTGACAATTGCCGGAGGTACCGTCGATCTCGACCGGTTGCCGGCAGCCATTCGCGCCCAGATGAAAAGCCCTTCGACCTGGTTTGACCGGGATGATTGTACCGCATTGGATGGCGTCGTTCGGGCATTACGTAAGGCCGGTCCCCACCTTCCGCGCTTCGCCGACGCTATTTGCGAATTGCTGGTGTCCCCGGACGTATCGGATCGCAGCGCGGCGTGTTATTTGCTCTCGTATATTCGCGACGACGTCGGCGCTACTCGAATCAATGCCATCCTTCGTGATTATCCCGCGTACTTCGTGGGGGTTGCGTCCACCGTTGAAGAGGTGCAGATCAAAAATCTGGAATTCGCTTTGCTCGAATCGTTGGCCGAGGTTGTCAAGCCAAAAGATAAAGATTCCATTTTCCGCCTTCAGCTCGCCGTCGATCATGTCGCCGAACCATGGGTCTTGATGAGAGGATTGGCGCGAGTCGTTCCGCAATGGGTGTGTGACAATGCGCGGCGTGTTTCTCACTCCTGGGTGCTCCCCGTGTTGATTGGCCTGCCAAACTCGACGTTTCGTCAACGTTTCGTGGACAATCTCGCGCCGTGGCCGGCAGACGTCCGCGACGATCTACTGAAGCGGATGTATGCCGGCGCGTTTTACTCGACGGAGGACGCCGAAGATGTGCGAAATATACTGCGAAACGTCCGCGTCGTCGACTAATTCGAATGGCCGACGGTCTGTCGGGACAAGGCCAGGACGTAAGGCCTCGGATCGCGATTGAAAATCGCCCTCAACCCTGAAATCGAAATCCTCGGTGCCTCGATGCGTAGCGGGGCAAATGTTCAATCACGAGTTTGACCGCGTCCTCCGCTGTTCTAGCGCGAAAAACTCGATCCTCGGGCATGTCCGCTTGACGAATTCGCCCGTCGATACGCCGATCACCAAGCTCGCCGCTCCACCCCGAGATTTCAATTCCAATCACGAGGCGCCGGTAAATCCAAGCAAACGCCATTTCCGCCAACGTCCCCGCGCCGCCGCCGATCGCGATCACCGCGTCCGCATTGGCGACAATTGCATTTCGTGCGTGATCCAAGCCCGTTGGAATGGGAATGTCCACCCACGGATTCGCCTGGCTCGGATCCGCATGCGGCAAAATCCCAATCGTATCGCCCTCACGATATGCCGCCGATTCATGCGCACCGCGCGACGCCGCCTCCATCACGCCGCCCAATCCGCCCGTCATGACGCGAAATCCCGCATCCACAAGACCCTTGCCCACCTCGCGAGCAAGATCATAAGGCGCAAAACCCTCTTCCGCGCCCGCATCTCCAATCACCGATACAATCGCGCGTCTCTTCATGTCGCCACCTTTTTTGTATACGCCGGACGTTTCATCAACGTCGCAATCACTCGCTCCCGCTCCGCTCGATAACCTGCGCTTCGTTCGTCCCCCGGCTCGTGCAAATAAATAGGTTTGCGAATCCAAACCGGCTTACGGGCCATCTCGACGATGGGCAACATGAACGCCCAATCGCTCGCCAATCCTATCCATTGCCCATCGATTTGCAAATCCGCCGGGTCGATCCGGTCGAACAACGCTCGACGAAACGTCCGCAGATGCTGCCACACGTTCCCGCCACGGTTTTTCCGGGGCATATCGAATTCGACAGGATATTCGACGTGTTTGTCCGTACGGACCATCGATCCGACCGTCACGTCCGCGCCCTGCGCATGAGCAAGCGCGACCTCGGCCAAGCTTTCGGGCGAACCGAGCGCGTCATCCAAATCCACGAGCACCACCACACTGTCCGGCCGAATGACCAAATGCTTCACCGCCAAGACCAAATTGGCCAAGGCTCCCACACTGCGCAGCCTGCGAAGCCGCGTCACGCGCTTGCCGAGCGCTCCGAATATACGCGGCTGATATTCTTCGGCACCGTCATCCGAACCGTCGTCGATCACGATCGCCCCCCAGGACGCATGCGTTTGTCCCAGCAATGCATCACGAAAACGCGCCGCTCGTCCGGGACCCACATTGCGCCCGCAAGCGACAATCACCAGGTCCTCGCCGCGCTTGGGCTCGAGCCATTGCGACAAACTTCCCCGCGTGGTCGCGTGACCACGCTGCAATGCCGGCGCCATACCTGCTTCCACTCGATCCATCAGCAAAAATAGTTCGTCCAGGTCAACCTTACGCGAGTTCTCCGGCGATGTGTACCAAAGCCCCGCGGTTCCTCGACGCACCGAACAGGTTTGTCCGGATTGCACCAACCGATCGACGGCACGATGCCACGGCATTTCCAGCTTTTCGTCGCCGACGGCGTTGGGCAAAGGTCGAAGCGCCTTCAAACGTTCCCGATGCACCCACCCGATTTGCGTCTCGACCCGATACGGACCACGGGCATCTCCATGACGAGGCGCAGGGTTTTCATCTCCAAACACCGCCGGCGCCAAGGTCACCATGGTGGGAATCGATTCGAAGAGACAAACGGCTTCTCGTAGGTGGTCGAACCCTCGATCCGGCCTTCCGACGAGCACATCCGCGTCCGCGTGTAAAATGATGTCCCCCGAGCATTCTTCGAAAGCCCGCAGCAACGCCAACGTCGCTTGCCCATTTTTCGCATGGGCGCGAGCTGTCTCCACGCCGAACCAACGCCCGGCGATCGCTCGACTGTCGTCCCCGTCCGCCGGACCTTCGACGACCCGATCAATCACCTTTTCCCGGACCAGATCCTCCAAATGTCGTCGCAGCGTCGCGCGATCTCCTGCTTGGTATTGCCGTGGAAACGGCCCCGCAAACGGATCTTCGACCACCACGACTTCGTCAAACCCGCGCGGTGTTCCAAGCTGTTTCACCAAATGCCGTACCTGGTGTCCGATCGTGTCGGCCTCCATCGCACACGCTTTGATCACCAACGATGTTCGCAAAGGCAAACGTTCGAGCGGCGAAAGTTCAAGCAAGACGAACTCGCCCACGTCTTCGAAACGAGCCACATCGATGCCTGAAATGACCTCTTC
>CAYSYX010000372.1:0-9500 GCA_964435055.1 uncultured Polyangium sp. | reverse complement strand
CGCCCCAACTTCCCCATTGCCAAATTCCCGCCCATCGCGATATCCTCGCGATGCCATGCAAAAACGCTTTTCTTTCCTCCCCCTACTCGCCTTCGGTCTTCTCTTCGGCGCATGTTCGGACAACACCGCGACGTCGCCGCCTTGCGGCGCAGAACAGATGCGCCTGTCCAATGCCGGCTGCGTCGATGTGGCGCGCAGCGAAATCACCCGCGGATGCAATCCTCTGTCCGGCGGAGGTCCCTGCATGTTCCCGTGGCCGTCCAATGTCTTCACGGCCAAAGATGCCGCTCGCCCCACCGGATTACGCCTCGATTACGACGACACGGTCGTCCCGCGCAATACCGCCGACGAACCATTTCCCGTCGCCGATTACAACGGTCGCTTCGACGGGTTTTCCCCCAATTCACAAATTCGCTTTTTGTTTCCTTCGGGTGTGGACAAGAAAAACCTCCCGCCCATCGACAACCTCGCCGCTTCGATCGCCGCCGATTCTCCGACCGTCCTGTTGAACACCAAAACCGGCGAGCGCTGGCTCCATTTCAGCGAAGTCGACGCTCGCGCCACCGATCCCAATCGCACGCCCGTCTTCGTTCGTCCGATGAAACGTATGGACTTTGGGACGCGGTACGTCGTCGCCGTTCGCGATCTGGTGGATCCTGCAGGAAAACCGATTGAACCGTCGCCTGTGTTTCGCGCGCTCCGCGACAAAGTTCCCACGGATCTGCCCGAAGTCGAAGCCTTGCGCGATGCGTACGAGACGATGTTCGCCGACTTGGAAAAGGCCGGTGTCAAACGGGAAACCCTGCAATTGGCCTGGGACTTCACGACCGTATCGAATGAAACGATCACGCGGGATGCCCGAAGCATCGTGCCCGAAATGCAAAAACGCGCCGAAGCGGGTAATTTGGGCTTCACGATCAAAAACGTACAAATGGATCCGCCCGACTTCCCGAACCTGAAATACATGCTCAAAGGTACGTTCAAAGTGCCGAGTTTCCTCAGCGGTACTTCGGGCCCGGGCGCCACGTTCGTCCGCGATGCCAATGGTTTGCCCACGTATCAAGGATTGGCCGATGCGGATATGTACATCGCGATTCCGCGCAAAGTTTGGGACAGTGGAATGCCCGCACCGACGTATCTCTGGGGCCACGGACTGCTCGGCCTCGGCGAAGAAGTGTTTCACATCGCGGATGTGGCGGAAGAATTCATCGGCGTAGGCATTGATTTTTGGGGTTTGTCGGAACCGGATTTGGAGGTCTTGGGCGGGACGATGTTTCCGCATAACTTGAAGGACGGTCATTCGGTGCCCGAACGTCTTTTGCAGTCCGCGCTGAATTTCTCGACCATGGGTTACTTGGTCCAAGGCGACTTGAGCAAAGCGCCGGAGCTCGCCAAAAATGGCCAAAGCCTCGTGGATACGAAGGATGTGTATTACCTGGGCGGCTCGCAAGGCGGCATCATCGGCGGCACGGTCATGGCGCTCGCGCCGAAAATCACCCGCGGAGGGCTCATCGTGGGCGGAGGAGTCTATTCGCTCATGGTTTGGCGAAACACGTCATGGCCGGAGATCGAAGGCATTTGGAACATTTTCCATCGCGACGCTGTGGAACGGGATCTGCTCTTCGCCATGTTCCAATCGCAATTCGACCTCGCCGAACCTGCGATTTATGCCGACCATTTGTGGCGCGAGCCTTTCGCTGGTTTACCTGCCAAACGCATTTTGCTCGTCGAATCGTGGGGCGACAGCCAAGTGACGAACATATCGACGGAGATGATGGCGCGTACGTACGGTTTGCCCATGAGCGCTCCACCGCTGTACGACGTGTACGGCGTACCGAATGAAATAGCGCCCATTGATGGCTCGGCGCTGCTGCAAGTCGATTCGAAGCACACGATGCCCATGCCGCCCAAGGAGAACTTGTCGCCGGACGACGACAATGGTGCTCACGGATCAGCGGCTGATGGGGTGAAAGTGCAACAAATGCTCAAAGACTTCGTCTTGACGGGAAAGGTCGTTCATCATTGCGAAGGTCCGTGCGATCCGGATTGAAAGCGCGAGCGGGAATTGCATGCAAGTCCGTTGAATTGTGGGCAAGGGGATTGAAAACGCACGCCTTGATTTGAACGTTCGCTCCGGGCGCTAACAAGCGCGCTGCGCGACGATCCGGTTTACGATGGGGGGCTCCGCCGGCGGCTTCACTACTCTTTTTTTGGCCCAAGGGCCAAAAAAAGACAGCGCCGACGGCTCCGCCCCCCAAACCCCCCGAGATCTGATTGCGCGCAATTCCCTTGAATTGCGCCCAATTCCCTTGCCCACAATTCCCTGACCGCAGCCTCAATTCCCCCGCCTTCACATCACCCCGAGCGCCTTGCGCAATCGTTCCCATAACGCCGGATGTCCATTGCCCGCCAGCGCATCGCGAAACGACGGCCATTCTTTGCGGTACATGGCCAGTTTGTCCGGTACGTTGGCGGAAGCTTCCACGTTGGCGATTCGATCGGCCAACTTCAACGTGGCCGCCAACGGATACGCTCGAATTTTTTCATAAGCGTTCGCATTGCGTTCTTTGCGGTTTTTCCCGACCCCCGTCACGGCCCACACCAGGCTCGCGACGTCCGCCCCGAATTGGACCTCAATTTCCTCGCGGGTCGTCGAGGTGTCCTCCACGGTGTCGTGCAACCACGCAGCGATGCCCAATGGTTCGTCATCCAAAACGCCTACGCTCAACAATACATCCCGCACCGCCGCCAGATGCACGGTGTAAGGTTTTTCCCCGTATTTTTGCCCTTCGTGTTTGTGCGTTGCAAATGCGCGAGCGTCGACCGCACCACCAGTGTGGGTAGTCATCGAGTTATCACCCATTTTTCTTCTTTATGCGGGCCACGGGCGGGATGCAACCGACTTTTTCGTGGGCTGCGCCATGGGCCGCTCGAAGCACCCCGACATGCGGCGCCGAGAAAAACCAGGCACTATTTGCTTCGCGCCGCAAGGCACGCGTGGTAAAGCCCGCGAACATGCAGGCAGAACAACTCATTGAACAAGGCGATTTCAAAGGCGCGCTCGACGTTTTGCGCCAAACGACGTCGGGCGCAAACGTGGATCCGGGCCAATTGCTCATGCGGTTTGGCTTGGAGGTCCGTGTTCAGGAGTTCGACGCCGCTGCGGCCACGATGGATCGCCTCTGCACGGCTGCTCCCGATGTTGCTCCACAGATCCGTCCGCTCGGGTTGGCCGCACAAGCCGAACGCGTCGCCATCGAGCGTTTGTCCAACCCAACGCTCGCAGGCAAACGCTCCACCGTGGGTATGCCCCCGCCGCATGCGGTGGCCCTGATCAAAGTCGCCGTCATCCATGCCCAAGGCGACAAAGAAGGCGCGAAAGCAGCGCTGGCCGAAGCCAAAGGCCTGACCCCCGCGACATCGGGAACGGTTGTCCGGAAAAATGGATCGACGTTTCGTTTTACAAACGTGGTCGACTCGGACGAACTCACGCTTTCGACCCTGCCCGTGTACGAAGGCGCGCAAGTGTTGGACCTGGCTTACACGGAGATTCGCAGCATTCAATTCTTGGAGCCCAAAACATCGTATGACGTGATGTGGCCGCGCGCGGAAATCATGATGGTCACCGGTGAGCTCCTGCGCGTACGCGTGCCTGCGCTTTACCCGGGCAGCGGAATCGCGGACGAAAGCTTCGTGCGTACCGGACAAATGACGACGTGGAGCTACGACCGCGGATACGCCGAAGGTCACGGTCAACGCGATTTGAAGTTCACCACCGCCGACGGAAATCCTGTCGTCGGACTTCTGGGCATCGCTTCGATCACGTTCGACAATCCGATGCGCGCAGCGGCCGGTGCCGGAGGACAAACCCTTCGAAGTGCGGAGCAAGAGCAACCTTGGACGAATCAGCAAACGGCGGCGGCGTGGGCGGCAGGCATTTTAGGCGGGCTCTTGATGCTTCGCCCCGGCATTTTGATTGGGTTCGATGAGGGCTATCGCATCAAAGCCATCCTTATCGGATGCATCGTGTCTGGACTCGTCGGCTGGGTGGCCGCGCAAAGGGCATCGAAAGCAGCCGCCGTGCTCGCCGTGGTCATGGCGTTCGTCGCGACGACCCTGCGTTGGATCTTATGACTCGGGCGAACTGCGCAAAAGTCCCAATCCCAGCAATGCCCCGAGAATCGGCGACGCTCCGAATCCAAGCACGGGCGTAGGGAGTTTTCCCGTCGTCGACACCAACATGCCGGCCGCGAAATACCCCGTCAGCATCAAGCCGTACGCACGCGTGAATTGGTTTTTCCGGGACGCGTGAGCGGTCATCGCCGTCGTCATCGGAAGCCACGCCAAAGCCCCGATCGCCACCGCGCCCAGCGCCGGATGAAACGCCCACGCCCGCGGGACGATGTATTCGACCATGTCCACGCCGACGAGCGGATCGGGCCTCGTCCACGCCACCGCCGCACCGACAACGGACAAACCCACCAGCACCGCACGGGCCACGGTTCGTTTGTCCGGGAGCAGCGCCAAGACGACCATCGCCGCAGCCAATGCCGTCGCTTGCCCCGCGTCGGGTTGCAGCCCGAGCAGCCCGAGCAAAAGGACAAACAGGACGACCACCGAGGTCGTCTTTTGCCGTTCCCAAAGGACCAACCAGGCCCAGAGCAACGCGGGCGTCAAGATCGCCGTCAAATGCAAGCGTAATGGTCCCAGACGAACCCAGCGAAAAACGCCGTTTAACCCCGCATCGAGCAACGTCGCAAAACCTGACACCGCCAAAGCCGCCGCGATCCCAAACGTACGGCGCTCGATCCCTCGCGCCAAACTCGCCGCGCCAAACCCGATTCCCACAAGGCCCACGAACGCCGTCGCCAAATTCATCAGCGGCATCATTTTCGGCGCATCGAGCAGCACCATGATGCCGACGCCCACGAGGCACGCGGGCAATACGCCCAGACTCGGAAGGACAAACGGGTTCGAGGGTCCGAACTTCATACGCGCCAAAGCAGACTATACGAACGCTCCGGGACGCGGCAAGATTCCCACCCGCTTCGCCACGAAGTGGTTGACATCGCCGCACGTTACGCGTAACCCATGTCGGCCGTGCGTCAAGACGCACACCATGAACGTATCGCCATGCAAATCTCCGGCTACATCGCCCTCTTCGCTTCGATGATTCTCAGTCGAATCGTCAACGAACGCGCGTTTCAAAAACTGTCGTCCCCTGAAAAACTGCGCCTGATGGATGGTTTTTCCCGGTCGAGAGCTTATTCGCTCGTCCCGCTGCTCGTCGCGATGATCGTTTTTTGGGTCTTGATGACCCAAACCCAGATCAGCCGACTCGTCTTGGCGATTGGGTATTTCGGCGGGCTGTTCCTCTTCGTCATCGTGCGCTCGGTCCTCAATCAACAAAAACTCCGGCAGCTCGAAATGCCTCCGGCCTATCGCCAAGCGTTCACCGCGAGCCAATTCATTTCGGTCGCCGGATTGGCGTGGTTTTTCTTTACGATTTTTTCCGCAGGCTGATCGAGTCAATCGAGAATCGCAGGAGCACTGACGAGGACGATCTCGACGGGAATCTTGCGGGCGGTGAATGCCTCCATGAGCATGGCAAAACCTCGCGCCGATTCGGGGATTCGTTCGAATTCCCGCCCGCGTTCATCAAAAAGCCCCGCGGCATCTTCGAGCATCTTCGATTCGGTCCAATTGTCGTTCCGAGCCCATCGCACACGCGCCACACGCGACCATGCATAATGCAAACGTTTTCCGCCGCGATCGACGAGCAATCCGTCATCGTCCATAAGCAAGACGCAAGGTATTTGGCTGCGGCTGATGAGCCCCTGGCGTTTGGCCACGAAATGCCAGGGCAACAACGCCAACACCGGGACAAACGGCCCGACGAACACCAATGCGCCCGCGAGCGCTCGCAGCCACGATGGCGTTTTATCGGAGATCATGACGCCGATGAGCAACGCCGACAGCGCGACCGTGAGGACCACTTCGGACGATGACCAGGGAAATGACTTTTTCATGGTCCTCCGGTTTGTCGTGGCTACTCGCGTAAATCTTCCAATACTTCGTCGAGCTCGTCGGCGGCTTCGGTCAACGCTTCTTCACGAGCGCCCAGTTTTTTGGCTGCGGCCGCATCGGCCATCACGCCGTGTTGCAGAATGAGCGCGGCATATTGTTGCGCCAGTTTGGGCAATTCCTGCAATGCATGGCGTAAATCGAGCGCCAATTCGGGATCGTTCATCAGCGCATCGAGCGCCTGCGCCACACGCACGGCGCGACCTTCCCCGGGTTTTTCCGCACGCGCCGCAGGAGCTTGCCGACGCCCCGGCGTTTCGCCTTTGTCTTCCTCGTCGAAACCGGGCAAACCCTTCATTTTCCGCAATTTCGCCGCGAGCTCTTCGGCGGGGACCAAGGGCGGATCGTTCTGGAGCACGAGCGCCCCCTCGCCCACGCGCGCCAGCAAATAACGCAAAATGGACACGAGCACCCGTGATTGACCAGCCTCGAGATCGTCGGGTTTGTCCAGGGTCAACACCGACTTGCACGCTCGGTAACGCTTGAGGATTTCCTTCGGCAAAACAAGCCCCAAGTGCTTGTACAAAGCTTCGAGCTCTTTCGCCGGAGGCATCATCCCGCCCGCGACGACATCCGGAACGCTTTCGTCCTCGAGCTCTTCGCCATTGACGTCGACGTACGCCTCGAAATATTGCTCGAACGACGTCTCGAGCTTGGTCATGCCGGTGGGTGGAAGAGGGCTGTAGATGTACCAGGTCGCGCTCACGATGCGGCGCGTATATCACGAACGGAAGAACGTGCAAAGGATGCGGGGTCGTCCCGCCGCCTCGTCGCAAAACCCAGCTTTCGCGCCCCAAAATGCCTCGAGCGGATCGGCGATGACGACGCGCGGGTCATCGTTTACATTCTCGGCTCATGTTTCGCTGCGAGTTCGATCGTCCATCGCTGATTGCCGTCGGTGTTTTTTCCGGGCCCGACAACAGCGATGCGGATTTTCAAGCCTACGTCGATTCCTTCCAGGTGCTCGACCAAATTGCTTATGAAGAAGCCCGGGAACGCGGCGTCTACACGGTCGTCGTCGATCCGGAAAACCCTCGTCCCAACGCCCTTTGGCGCAAGCGAATTGCCGACGCATCGGCGCATTTGCGTTCGAATCCGCTGGTCACGTTGGTTTCGAAATCCGCGGCAATTCGCTCGGTCGTGACCGCCATCAATTGGTTTCGCCCGCCGCCGTACAGCATCAAGTGCCATGACAACATCGAAGCTTCGGCGGCGTGGATTCAATCGCAACGCGCGGGCAATATCCTGGAGATCATGCGCAGGCTCGAGCAGACATGTCGCGCCGAGGCCGTGACGGCCGCGGCCCCGCAATCCCGACGCAATGGTCCTGTTTCGACAAACTTGCGCTGAGCCGTTCCCTCGTCAGCGGTGCGCTTTGAAATCGAACACGCGCGTGTACGCAATGGGCTGACCGCCGATCGGCGCCGGATAACTCAACATGCCGGCGATGTCCGTCATGCATTTTCCGGCGGCCGGCGATATCGGATCACTTCCCTGGGCAAACTCGACGCCGGTCAGTTTTCCGTCGGCGGCAATCCGCACGACGAGCGACACACGCGCATTGGTCATGGGTCGGCTCGGCGCTTCGAGCGCATCGAAACAGCAGCGAAACGTATCGTGACGAGCGTCGAAGAATCGGCTGAATTGCATCCGCACGTCGGTCACGCCGTTGACGTCGTAAGGCGCCGGTTGCGCCGCTTTGGCGCGGCATTCCTGCTCGGTGGGAGGAGGCGGCGGCGGCACGTACGGCGGCACGTACGGCGTCGATGCGGCCGTGGGATACGTCGTCGGTTGCACTCCGGGCCAAGCGCCCGCTGCCGTGGGTGCATTGGCCGGATGCGCGGCGACTTGGTCGTCGGGTTCTTCCGGACCGTCCTGCGCCCCTCCGCAAGCACTCCACACGATGGCCGACACGATCCAAACACTCGACATGGTTACTTGAAGCGCTCGGTGTTGCATCCAAGGCAGTATCGATCAACTCGCAACGAAAAGAAACATCAATCGCGTTGACATCGCGCGCCGACTGGAAAATCATGCCCGCTGCATCCTCCCCTCCTGCCGAATCACGAGCTGCCCGATCATGCTTACTCGCCACGTCCTGCTCCTTGGTTTGTCCACGGTCGTCGTCTGCGGAATCGGCGGAGGATGTTTGGACTTACAAACGACCGACCCCAATGGTAGCGGCGGACAAACCGTCGCGGCGACGTCGAGCAGCACCGGCACGGGCGCAAATGGCGGCAGCGGGGCAAGTGGCGGTAGTGGGGGCAGCGGCACGGGTGCCAGTGGCGGCACAGGTGCCAGTGGCGGCAGTGGTGCCGGCGGCGGCAGTGGTGGTTCCGGGACGAACCTTCCCAAGGTTTATTGCAATGGCAACGATTGCGCCCCGGGCGAAATCTGTTGCTTCGACAACGACACTCCCGCCGCCTCGACGTGCGACAGCCAGGGTACATGTCTTCCCGGCGAAGTTCCAATCCCGTGTGACGGCCCGAGCGATTGTCCAAACGACGGGATTTGTTGCGCCGTCATTGTCAACAACACGACGTGCAAGAGTGTTGCGTGCCGAGCCGATTGTTCGGGCCCCGATGATGCCGTTCTTTGCACGGGCGACGAGAGCGTTTGTCCACCTGGAACGACATGCAAACCGAGCATCGTCTTTGGCAGCGGATATTTCATCTGCAAATGATGGGCGCCCCGACGGCTATTCCTTGGGCGCGTCGTACACCTGAACATCTCCACGGCTGCCAATTTCAAAGAGCCACGTTTCGAGGCGCAGCACGAATTCCTCGAACGAGGGCGTCCGAAACGTTCGGTGCACGTTGTCCCAATCCGGATCGAGCATGACGATACGAAAATGATCGCGATACCAGCCGGCATCGACCGCGATTTCGCGCCAAGGTGACGCGGGATCTTTGTCGTACACGAGTTTGTCGGGGGGCGGTAATTTCACCGCCCAGAAGAGATCTTCCGAATCATTGCTTTCGATGAGCCCCGAAGGTAACCGTCGCGCATCGATTCCATTGTGACGAACGCCCCACCCTCCGGGGATCCGCAACGGAACGAGTTCCCATTTCGGTCCGATGCATCCGGCCCAACGCGAATCCGGGGAAACTTCAAAAGTCGGTACGTCGTGACGCATCACTTGCCTTTGATATCGATGATCCGTGGTTTTTCCGGAGCATAACACATGAGCCGCGGTTTTTCCTTGGGCATGGTCTTTTTGATATGCTCCAGCACCGCTTCGGCCTGAGCCTTGTTTTTCGCGCTCACGCCGAGGCGTCGACTACCTTGGAAGAAATCGACGAGCGTCAAGTCATCGACTTGGGCAAACGACGACAAGGCTTTACGCGTCGTGGGAAAGGTAAAGTCGGCTTTGTTGTCGGGTGAAACGACGTAGAGAAAGACAAACGGTGTCGAAC
>CAYSYX010000371.1:0-9511 GCA_964435055.1 uncultured Polyangium sp. | reverse complement strand
CCCGTGCGTTCACCCGCGCCTGCGCCTGCGCCTGCTCCGGCGACCACGACGAAAAAGAAATCGTATACGCGAGAATGACAAGACGGAGTTGGGTATGGGGTTGTTCGGGAAAAAAGCTGTTGGCATTGGGTTCGTCGCGGGCGTTACGACGCTGGGTTTGGGGCCGTCGATGTCGAGCGCCGCCGATAAAACGGGTATGGCGGAAATGTTCTTCAACAAGGGCATTGAATACATGGAGAAGGAGCAATACGCGGCTGCTTGTCCATTGCTCGAAGAAAGTTATCGACGCGATCCTTTGCTTGGGGCCTTGATTGCGCTCGCGGATTGTGAATACGAGCGCGGTCGTTTGTCGTCGGCGTTCAAGCGTTATCAAGAATATGTGGGTCGTCATGACAACCTCGCGGATGCCGCGCGCGTCAAACAAGGCAGTCGTTTGCGCGAAGCTCAGGCTCGTGTCGCGGAATTGAAACCCGCCGTTCCGAAGCTCGAGGTCACCGTACCGCCCGATGCCAAGACACCGATTTTGCATCTGGATGGAATGCGCATCAAACCCAATGAAGAGTATTCATTGAATCCCGGCATTTATGAAATCACGCTCGATGTATTCGGTCGGGAAACATATCGAGTTTATGCCGACGTCAAAAAGGGCCAGAAAAAGGTGGTGGCGACCGACTTGGGCCGGCCATTGCCTCCTCCGATCAAGCGCGTTGCTCCCTTGATCTCGACCGCCGAGGATGTCGAGGAAATTCGAGGGACTTCGTGGAAGGTGGGAGTTACCTTGATGTCCGCCGGTTTGCTGGGGTATGTCAGCGTGTTTTTTACATCGGGGCCGATGACGAGCGGCGGAGTACCCGGTTCGACCATTTCAGTGGCGCTTGGAACGACATTGACGTTTGGCGGGGCGGTATTGACCCTTCCGCGCAAAGTCGGCACGGAGACGGCGATCTTGCCTTTGTTGCAGGTGGGCAAAGGACCCGACCAACCGACGATGATTGGATTTCAAGGTCGATTCTGAGCCTCTTCAATCGGGCAATCGGCGCAACGAATCAAAAGGAAACGGGGACCAAAATGGCGTGGTGACCGATCCTTCGGCTTCATCCACGACAAACCACGCGCTCGACGGATGGGCGCGCACGACGTGCACGTTTTGTGCGGGCACGAAGCTTTGGCCGAGCAAAATCGCTTTGCGTCCCTGCGCATCCACGGCCATGTCCAGCACGAGCACCGCATGACCGTAGGGAGATCCGGTCAATACGAAGAAATCCCCGGGTCGTAAATCCGCAATGGCGACTCGTTTTCCATCCCGGGCCAACGCTCCGGTGTTTGCCCAGCCAAACACATCGTCGAGCCATTCCCGGAGCAGAGCATGCGTGGGTTCGTGCCGACGTGTGGCGTGTACGAAGGACAAACTATTTCCGTCGACGCGCAAACGCATCCCCGACGCATAGTGACCAAAGGACATTTTCGTTCCGCTCGCGGATCGATATTCGTGGTCTCGATGTCCTTCGGCATAACGCCATTCTGCGTGCAATCGAATGACCGCGTCGGCGCATTGCTGCAAATCGCGCGTTCCCACATCAATCGCCACAACCGCCGCGACATTCGGGTGGTTGCCTTCGCGAATCACGTCGCCGCGATACGAAAGTACGGGCGTATTCGGCGCGGCCAGCGGCAAATTCCGCAAGAATGCGCCGAAACTGTGTCGTTCGAGACGAACCCGCGTGAATCCTTTTTCCGTAGGAAAACGTTCTTCGAGCGTCGCTACGGCGGCCGGCACCGCGGAGTTTGTCCCGTCTAGCCACGGGTACCCTTCGGCAAGGTTGCGTTTGCGCTCGGTCGGGACCGGAGCGGGCCGTTGATCCGGGCCAATTTGCATCGCGGATTCCGAAGGATCGGTTCGTTCCGGTACGGATCGATTCTGGTCGGCGTGAGCCGACGGCGTGGCGTTGCAGGCGCCGAGCAAAAGCGCGGCGAGACATCCGAAGAAGGCACGGGGCGAGCGACAATGCGGGTTCACGATGCGTCCATCGTTCGACGGCGTAACTGTGTGACGCCGGCAAGATAAAATATTCTTCCAGCGGATTTCTTTGTGAAAAACTTCATGGCAAGATGCCGCCCATGCACTCGTTCGACCCATTTCCCGTACTCGAAACACCTCGACTCATCCTGCGCGAGCTCGTTCCCGCCGACGTGGACCTCATCCAGCGCAACGCTTCGGACCCCGCGGTGAACAAATACTTGGGCCGCGACCTCGATACGTCGTTCGAGACGGCACAAAAGCGATTGCAGACGGTCCTCGACAACACGCGAGATCATACGGGCATCCGCTGGGGGATTCAGCGAAAAGAGGATATGGTCACGATGGGCACCGTCGGTTTCTGGAAATGGAACAAGCCGCATTATTACGCGGAGATTGGTTACGAGATTGGTTCGGCCTATTGGAACAAGGGGTACATGACCGAGGCGATTCGAGCGGCTTTGCGTTTTGGGTTCGAGCAGATGGAGCTGCACCGGGCCGAGGCGAACATTGATCCGGACAATATCGGATCGCGCCGGGCCGCGGAAAAGGCCGGTTTTCGTCACGAGGCGACGTTGCGCGAAAACTGGTTTTACGCGGGGCGATTTACGGATAGCGTGATTTACGCTGTGTTGAAACATGAATTCGAGGCGCTGGAACGGCGGGGGCACGGGTGACGTACCGGGTTTGTCATGCCTGACGCTTATTCGTCATCGTCCCCTGCGTCGTCGCCACCTGCGTCATCGCCTCCGTCATCATCGGCATAATCGTCCAGAGATTCGAGCCTTTCCCCGCGAATTTGCGCCCTCTCCTCGGCTTCGTCGAGCGCCACGAGCAATGCTTTGGCGACCTTGGCGTGAACGCCTCGACCCATCGTCGTTATTTCATGACGAACGTTCGGCCGCTCGAACAGCGCTTGGGCAATGACCGCTCGCGCTTCAGGATGCGCCACATAAAGGGATAACACCAAGGGGATGACTTTGGGCGTCGCGAGCCGGGCCAAGTGGCTGCCGAGCGGTGTTCCCGGCTCGAGGGTGGCCAGGCGCTCTTCGTACTTGGTCAAGAGCGCGTCACCCGCGACGGAAACCAGGAAAACATCGGGTAGGGAAGGGGGCGTCGAACGGTCGAGCAGTTTGTCTCGTACCCATTCCGGTGCGTCCGTCACGTGCGCATAATCCGCCTCGCATCGGGCGCTTCGCTCGGCACCCGAGCGGCCATTCGTAATCAAATCAATCTGCCGCCCAAGCTCGGTGTCGCGCCCTCGAACCAAAAGAGCCCGCATACGTTCCGTTGCTGCTCCAACGAATCGTTTGGCACGACGTACCACGAATCCCAGCTCGAAAACAGCTCGTTCGAGCGCCGGATGATCGCGATTCCAGGCATCGGCGGGCAGCTTCGACAGCGCTTGGGCAAACGCTTCCACCACGTCGGCACCTCCGACGAGCGCTTCGAGCAAAAGGACGAATTCGCTCCCCGTGCGTGCGGGGATGTTCCACGAGCGCAAAACGAAGCCCTCGATCAAGCGTCGGGCTTCCGCCGCATACAGCATCCGATCGTTTTTGCCGGCGGCGGCGATGCCTCGGTCCATCGTCGCCCATTTTCGCTCGGCCAAACCGCAGACCCGCGTCCACAAGCAGGCAGTGCGTCGCGGCCAAAATGATCGCGGCACGGCACGATCGCCGCCGACCAAATGCAAAATGGCTTGCTCCGCTTGGCCTTTTCGATTTTGCGCCACGCCGTGCAACAACCATACGGCGTGCGGAAACCCTCGTGAAAATGCGTGACTCCAATACGGTGTCGTTCCGCAATCGTTCGCCGACGATTCGAACGCCCAAGGCTCCTCGTCGTCCGCCCACGCATCTCCGCCCGCGTAATTGCGATGTTCGGCGCATTCGAGCATCCACGCTCGAGGTCGCGTATTGGCATTACCCGGCAATCGCGTGATCCGCCGCCGCGCCCGAAGCGCCTCGACGAGCAGCACGAGATCCTTTGAGGTCGAAGGAAGTTGGTCGTTGCGGAAATACTCGATGTCGTCGAAGCAGAAAAGTTTGTGCACCGACGATAATCCGGCGACCTGCCGAAGATCTCGATCCGTCGCAAACAAGAGTTTGCGGTGACGTTGCGCAAGGTCCACCACGAATGCTTCCGCCGGCGTGATGAGCCGCGAATGAGCGGTATCGGATTCGTTTGTTGAGACAAACAAACGTGGAAGTCGGGCGCGGACGTGCAGTTCTTCGCCGCGGACGCGAACCCCGGGCCGTTTGACGTGCACGCTGATTTCATCGGCCGGTAAAGGCAAAGGAACGATTTTCGGGGCGTATGTCCCGACAATCGCCCGACCATTTTCATCGCGTTCGCCGAGCACGACGATGTGGTTGGTGATCCCGTCAATGAAGTCGCCATCGCCGATTTCGATGTTCTCGAGCCCGTCACGTGTGGCATCGACCAATTCATCTTCGACGCGTGTCTTCGTCGCGCCCGGGCCGAATGCGAACATTTCCCACGTCACCGGCGATCGACCGGTCGGCCGATGCACCACTTGTTCAATGATCAGCGCATCGCCTTTTTCCGACGCATAACCCGTCACCCGCATCGCCACCGTCGTGTACGTCGGGTTGTCCCACAGCGGCATTTCGCCACGACGCGCGGCATCGTCGAGCTCCGCAATCGTCCAAACCGGACCTCGAGGTTCGGGATGGATTTCGGCTTCCGCGAGCAGCCTCTCCAATTCATCCGGCAAACGTGTGCGGGGCAGGCCGAACTGCTCCGCAAGTCGTTCCGCTTCGGCAAACCCCAGCGCCTGCTCGAGAGCCTCGCGCACGGCACCTCCAAGCTGCGCGACGCGATCGCGCAACAAGGCTTCCGCGCGAACGTGGCCGCTCAGCGCAAGTTTGGTCAGCGCCGCATAAAAAGTAGGATGTCGCGACATCCAGCGCCGCGCGACATCGAGGTCATCCGGGCGTTTCCAATCATTCGAAGTGGGTTCGTCCGCGTCGTCCTCGGCGACTTCTTCCTCGGCGAGTTCTTCGCCGCCGTCGTCGTCATCGTCGTCGTCGTCTTGATGCAACACGTCGACCAGCGATTTGCTTGTGGAACGTGATGTCGGCGTCGTCGATGTTTTCGCCACATCGGTTACGGATTGAACCCGAAGCGCCAGTTCGAGCGCCCCCGTCGTTCCGATCGCGAGAAGACAAGGCAGCACGCACGACGGCACGTTCGTAAGTTCCCCGTTCTCGGACAAACGGCTTTCGAGCCACGGCAGGATGCCCGGCCCATACCTTTCGAGGGCCGCGGTGTCGTTGCGCGTGCGTCCGGAAAATTCCCAGGCCATACGTTTGGCATGGCGAACGAATTCATCTGCGTTTTCCAGCGAAAGCATCGCGGCCCAGATTCGATCGCCATCATAAACGCGCGTGCCTCGAACGAGCCGCGGTTTGCCCCGACGAAACACATCGATGGCCGTGAGAAACCTCCGCGCCTCCATCACGGGCAACAATCCTCGCGTGTCCGTACGTTTCACGCGGGCCGCGCGCATGGCTGCCGCGACTTGCGGGGCGCCGGCCACGACACTTGCCGCTTCGGACTTGGGACCGTGCTCCTTCTTCATCGTGATTCGTCGAGTCGTCCAGCCGATGCTACCGGCGGGGCGACGAATTGGCTACGCTCGTGAGCAACCGAAGGCCATCGTTGGCCGAATGTCCCTGTCTTGACGAGGAAAATGCGCGCTTTCGACATCGACACGCTGCTTGGCCGGCTCAAGGCTTGTTCGGCTGGTAGTAAAACAGTGCGTCCGGGTACACCTCGACCTCTTGCGAACGAATCGTTTCGAGCGTCGTTGGATCGAGCCAAAGGACCTTTCCGTTGCCGACGTGATCACCTTCGCACGTGAGGGCGTATGTTCCATCGGGCAAACGGACGGCCACATGAGGTAGTTTGCATTCGTCGGCCGTGAATGCGCGATATACGATTTCTTTTTTCGCGACCACGTCCATCACGACGATGGCGTCCGGGGATTGCAGCGGAATGACCAAGGCCGTGCCGTCCGCGGACCACGCGGGAAAATAGGGCGCGCTGAATACCGTCAAGGTTTGGCTTGGCAACATCATCCGCGTGTTTGGATCGAAAAACCGGATGTCCTTGGACACCGTGTCGCCGACGGCGATGGTGTTTCCATCCGGCGACGTCGACAAGGAATACGGTCCATACGCCGGATTGCCGAATCCCGTGGCGTTGGCGGCGACGGGAATTCGTTCGACCGTGCCTTTGTCCACATCCACCACCGCAATCGAATCTTCGCCATAACATGCGACGTAGGCGATGGCTCCATCCGGCTCCGAAAGCGTCATTCCATGCGGAGCAACGCAGGTCGTAATGCGTTTGGGGGCGGGAGAATCCACGGGGGCCATCGTCTCGGTATCGATGACCGCGATGGTGGCTCGAGCGGCGTCGATATCGGTGGGGTTTTTCAGAGCCCGCACCAGATCGAAATGCGACGTGAAGACGCGTTTTCCGTCCGAGGAAATCACGATTTCCCCGGGATTGTTGTCGACGCGTGTTTGTCCAAGGATGCTCATGTCCGACAACGAGAGTTTCTGCGCGAATCCCGCCTTGATGCTCGATCCGTGCGCCGCATGCGGACCCATTCCCGTGTTTTCCGTCGGGTAGGACAAACCGATGTAGACAGCATTCGATGCGCCGGACACGACCACATGATGTGGCCCGTCCAAACTCACCGGATCACGACCGGCGGGAAACGTACCAATGACGTCGCCCAATACGGCATCGAGCACGCTGATCGTATCCGAATAACTATTGGTCACGAACAACGCTCCACTCGCGGGAAGCACGAGCGGTTTTCGTTGATTCGGAAACGCTTCGCCCAGGTACGCGTCGTATTCGTAAATGATCGGCGGTTCGTCAGGTGTACACCCGGCCATCGCCGTGAGCATCACGGCGGACGACAACGTCGTCAGCGTTTGTCGGAAAGCATCTTCACGTCGCATCGTGAACCTCGACTTCAGGGGGTGATGGTGAAGGCGAATTTGGTTCCCTGGAAAGGACCGCCGCCGTCGGCGATACGATTGGCATCGAATTGCGCGCCGACCAGCGATAACGTAATTTCCGCATTGGCCGCGATCATTTTATCCCACACGGCCTGCGTGGGCGTGTACGAAGTCAGGCTCGTGAAAACGCGGGTGAGTTTCGGGTTTGTCGCCGTTGAGAAGACCAGAAACGTCGCCGGTCCGACGAGCGGATCACCGTGCGCATGGGCCGCTTTGATGGGACCGAAGAGCTCGGCCAATCCCCCACGAAATGGCGATTGCGGCTCGGGCACGCGAAGCAGCGTCGGAGCGTCGATGTTCCAAGGCTCGTTGCGTACGGCTGCGCCTGCATGCCATGTAAATGTTGGAATGGGCGTTTTGGGCAACATCGTCGCCGTGGGCATATCGAGCACCGGAGCCTGCGTCGGATCGGCCACCGGCGCCTTTTGCTGAATGGATGCGTCCAACGCAATGAGCGCTTCGTCCGTCGTCGCGCCCTCGAAGAGAACATCGGCCAATTCGGGGCTGAGCTCTTCTTCCGTCGTTTCGCAGCCGTAAATGGTTGCACACGCCAAAGGCACCAGCATCAACGTACGTCGAGAAAAGAAAGTTTTCATGGTTTGACTCCATTTCCGTTGTAGGAGGTATCGGCAAGCGGCGTTGGATGTACGATGCACAAGCAACTCGAGCAGCGTAGCACGTTCGCGTCGTCCGTCAGGCGAGAATTCAATCGAAACATTTGTTGATTCCCGGACTTGGGATAAAAAGCGATTGTGCTGGGAAAAGTAGGTGACACGGGCTTGGCGTTGCATTATGAAAATCAGGATCGATTCATGAAACTCGGCTCCTTTGATTCGCAACACGTCCGCGCGTATATCGCCGGTGCGTGTTTGCTCGCGTTCGGGTGCGGAGGCGCCCCGCGGGCGAAGTCCGAAACTGTACAAGAAAAACCGCCTCTGCAAATTGCCGCAGAATCGAAGCCCAAACCGAGCCTCGGCGAGCTCGCCGCGATTGCCATGGAGAAACTCGAAGCGATTCTGCGACGGCCCGATTTGAGCCCGCCCATGCGCGCGGAAGCCATGTTGCGCCTCGCCGCATTGCACGATGATCGCGCCGACGCCGAAGGAACATCGGAAGAAGCGACCAAACATCGCGAAGCGGCGATTGTCCTGTACACACAAATCCTTCGCGATTTTCCCGAAACTGAAGTCGCTCCGCCGAGTCGTCTTTTCTTGGGGTATGACCTGCACGCCGTCGGGCGTGACGCGCAGGCCCAACATGTCTTTCGTTCGCTGGTTTGTCAAAACCATTTTGCATTCGTTCCGCCCAAAGAACCGAGCGCGTCATTCCCCGTAAAACCATTACCTCAAGCCCACGACGACGCCTATTGGAAAGCGTGGGAAACCAAGCACCAGGTAGCGCTCGACAAGGTGCCCAAGAACAAGAAACCAAGCGCCACGCCGGATCCGGACACCGTGTTCGTCAATCCATACCCCGCGGATTGCAGCGCGATGTCCGGACAAACACCGACCGGTGAAGTTCCTCGTTACGTCGGTAATGCTTGGTGGGAAATCGGCGAATCGCACTTCAATCAGCTCGATCCGTCCGAAGGGCCGTACAGCTTCAATTTGGCTGCCGCCGCTTATCAACATGCCGTGCGTTACGGCAATGACAAGGTTCGTCCCGTCGCCATTTACAAGCTCGCGTGGACCTATTTCAAGCAACAGCGGTACGAAGCCGCCGTCGAACAATTCGTGACCTTGCTTCGAGAGCCGGGCGAAAAAGGGACGCAAGGCTCCGATACGGCCGGGGATCTGCGCAAAGAAGCCTGCACCTACATCGCCGGATCGCTTACGTACGTTGATTTTCGCGGACCTTCTGCCGAGGATCCGTTCATCCCGCGCGAAGACGTCCTCGACCGGGAACACGACCCGCGTATTGCCGAAGAAAAAATGCACGTCGCCATCGATCGCCTCCGCAATCCAAAGATCATTCCGCAAGACGAACCTTGGACGAGCGATATTTACGCGGCTCTGATCCTCGAATTTCGCGAGCTGAATCAATGGCGCAACATGATTGAAACGAGCGAGCTTTTCTTGGCGAAATGGCCGACGGATTCTCGCACGGACGAAATGCGCAAAGGTCTCGAACGCGCTCGTTCCCTGGTGAAAAATACGTCCGCCGGAAAATAGTTTGGCGGGACGGATTTTTCGCGACGTCCACCGCGAAATTGCGGAGATTTTTCACATCCGTGCACAATCTTCCCTGTTGCTTTCGCACATTTGCAGTCCAGGGACGGAATTTTGAATCGGAAATTGTTGGTACAGCTGGTGCCAAGGAAGACTCCGCCAGTCATGGACTCCACGTTGACCGTGGAAAAGGAGACGATTCCATGCGAAAAATGATGTTTGGGCCATTTTCGTGTTTGGCCGCAGCCGTATTGAGCCTCGGC
>CAYSYX010000370.1:0-9522 GCA_964435055.1 uncultured Polyangium sp. | reverse complement strand
AAGAATTCCTTGAGGTCGGAGATGTCGCGGCCGAGTTTTTGCGCGAGCTCGAGTTTTTGTTCGACGTCGGCGCGTTTCCGCAGCGTGGCTTGGGCTTTGGTTTGGTCGTTCCAGAAGCCCGGTGCGAGCGTTTTTTGAGTCAGTTCCGTGAGGAGACGATCGAGTTTGGGGACGTCAAAGATGCCCCCTTAGCGCCTCAAAGCGCCTTTCGAGGTCCAAGATTTTTTCGCGCGTTTCGCTCAGCATGGTGGCGGCTATCTATTCGATCTTCGGCGCGTGTGCCAGAGGGTTTTGCAAGCCGACCCGTCATCAGGGGACGAAGACGGAGGGAGGATGCGTCAAGGAAAACGCTTGGGCCTGGGACGACGCGGCGACGTATTCAAGCAGCGGCAAAGACGTCTTCGAGGGAGCCGCTGGTCATCAATCGCCGCCCCCACAATTGCAGCGTTTGAGCATCCGCGGCCAGAATTTGCTGACGAAGGGGTGAAGGAACGGCGCCAAACCGCATGCCGATCATGCTCAGCAAGAGTTCTCGACCCACGTCGAGCCCTTCGGCCAGCCCGGCTTTGCGTCCTTCGGCCAGCCCGGCCTTGCGTCCTTCGACAATGCCTTTTTTGCGTCCTTCGACGATGCCCTTTTTGCGCCCCAGCTTCTCGACATCCTGTTCGTGTTTGACGATGGCCGGGTTTCGCTTGGCGATGAGGGCCAAGGCTGCCTCGGCTTCACCCGCAGCTTGATCGAGCAACGATTGCACTGGGACGGGCCGGACAAACACTCGATCCAGGATGAGTCCGTCGGAATCGATGGGCACGAATTTGCGCTTTTTTGCCGACCATTCGCAGATTTCGCCCGTTTTTACGAAGATCGCAAACGCGCGTCGCACTCCACGCCGGAGCATGTCTTCGGCCTTTTCCGTGACGTCGCGCTTCTTTTGCTCGTTGACGATCTCGAAAACCACTTCTTCGAGGTACCGTGTGTTCGTACGCGGATCGGTACCGTCTTTGCGTACACAGACATCCGTCGCAAAGTCGGAACCGCGGCCCATTCGTGTGAGCAATTCGGTCGATACGACAAAACCCACGACGACATGCGCCAACACCAAGAACGCAAGTCGCGCTTGCGCATCTGCGTGAGGGGGCTCGGCGCCGGACACGTCGACCTCACGCCCCCGAACCAGCTCGACGCGCGACACTTCCGGTTTTACCAGGTGGTCGACGATCGATGGAAAGTTCGAAAATGACGCCGGAATCGGTTCCTGGTCGGCAGACGTGCCGGATGTGCTCGACGGAACCCCGACGGAACTCATCGAGTCTGTCGTGATAAACAGTCCGTGGTCTTCGCGCATCGGTGCCATCTCCGGGCAGGATAACATGATCCGACCATCGCCGGCCACTCGAAAAAAAGGCCATTCCGGGGAATTGGTTTTCCTCGGTTGCGGACCGTGTTTTTCCGGATGTCGGCAACGAACGGGTCATGGTCGAGGCAGAACGCTTAGCCACGCCATCCGAGTTCGTCAAGGCCGTATTCGAAAGAATCAGCCGGGACCAACTGTTTGTCGCAAAATGCCAACGAGTTGATGTTTCAGGCTCTTTGTTGCGAGCAAACCGGGGTGCGTAGTGGTTGGTCTTTCTTGCACCAATTTGACGAACCCTCTTTTTGGCGTCGCGGTCACGAGGGGCGACTTGGAGGTTTGCCAGACTGTGTTTTGGGAGAAATCGACACGAATGTCGCAATGACGCCGCGTTCTATCGCGGCAATCGAAGCCGGCGGCAATTGAACGCTCGGGAGTTCACTTGGGGATCGTTTGCGCGCAATGCCCATTGATGCATTGCGACGTCGCATCGCAACAATCCGCGGCAGTCGTGCATTTGTCCAAGTCGTGCGAGCAACCATTCGAGGTCGGTGAGCAGACGAAATTGCCATTGCCGTCTTGTTGGCAATACCCACCGCAACACTCGTCTCCGCCCGTGCATGCGGTTCCATCCGCTTTGCACGGATCCAACACCCAGAACCCTCGAAGATTGTCGGCAACGTCTTCCTGTCCGTCCAGGTAAAACGCTGGATGGCTTGGATCGACGCCTTCGGTCGGCGACAAATCAATCGCGGAGACCCAAAGCTGCCCGTCTTGGTCGTTGTTCTTTTGCGTCGGAAACACATTGCCGTACGAGCGGTGCGACGTGAATACCGCCCAGAAATATCCACCCACAGCGACCGGGAGCACCGTCGGCGCAAAGCTCAGATTCGGATCGTTTGCGGGGAGATACGTCGCGCCATTGGCGGCGTATCCATCGAGCTGATTCAGGCGTGTGACGACATGCGATTGCGTATTGGTCACGAAAAGATCGGCCGTTGCGCCATTGTCGGTTTCGTAAACATTGCTCGAACCGGCGTGGTAAATGATCCACTTGCTATCAGGCGTAAATGCCGGCCATCCAAGGAATCGTGCGGGATCCGAAGCGACGTCTTGCAAATTCGAAAACGTATTCGTTGGACGATCGAATTGCATTGCGGCGAGGACGTGACCTCCACCGGTGTCCTGGTGATTGAAGGCGATCCATTTGCCATCCGGCGAAAACGCGGGATTCCCCCCATTCGTAATGACGCCGTCCCAGGTCGGCGCCGCAATGGCCTGGCCCGTTTTGGTATCGTAGAGACGTGATGGACCGCCCAGCCACGTGCGGTAATTCGTCGAGGAAACCACGAAGCTTCCATCGGGATAAATGCCACCATAAACGAATTGGTTTGTCCCGCTTGCATTCATCACGGCCGCGTTGTTTTTCAGGTCGTAACTCGCACTGCCAAACGGAAATGTCGTTGCCGCAACGAGCGTGGATCCATCGGCGCTTGCCGTATGGCAGACGTTTCCGCAGCCCGTTTTGATCACGCTGGGTTGCGCCGTACCCGGCGAGATTTTCATGATGCCCACGGCACCCGCCAGCTTTGAATTGTACGTTTCATAATAGATTGTCCCGCGAATGCTGCCCGGGGCGATCGTCCAGGTTTCTTGCGGGGCATTCGCGGCTTGACCGCCCGATAATTTCGTGACGTTCACCTTCACGACGTCGCCGGCCTGAGCCGCAAGGGTAATCGCTTTCCAGCTCGCGTCGGGAAGTCTCACGCGCCCAGGGTTCGATGGCCCAAAGAATCCCTTGTAATCCATTCCAGCGAAGGTCACGTGCACGAGCAACGCTTCCGGCGGCGTACCATCGAATTGAAGCAGTGGTGGCAGTAACCCTCGCGGAAAAACCGTTTTGTCATAAGGGTAGAGCCATTTGAAGTTTGGATCGGCGTTACCTCCCGTTTCCAGCGTCGTTTGGATGTCGGGCGGCAGGTTTCCGGGATTCTCGACAATGGTGCAAACGCCGCTTTGGCACGTTCCACCCGCTTGTTGGCAGGATACATCGCAATCCGTCAATGGGCCGGCACCACTGCCGCTACCCGAGCCCGAACTCACATTCGAGCAATTGATGAGACAACCTCCCGCACCACCAACGCCTGCGCCACCACTGCCCGGGCCTGCGGCGCCTTCCCCCGAAGACGCGCCCGGAGGGCCCGTGCGTTCGCCCGTTGCATCACAGCCATACGCGGCCAAACCTGCAACGAGTGTGGAAGCAATACAAATCGACGTAAAGCTCTTGCCCATGCCCTTCTCCAATCGGTGGCTTCGCCCGAATCTGTGGACGAGTGGTTATGACGCTATCATGAAACTTCTTGCGTCGGTGTGGCTATCGAGGCCTCGGATGACGTTCCGGTCCAGCTTCCGGGGCGCATGGGACTTGACGAAGGTGCCTTCTCGCCGGCAACATCGCAAAACCAAAATCCCGTTATGACCAAAGCTTATTTTTTTCTGGCTGGTGCACTGTTCTTGTCGGCGTGTCAGCGGGCTCCTGCACCGATATCGAGTTCTCCGGTCGTGGCCATTTCGGCTTCCGCGCCTTCCGCACCTCCGCAACCACCGCCCTTTGCATTCCCTAGAGGTGGCTTGCGCCTCGAATACCTCTTCGACCCCGACCTCTACCCCCCGCTCGATGCCTTGCCGCGCGCTCGAAACATCATTCAAAATAGGCTCGACGCCATGGGGGTCGAGACCCATGTCGCGATCACGGACAAACACCTCGTCGTCGATGTGCTCGGGACGACGGCGGAACGCATGGAGGCCATCCGAGCGCAAATTGCCGTCGGGAAACTCGAATTTCGCGAAGTGGACGATTCTTCCATTCCCCTCGACAAACTTCCGCCGGGTACGCAGGAACTTCCCGCAAAGATGCCCGATGGATCCACGAAAATCGTGCGCGTGCTGTCTGGGACAATCGGTCCGGATCAGGTCGAAGACGCCGAGTTGCGCGTAAACGAATGGAGCGTCGCCGTCGAGGTTCGATTGAATGCGGCGGGTGCCGCTGCATTCGAGACATTGACGAGAAATAACCTCGACAGACCCATTGCCATTGTTCTCGGTGATAAAATCATGAGCATGCCCATTGTAAAAACGCCCATTGCGGGCGGGCGAGTGCAAATCACGATGGGGGGCGCCGATATGGACAAACAACATGCGGACGGCGAAGCCCTCGTCCGAGCGCTCAAAGCCGGCGCATTACGTGGAAAACTCGTGCTCGAATCCGAATACATCGTGCGGCCGCAGAAGTAGCCTTCACCTCGCACGAACGCTTCGCCATTTCACGGGCAAGTCTTGGCGTCGATGCAACCCGCGCCGATACACGTCGCCGCGGTCGGGTTGTTCGCGCACGTGAGCGAGCAAATCGCCCCATCCTTGCAGTCGAGCGTGCAGGTGGCACCGCTTTGGCAAGACAAACTGCAGTTGCCCTGCGGACAGATCATCGTGCACGTCGCGCCGTTGCTGCACGTCGAGTAACAATCGCCGCCTTCGCACGTGTACGTACATGCCGAACCCTCGGTGCAATCCATATCGCAGCCGCCTTTGGGGCACGAACCCGTACACGCATTGCCCTCCGCACAAAGGCAGCTGTTCGTGCAATCCATGCCCGGAGGTGAACCCGAACTCGAACTGCTGCCCGCGCTCGTGGAACTCGACGAACCCGCCGGCGCGCCCGCAGAGCCTCCGGCTCCGCTCATGCCGGATGTCGTCCCCGAACTGCTCGACGCAGCGCTGGAAGCGCAATCGGCAGAATCACACCGCGGTTTTGTCTCGGCAGGCCCGTATCCCTCAAAATCTTCGACGAGCGCACAGGCGGACGAGACAAACATCGCTGCTGCTGCAAATAATCCAAGGTTCATCCAAGCTTTCATTCGTCTCGTATATCAGAAGCGACGTTCGCGGGACATCGCCAATCGACGAATTTGCGATCCAATCAAGCCGCAGATTTGCACGGGCTGGGCACAGCTGTCGAATGTGTTTCCGTCGTGCGTGGCAATGGCCCTTGCCCGGACGACAAGTCGTGGATGAAGCCTTCGCGGTGTAATCGTTCGAATGACTTTGCCGTCGGGATGAATCCGTGGTCGACTGGTTTTCCCAGCCATGAATACCGTGACCATTGCCGTTGAAACGCCGCTCCAAGACGATGTTCGGGCCCTCATTGCCGAACTCAATGCCAACCTTCTCGCGCTCACGCCACCCGAATTCTGTTTCCAGATGACCGCCGAAGAAATGGCCGGACCCGATACGACCGTATGGATTGCTCGGGAAAACGGCATTGCGATCGCTTGCGGAGCGCTCAAGCGGCATCCCGAAGGTATCGGCGAAGTCAAACGCATGTATACGAAACCTGCCGCTCAGGGGCGAGGGATCGGCGGAAAGATCCTGGCCCATATCGAAGCTCGGGCTCGGGAAGAAAGCTTCCGCGAGCTCGTGCTGGAGACGGGCGATCGTCATCCGGCGGCGTGGCGAGTCTACGAACGCGGCGGATTTGAGCGTTGTGGGGTTGTCCTGGATTACCCTGATTCGACGTGGTCGGTGTTTTACCGAAAAGACCTTACTCGAGACAAACCAAATGAATGACGCATTTTGAATCGTCCGCAGGTCGATTCAATGCCAGGTCCAGGACGGGTCCTGGCGCGGGTCCCGGGGCGCGGAGCCCCGGGTGGGTCCGGGCAACGTCCGGGCCGCGCAAGCGTATTCGTTCAACGCCGAGCACGTCGCGTTCGTCGCAACGTAACGAGCGCCAAACCCAACAAAACCCAAGGCGTCTTGTCCGGTGGCGTTTTACCGACCAAACTACAATCGCAGCTTCCCGCATCGGTGGTTTGTCCACCGGAACCATTGCCGGAACCGGCTCGTCCGCCTTCGCCCATGGAGCCACCGGCACCGGCCATTCCGCCGCCGCCATCGCCGCCTTTACCGCCCGATCCAGCGCTTCCGCCTGCGCCCGCTGCGCCGCCGGTCCCTGAACTGGAACTGGAACTCGAAGTGGAGCTGGAGCCGGAGCTGGAGCTGGAGCTGGAGCTGGAGCTCGACATGGCCGGCGTGCACACGCCGGCTTTGCACGTTCCGTCCGTGCACGGAGTGCCATCGGCTTTGGGCGGAGGTGCTACGCAGGCGCCGGTTTGCGGATCGCATGCGCCGTTGTTTTCGCATTCTGTTTTGGCGCTGCAATCGACGGGCGTGCCGGGGGTGCATTGACCCATTTTGCAGGAATCGACCAGCGAACACGGATTGCCATCGTCGCAAAGCACGCCGTCGGGTTGCACCAAATCGCCGGGGCACGTCGTAACGTTTCCGGTGCACGTTTCCGGAGCGTCGCAGCCGTTTGCAGCGGGGCGACAAACCGTTCCCGCGGCGACAAAAGCATCCATCGGACACGTTATGCCCCCGCCATTGCACGTTTCTTCGGCATCGCAGGGACCGGCAGCGGCGCGACAAACCGTTCCTGATGCAGCAAATCCATCCATGGGACAAGCTGCGTCCATTCCAGTGCATGTTTCTGCGGCGTCGCAAGGTCCGGCGGTAACACGACAAACCGTCCCTGCGGCGGCAAACCCATCCATGGGACAACCTGCGCCCATTCCATTGCATGTTTCGGCCACGTCACAAGGGCCGACCGACGCGCGACAAGCTGTTCCCGCGGGGGCAAACCCATCCATGGGACAATCGGCGGCCATTCCCGAGCACGATTCGGCAACGTCGCACGGCCCCGTCGACATGCGGCACGATGCTCCCGCGGGGGCAAACGTATTCATGGGGCAAAGCGGGCTCGCTCCATTGCATGATTCGCTCACGTCGCAAATGCCCGCGGCCGCTCGACAAGGCGTTCCCGCGGCAAGAACCGTATCCACCGGACAGGCTGCGGACGAACCCGTACACGCTTCCGGCGCATCACAGGTATCCACGGCGGCGTGACAGATCGTTCCGGCGGCGACAAACCCGTTCGGCGGACACGTGGCGCTCATGCCCGTGCATGTTTCCGCAATATCGCATCCACCCGCAGACGCACGGCACGCAGTTCCCGCAGGCGCGAAGTTATCGGCGGGACACGCGCTGTTCACGCCGTCGCACACTTCGGCGGCGTCGCACGCGCCTGCGGATGCGCGACAAACCGTCGCCGCGGCGACCAGAACGCACGTTCCCATCGAACCCGGCGCATTGCACATTTGACAATCATTGGCATTTCCACAAGCGGAATTGCAACAAACGCCGTCGGCGCAAAACCCGCTTTGACAATCCGTCGCCGTCGCGCAGGGATCACCCAAATCGTTGCTCGTGTAAATCTCAGCCGCGTTCGTCGTGACGTTTGTCGCGGTATACCCTCCCACGACCATCACTTTGCCATTGACGAGTTTCGCTCCGCCGGCATTTCCGTGGTTGCCGTTCATCGGGGGCGCGAGACTCCAGGTATTCGTGGTTGGATTGAATAATTCCGCAGTGGCGATGGCCGAATTCGAACTGTTCAATCCACCGGCGACAAGAACGCGCCCACTTCCCAATCGCACGGCGACCTGCGCATATCGACCAACGGTCAACGATCCTACCGGCATCCACGTATTGGTTGCCGTAAGAAAAACCTCGCTCGTCGGAGTTCCAACCCCCGCAGTCCCACCGACCGCAAGAACGCGTCCGTCCGCGAGCAACGTGAGCGTATGCTCGACGCGAGCCGTATTCATCGCCCCGACGGTCATCCAGGTATTCGTCGCCGGGTTATAGATCTCCGAACCGGTTGGTGCACCCGTCCCTCCGGACACGAGCACGCGCCCATCGTCGAGTAAAACGGCGCTGTGATTGTATCGTGCGGAAGCCATCGGAGCCACAGCCGACCATGTATTGGTGGCCGGATTGAACACCTCGACCGAATTCAACGGGATATTGCCGTCATATCCGCCAATGGCCAGCGCACGGCCATCGGGCAGAGCCACCATTCTGAGCAAACACCGAATGGCGACCATGGTCGGCGAAGCGACCCACGTGTTTGTCGCGGGCTCGAATACGCGTGACGACGAAAGACAGAACGAGCCATTCCAACCGCCTGCGATCAAGGCTCGGCCATTGTTCAGCGAAACGCTCTGGTGTCCCGCGGCAGCATACGCCGCCGGGAGCGTAACCCACGTATTCGTGGAAGGATTATAGACCTCCGCCGCGCTCGTCCACGTCGTATTGTATCCGGCCGCCACGAGGACCCGGCCGTCGGGTAACGTATTGGTCGTCGGATACGCCCGCGCCGTGGCCATGGGGGCAACCAAGGTCCACAACGGATCGACCAGCACTTCTTCGTTGTCCGTATCGACATACAACGACAAACGATTTTCTTCCCCGAAAAACGTCGTATGCAATGGTTCGCCCGTGGCCGAATACGCATAAGGCGCCGTCACCCACACGCGCGCGACCCCGGCGTCATCAAACACCGCCGCGCGATTGCCGTCTTCCATCACGCGCAACGTTCCGCCTTCGATGTCCCATGCCGCAACGGGTACGTCACTCCGAACGTATTCCGCAGACAAATGCAACCATTCCTCGGCGCCTCCCGCACCTACCGTCCAAAATGACGTCCCACCGGCTCGACGATACGCCACCGCTTGTTCAATGGTTTGCCCGGGACCCGCCGCGCCGACTTCCCGCACGCGAACTTCGAATCCATTTCCCAGGACCAACCGCACCGCGTCGTCGCCATTTCGAGGGAGAAACGCATCGAGCATCCCGAACGAACCAACGAGCGGAGTCGAATTCGGGTCCGCATTCAATGCCCCGCCAAACCTGTGCCAAAACCCTTCGGGATGCTCTCCAAAAGCCGACGCTTGCTCGAGAACCAATGCGGCCTGCTCGGGAAATATGTTTCGTAACGCCGCGGCAGGATGGCCTTTCATCACCGCGGGTTCGTCGGGAACGACGATCGCCGGGGAATTCGCGCTGTTTGGATTATCGATTGCGAAAGGCGACGATTCGGCTTCGGTGCCGCAACCGGGCGCCGTTACGCCAAGAAAAACAGCCGCCGAACCAAGCACGGCGCTCGCATAAACAAATCGTGAACGGAGAATGGATGTGCGCATTCCCAGGCCGTACGTTTGTCCTCCCGCGAGGTCAATCGAATCTCATGCAGCGACGGTCTGGACGTGATCCAC
>CAYSYX010000369.1:0-9531 GCA_964435055.1 uncultured Polyangium sp. | reverse complement strand
GAGCCACACCACGTGCGGACGAAAAGACTCCCGGTGTTTGGCGTGAATGACCCCAATATCCCCGCCTCCGTCCTGCTGTGGGGAGATAGCCACGCCATGGCCGTTGCCGGCGTGATGGATGAGGTTTGTCGTGAAACCGGCCGCAAAGGCTACATAGCCGCCCACTTGTCCTCAGCCCCATTGCACAAGTATTATTCCTGGGGCAAATATGCCCTCAATGAGTTGTCGATTCCGTATGCCGACGCCGTGTTCCAGTTGATTAAACAAGAACGAATTCGTGAGGTTGTGCTGGTCGCGTATTGGAGTTCCTATTTCGACGAATATCCCTCGGGCGCACAACATCCCTACGAGCTGGATCAATTCTCGATTGCGCTGCTGCGGACGATCAAGGAATTGCAGGCGCTCGGTGTGCGGGTCATCTTTCAGCGGCAGACGCCGAGCTATATGGTCAGCGTGCCGGAAGAATTGGCATGGCGAACCATTTTTGGTTGGGCGCCGTCACATGGCGATATCAGCCTCAGTGATTTGCGTCATCACACTCGCGGGCTGGATGCATTGGAACGCGACGTCATCGCCACCGGGGTCATTGTGGTTGACAGCGTCGCTGCACTTTCACCCGGGGGTGGACCGGCGATCGTCGCGAGTGGTGGGCAATCGTTGTACAGCGACGGAAATCACCTTGCGATTCCTGGTGCCGCGCGGCTCTTGCCGGCCTATCGCGCGGCATTCGCCGAAGCTTCACGTCGGTAGCTCCGCCAATGAAGGTGACAATGGTCCGAACGTGCGGTTATTTGTTATCGGCTGGAATGAGACATTCGCCGCTATCGAGAACCAGAGCGGGTCGAAAGAGGTGCAGTGGTGACCATGAGATTGCAGCCCGATTGGCAGCGCTGGAAACGGAGGTGCGCGTAGGTTAGTCCAAAACAAACTTCGAATCATCACCTTTCACGAAAAGTCTCGCGCACTTCGAGCGGCTGTCCCGCCGGTATCACCGGCGTCTTTCCCGACCAGCGTTCCAGCGCGTCGAATGCGACCAGGCGATCGGCTTCCACGAGGTCGACGATTTTTGCGAAATGGTTTTTCCCGGGCGCGAAAAACTCGAAAGTGTCCTTCGCATTTCCAATGTCGAACGCGGCCGCCGAATAAGGATCGTTTTGCCCGTACACGAACAGAATCCCCAGGCCTTCGGTATCGAGCCATTGCGTGACGTCCTGCATTGCTTCCGGCTTGAACGTCGGGGTTTTTCCCGTACCCGGCAAGACGAAACTCGTCGGCACATCGAATTTCGGGTACTTCAACAAATCGCTCAAATGGCTTTCTTCGAGCGCCGGATACCCGAGCTCGACCGATGCTTGCCAATAATACGGCTCGAATCCCAATACCTGCGCATCCGACCAATAAATCGGCGGATTGATTTCCGAAAGGAAATCCCAAACTTCGGTATCCGTCGACGCCGCCGTCGGGATATTGGGACAACGGCTCGCGTCGAAGTATTGCCAAAACGTGAAGGCAAATTCGACGGCGGCCGTCTCGAGCGCTTGATCTTCACCCAGAAGATCGAACGTGTACCCATGAGCGCCCGACAGCGTAGCCAATGACGCCATCATCGCCGGGCGACGAATCAAGATTTCGCGCTGAAAATCAGCAAGTTTTTTTCGACAATCGGCGTCGCCCAGGTTCGCCACGAAATCCAAATATCGCGGATCGGACGTCCCCACGCTGTGCGGAGCCACATACGCCACCGTGCCTTCGACATCGTTCGGGAAAAACCTTCGATGATACACCGACGTCATGCCTCCTTTGCTGGCCCCGGAGGAAATCCATTTGCCTGTGTACAGCGGCTTGAGCGCTTCGACGATGCGATGATGATCCGTCGCGGCTTGTTTGATGGTCAGCCACGACCAATCTGCGGGATCCGGCCGTGAAGGCGCAAAAAAGCGCTGCTCGACCCATAATTGATTCGCTTCCAGCAGTTGCGCCGGCTCATACAATCGAGGTTTCGAGGTATTGGCGAAATACCCCGAGGTTCCAAGGACCATCGGCGCATCATCATTACGATGCAACAGCATGACACGCTGCTGGAAATGGGGCGAAGCATCCGGCGCGTCGTGATCCCCGGGCTGATCGAATTCCAGCACGAAATAACGATAATCCGCCACCGTCGTCGGCCCTTCCTGCACCGTTACCCCGGGAATGGCCCGGAGTTTGTCCAGAAAGTCTATTTCGTCGGGCGGAGCGGGGCCATCGGGCTGCGTACACGCAACAAGCTGCGAACACACGAAGAACGTAAACAACAACGAACGCTTCATCATGCACCTCAATTGCAAAGGTCGGGGTTTTTGGAGATCTCGGCGGCTCGTTCGGACAAAGGTGCGCCGTTCAAATCGGCGACGAATGTATTCCAGCGATTCCGGTCGAAAACGAGCTGGTCACTGCCATTCACGTTTTGCCAATCGCGGAGCAAATTGCGCACCGTACACAACGCATACGCATGCGCGGGACGCGCGGCGTCTTTTTTCAAGACCGTGCCGAGCGCATGCAAACCCGCTTCAAATGCGGTCTTCCCTTTGGCATTTCCATTTTGCCATTCCGTCTTCCAGGCGCGCGTGAGTGTTCCAAGACGAACCAAAAGACTCGAACGCAACACCTCCGACGAGTCATTCGCTTCCGTCCATTCGACAAATTGGGCATGCGTTTCCAACGTCGCCGGGGCGCGCCCGGCTGCAATGAGGCGCGTACGCAATGAGCCCGCGTTTTCGAATACGCCCGGCCAAACTGATTTGTGCTGCGCATCGAAACGCGCCAGAAACGTCAGCCGTTCGTGGGAAATGTCCGCATTCGGCAATCCCGTCGCCAACTTCTGCCATGCGTCGTCCCAAGGCTGAGGTTCCCCCAGCACTTCGGCACACGTGGAATACGAACCGACGGCCGACAAACCAAACGTCGACGGCTGCGTGGCAAACGCCGTTCGCAAAACGTCCGTCCATTGCGCACTCGGCATTTCCTCGGCGACGTCGCACGCACGGTACAACCCGAGCGCCACGGCCGCATCGGAATGCATTGCCGTCAAAAATGATCCGAAGGTCGCCGGTTCGATCGGCCAAACAGCGGGCGGCGTTTGATCGAGCGCCAGGCGTTGGTGCGTGCCCGACAAACTTCGAAACATCTCCAATTGCTCGGATGTCGTGGGAATTCGCCGCAAGTTGACGAAATCGGGGATAGCCTCATCGGGGACAAACGTTTCCCATACCGGGTGAACGTCGTCCGCGTCGAGGACGAGCAAATCATTCGGAGTCGCCGATTGAATCACGTGCTGCTCGCCGCGAACGATGAGCCGCCGATGTTTCGTTCCATCCGCGGATACCCACGCATATTCCATAGGTGCGATCAATGCACCTTCGCCGTCGGTCAACGTCACCGTTTGCTCGGCTTCGGAAAAAACCAATTTGGGTAAAGCTTTTGCGGAGAGCGCGCGACGCAGTTTGTCCGCGCCGAGAGGCTCGAATGCGGGGGCGAATGCCTGCACCACATCCTCCGTGCGGATATTGCCCATGCGATGCGTTTCCAGCAATTGCTTCATCGTGCCGAAAAAAACTTCGTCCCCGACCACACGCCGTATTTGCGTGAAAAACCAAGCCGATCGACCATAAGGCCCGGAATCGTATTTGTCTTTCGGGAGTTTTTCCGGGGCGAAAATCGCGTCCCCGTCCGCCACCCCGTACGTGTGCCCGTGCAGCGTCGCCGCGCCGTTCGTCTCCAGATGCGCATGCACGAGGTCCGCTTCCATCAGCGTCGCCATGCCTTCTTTGATCCACACGTCGTCCCACGATTGCACCGTCATGAAATCGCCGAACCATTGATGCGCCAGCTCATGCGCCGCCAGGTACAAGTCCCCGGCCAAACCCGGAGCCGTCGTCGATGTTTCCCGCTGAAATGTGATTCCCGCGTTTTCCATTCCGCCCACCGCATGCCCCGGCAGCAACACCAGCGCATATCGCTCGAATGGATAAGGCACGAAACGTTGCTCCATTTCGCCGATCATGCGCGCGAGCTCTCCGGCCATGACATCATGATTTCCCGTCACGCCTTTACGATGCCAAACTTCGACCGGCGTCTTTCCCGCTTTTGTGGCATGCACCTCGAATTCGGAAATCGCAAAAGCCATCAGGTACGTCGGCAATGGGTACGCCGTTTCATAACGCATCGTACGCGACGAACCCTCGGTCGAATCGGCCATGACCGTTCCATTGGCGATCGCCGTTTCCCGCGCTGCCATACGCAATTTCGGAGCAAACACGGCGCGATCGGCGGGATCGTCATGCGTGGGCATCCAATAACGCGCCCCTTGAGGCTCGGAATCGGTAAACACCGCGCGAATATCGATGGGGTCACCTCGGCGTGATCCAATGGGACGCAAATGATCGCTCGGCAATGCTTCGTAATCGATCGACACGACAATGGGTTTTCCCGCTTGAACCGTGATGTCTTCGAGCGATACCCACAAATGATTTTCCGCCTGAACCTCGAAATCGACATCGCCGTACGTATTGAGACGAACGGCCTGAACTTCGACCGCGCTGTCGAGATCGATGTTTTGCATTCCGTCGCTGCCGGGGAGCAGGGTGATGTCGACAGACGCGACGAGACGATTCTTTTGCCAATCGTATTCGGCGACGAGATCATAACGCTGCACGTCATAATCGCGACTGCCTTGATCATGACTGCATGCGGAGAGAAACAGGGCGCCGGAGAAGGGGAGGGCAAGGCGAAGAAACTTGAACATACGGCGGCATCGTAGCATTCGTCATGCCGAGATGCAGCTGGGATTTGTGGCTCTTGAGCGGGTTGAATTGCGCAATTCGAGCAATGAGCGTTGCGCTGATTGCGCTTCGGGGAATGCGCAGAATGGAAAAGCGTGTCGGCCTTCACCGGTATGGGTGAAGGCCGCGTTCGAGGAACGGGTTTTACTGGATCAACCGCTTGATTTCGCCGGAAGCGACGTAGGATCCGCCGCCGGAAGCTTCGACCACGGATTCGCAGACGTACAGAACGCCGAGCTCGCGAATGCTGCGTGGGAAGCGAATGTTCCAATTCGGATTGAATCCGTCGGTCACGACGCGAGCACGCAATTTCTTTCCTTCGGGCACGCATTGCACCAAAATGCCGCTGCCGATATCCGTGCACGTCGGCAAATCGGCCGCTGTAGCGGGCGTTTTCGCAGCCTTCGACGGAGACGAGCTCGACACACGACGCGCTCCACCCGCCGGAGCCACGGTTTCACCGGGACGAAGCAAACGACGGATGTTGCCTTGGGCGCGATAAAAGCTGCCATCGGCGCTCGGCACGATTTGATCGACCAAGTACGAAACACCTTCTTCGCGAATGGCGCGCGGGAATTGCACGTTCTTCGTGGAATCGTATCCGTCGGAGACCACTTTGATACGCAGTTTTCCGCCTTCCTTTTCGCACTTCAGCACCACGCCGCCGTCTTCGCTCGTGGTCGTCTGCAAACTCGCCGACGAACCACCCGTCGTGCCGCGTTGCGCGAGGTCCCCGCGATTACGCGTACCCGCTTGATACGATTGGTCGCGCAATTCTTTGCGCATATTGCCGTCGAAAGCCTTCTTTTCGAGGCGTTCGGCAAAGTGCTCGAGCTGCTCCATTTCCTCGGCAAACTCGAATTGGTTGGCGAGCGGCGAATTTCGCAAATCTTCGGCCAATTTGCGCAGCTTCTGCGCAGCCGTTTTGTGGTCGCCTTTGTCCGCGAGCTCGACGGCGTCGTCTTTGGCTTTGGCAATTTCGAGACGTCGGGCTTCACCTACGACTTTCAAATCTTGCGCCGCCGCCGCGGCTTCTTCGGCCGTACCCGCCGTTGCGGTCACGACAAACTCGCCCGCGAGGTCCTTGATCGACCCGTCCACGACCGCTTGGAACGTATACCCGACACGCGCCAAATTGATGGGGCCCGCCTTGGGCGCTTTGACTTGAATTTCGAGCGCCAATACTTTTTCTTCGACGGCGTACACGTCGCCGAGCGTGACGACCAATTCCTCGCCTTTTTCCTGCGTGCGGTATTTGTTGAGCACCCAGCCGTGCTCCACGATCTCCGAAGGGTGCACGTTCGCCACGACGTTTTGCCCGACGACCGTGGACAAACCTTCGAGCTCGATCTTGAATACCTGCTCGACGTCCGAGGGCGATTCAATGAAGTAGAAGTTGCCTTCGGCTTCCCGCGCCATGCCGATCAACAAATCTTCATTAAAGCCCGAACCGAATCCGAGCGTCGTCGTCACGACGCCTTCTCGAGCTTTTTCACCGGCTGTTTTCTTGAGGACCGCCGGATCGGTAATGCCCATATTGGCTTGACCGTCCGTGAGCAGCAAAACGCGATTGACTTCATCGGGTTTTGCATGCGCTTTGACGTTCTTGATACCCTCGAGCCACCCGCCGGCGAGGTTCGTGCAACCACCCGCGCGCACGTTTCCAATCCGCTGCTGAATGGCTTTCTTGTCCTTTACATTGGCATGCGGAACGATCGTCTCCACATCGTCATCGTAAATCACGACGCTGAGCAAATCCTGATCGCTCATTTCACCGACGACTTCTTGGGCCGCTTTGATGGCTTGACGCAAAGGCGTGCCGCCCATTGAACCCGAACGATCGAGTACGAGACTCAAGTTCAGTTTCCGTCGCGGAACGTCCTCCTTTTTACCATCCGCTCCAAATCGGATGACGAGCGAAACCTTGGTCGATTCGCCGACGACGATCGTCGGTTGGCTCAATGCGTAGGTGGCTTTCAAGGCAAATTCCCCTCGGGACGCGCGGTTTGTCGCCAATGGGCAACATGGACGCCCTCACGCGCCACCTTTATCACGAACGCGTACGCATAGAAAATCACGATCCGATGCCGCGATGACAAATTCTGACCGAGCCCCACATCACCGCTCGGCTGTGATATGGCCTTCCGACCGTGTGCCAACTTGCGCCGGCGCGATGCGGTGGGGTTCGTGGCATCAATATGAAATGACAATCAAATGTTCAGGGCATGAGGATTGCTTTTCACTTTGGCTCGGAGGTCTCCATGAAAATACCCGCTCGTTCATCCATTGCGCTTTTTACGCTGGCATTCGTGACTGGAAGTGCCGTGCTCGTCGCTTGTGGAGACACCTACAGTGAGTCGGGCTTTGCGAATGAAGGCACCGGGGCCGCCGGCAATGTCGGCAATGTCGGAGCCGGTGCGGGTAATCCGGGGGTTCCGCCGCCTGGTCCGCCTCCGCCGCCTCCGCCGCCCCCGCCGCCGGACGGTACCGCGGATGCCGGTGAGGATGCGCAACCTCCTCTCTGCGATACGCTCGATAAGTCCAAGCCCGTTGTTTTGTATTTGTCCGCCGACGATTCCAATTCGATGGCTTCGCCGGTGCATACGCGCGAATTGCTGGGTCTCGGTGTCGCGCCCATGCCGTACGAAGTGCGCACGTACGAATTCCTGAATTATTACAATGTCGAATATCCCGCGCCGGACCAAGGGAAATTGGCCATCTTCCCCGAGCTCGACGCCGTAGCCGCTCCGGGTGAATTCGACTTCCAAATCGGCGTTCGCTCCTTCGATGCCGTAAAACCCCGACGCCCCATGACCATGACGTTTGTCCTGGATACCTCCGGCTCCATGAGCGGTCCGGCCATCGAACGGGAACGAGCAACCATTGCCGCAATCGCGAAAAGCCTCGCGGAAGGCGATATCGTCAATATGGTCACGTGGAATACGTCAAATAACGTCGTCATGGAAGGACGCATTGTGACCGGTCCGAATGACGTGCAAGTGCTCGCCATCGCCAATTCGCTCGAAGCTGCCGGCGGCACGGACTTGGACAGCGGTTTGGCGAAGGGCTACGAGCTTGCGCAAAAACATTATGGGCCCGATCGCCTCAATCGAGTCATTTTGATCAGTGATGGCGGTGCGAACGTCGGCGTCACGAGCGCCGATTTGATCGGCCTGAAATCAAAAGACGCCGACAAAGAAGGCATTTACTTGGTCGGCGTCGGCGCCGGTCCCGGATTGTCATACTCGGACGAACTCATGGATATCGTGACGGACAAGGGGCGCGGCGCTTATGTTTATCTGGACAATCCCGGAGAAGCGACCACGATGTTTGTGAATCGATTCGACGAAGTCATGGAAGTGGCTGCTCGCGGCGTGCAAGTGGAGCTCACGATGCCGTGGTATTTCCAAATGCACAAATTCTACGGCGAGGAGTATTCGTCCAATCCGCAAGAAATCGAGCCGCAACACTTGGCGCCGGGCGATGCAATGGTCTTTAATCAGGTGCTGAAGGCGTGTGATCCGATGGTGATCGACCCCGCCGATACGATTACGGTGCGGGCGAAGTGGAAGACGCCGCTGTCGTATTTGGATCAGCAAACGGAAGTGACGATGAAAGTCGGCGATTTGCTGTCGGCGCAAAAGCAAGGCTTACCGAAAGCGAAAGCCATCGTGGCTTACGCCGAAGCCTTGAAAGCGCCTTCCAAACAGGCTTTCGATGATGCCTTGGTCTTGATTCAAGCGGCCGATCCCTCGGGAAACGACCAGGCGCTGAAGGAAATCAAGTCGCTCATCGCGCTGCATCCTCAGCATTGATTCTGCGGCTTCACCGCCCGGACAAACTCGGCTCCGGGCGGGGAGACTATTTCGGAATCACCTGCGTGTCGCATCCGAAGAGGATGTCCACTTTCCCATTCGCATCCGCTTGGAACGCCGCGCAGGTGGTCGGACAAACTTTGATGAGCGTCGGATTGGCGAGATCGTCATAATACCAGCCGCCTTGAGGGCCGCAGGACGCCGCATCCGCGACATAAAAAATCGGCGTTTTTCCTCCCGAACCCGTGAATTCGACGTTGACTTTGGTCTTGTCGAAGACCTGCCCGACCGGCGGGACGGGGATCTTCCATTGGCAATCGAGCTTTTTGCTTTGCACGACGGTCTGCGCCAGCGCCGCAAAAACCGCGGCAAATCCATTGCTGTTTCCGCCGCACAAGTCTCCGGCAATGCCTCCTTTTTGGGCCACGAGCGCATTGTACACGTCGCCCGTACTCGCACACGCGAGCGGAATGTTGCAACCGCCGGTGCAAAATACGCCGAAAAATTTCCATTGATCGAACCAACCCGGATCGAGCGCATCGACATTGGCAATGAAGGCGCCGGCCGAATTGTTCGGAGCATCTGTGGAATCGTCATCCGTGACGACGGCGAAATACTTGACGGCATTTTGACGCAAAGTGCCCTTGTAGCCCGAATAATTTTCCAGCAATCGATTGAGCGCGTTGTTGCTGTTCACCGCCACTTCGACATGTTGATAATTCGGCGGCTTCGAGCCACCCGGACAAAATCCCTGCGCCAGCGGCGGGCCAATGCAAATGCCCGGATCAGGATTGAAAATCGTCCCGCCATTGGGGTCGCCGGGTTTGGCAATCAGAACCACGTGCACATCGATTCCCGCATTGAGAATCGTTTGCGCAAACGTATTCATATTGTCC
>CAYSYX010000368.1:7743-9543 GCA_964435055.1 uncultured Polyangium sp. | reverse complement strand
GGCCCATTTCGGATCGATGACAAACGATCGTCACGGTACCATCGGGGGCGATATGCACGAATGGATTGGGCGCAAAATCCCGATCATGCGACTCCGAACGAAAAGCAACCGGCGGGTGCGGACCGGCCGCTCCACTGGGTTCGTCGGCCCGAACATCCCATCCCACGGCCAATCCGGCCGCCGACAGGTTCAGCCCGACCAGGAACGAGCGCCTCGAGAGAAGAACGATCCGGCCGCTCATGATTCTTCCTCCTGCTGCATACCGGCGGCTTTGCGAATCGCGGCTCGAATACGCGAATACGTCCCGCAGCGACACAGATTGCCCGCCATGGATTGATCAATTTCTTCGTCGGAAGGTCGAGGTTTGGCGCGGAGCAACGCGGCGGCGGTCATGATCTGCCCCGCTTGACAATAACCGCATTGCGGTACGCGCAAATCGATCCACGCCACTTGCAGAGGATGATCGCCATTTGGAGAAAGCCCTTCGATGGTGGTCAGCTCGAGCCCTTCGGCCCGACGTATGGGCGTCACGCACGATCGAATGAGTTGGCCATTGAGGTGCACGGTGCAAGCGCCGCAAAGCGCTTGACCGCATCCATATTTGGTACCCGTCAAGCCGAGTACGTCTCGTAAAACCCACAGAATGGGCATTTCAGGGTCGACATCGAGCGATTGCTCCACGCCGTTGACTCGAAAACGGATGCTCATGGCTTGGTTCCTTCCGTGGGGCATTCGGCGCCCGTTTCGACCCAGGCGGCGACGAGCTCACCCAATTGCGCTTGGGTTCCCGGCGCAGGTTCACGTCCGTGGCCGGGATGCCACCCCCACGCGACGAGTTCGTCATGGGCATTGTGCTCGACGATTTGCGCCAACGTTTTGCCACCGTTTCGCTTTGGATCTTTCATTTGCTCGCAAATTTCGCGTAAGGTTTTTCCCACCCACGCCATTTCGATCGGCGCCAGAGCCCAATGCGGCGCGCCCGGTACGAAGGCGAGTGATTGATTTCGATCCTGATGACACCCGGTGCATTCCATACCCACGACGCCGTGATCGTTCGGTCCGCGCACGACGGGCGGATCATGCAGCTCGAATTGCATTCCTTGAAAAGGCACATCCCCGTTCGGATGGCAATTCAAGCACCGCGCATGTTGAAAGACTCGGCCGGCTTCGCCGAACAGGGCCATCGAACGCGCACGCACGTCCTCAATACCCGCAAAATCGGCCGGTGTACGCAATTCATTCGGCGCAATGGCCCGCAACTCGAAAGCCCGAGGAGCGTCCGGCGACGAATTTCCGTTGCCTCCACAAGCGAGCGGCATGACGGCGAGCAGAAGAACGCGCTTCATGGCCGAGACTATGGTCGACGACCGGGGCTCGACAATCAGGCGATAACCGAAAACCGCCCCGGATATTTACCGTCGGGAAATGCCCGAAGCAATGCACGTCGGAAACTTGCCGCCCATCGGGCGTTGTCGTATCGTGCGCCGGTTCAATGTCAACGTCATCGCCGCATCCGTCACATCCCAAATATCGGCCGGACATCGATGGTCTGCGAGCTGTTGCGGTGTTGTCCGTGGTCGCTTTTCACGCCTTCCCTTCCCTCATGAAAGGCGGCTTCATTGGTGTCGACGTCTTCTTTGTCATTTCCGGTTTTTTGATCTCGACGATCATTTTTGACAACCTCGATAAGAAGACCTTTCGTTTTTCGGAGTTCTACGCTCGTCGCGTCAAACGCATTTTCCCGGCGTTGCTCCTCGTGGTCGTCGCGAGTTACGCAGGCGGCTGGTTTTACCTGATGGC